>CAJTVI010000045.1:14720-22205 GCA_910579545.1 uncultured Oscillospiraceae bacterium | reverse complement strand
CTCACTGCCGGCGGGTTCATCCCCGGCGGGTTCGGCCGGGGCCTCGGGCACCACCATCTGGCTTGCATCCAGCACCGGCTGGGGGGTATCGGCGCTTACCAGCTGGACGGCCGCGTCCTCGGGCAGCAGGGCGGTGCTGTCGTAATCCACGGTAACGCGGATGTTTTCATCCTCGTACACCTGCTGCAGCTCGACCACGTCGGGCTGTTTGGTTTCGGTTTCGAGCTGCTCTACCTCCTCGGGGGTAAGGGTCTCGATGATAAAGCAGCCTTCCTCGGTGTGGGCGTGCTCCTCGATCTGCAGCTTGCCGCAGACCAGTACCTTTTCTTCGACCTCCTCGCCGTCCACCGTAACGGTGCGGGTCTCGTAGCATTCGTCGGCGTGGGTGTGCAGTTCGATCTCGGGCTTTTTGCAGGTGAGCTCCGGCTCGCCATAGCAGGCGTCGGTGTGGGCGTGGCCCTCGGTCTCCTCCAGGCCGCAGGCGGGCAGCGCGCCCTCTTTGATGGTATAGCACTCGGCGGTATGGGTGTGGCCGGGGTCGCCCTCGACCGGCTCGGCTTCCTCCTTGCCGCAGATGAGCACCGGCTCACCGTAGCAGGCCTCGGTGTGGGTGTGGCCGGGGTCGCCCTCGACCGCCGCGACGGCTTCCACCGCCGGGCGCTCCTCCTCGCTGCAAATCAGTTCGCCGTTTTCGTTATAGCAGCCCTCGCTGTGGGTGTGGCCGGGGTCGCCTTCCACCGCCGCAACGGCTTCCACCGCCGGGCGCTCTTCCTCGCCGCAGATGAGGGGGGCCTCGTAGCAGGCGTCGGTGTGGGCGTGGCCCTCCACGGCCTCTACCGGCTCGCGCTCCTCCTCGCCGCAGACAAGCTCCTTGTCGGCCTCGGCGTAGCAGTCGGCCGTATGGGCGTGGGCAGCAATTTCCTCAAGGCCGCAGATCAGCGGGCGGGTGTAGCAGCCGTCCGCCTCGCTGTGGGTGTGGGCCTCCAGCTCCTCGATGGCGCAGACCAGTTCACCCTGCTCGTTATAGCACAGGTCGTTATGGGTATGTACCACAAAGTCCGCCAGGCCGCAAACCGGCTCGGCGTTGGGGTCGCCCTCCGGGTAGCAGCCCTCGGTGTGCTGGTGCACCGCGGTACATTGCAGCACCCGGCGGGTATGCTCCTGCGCCTGGCCGTGCAGCACAAAGGCCGTTACGGTACCGGCGGTAACCAACAGTGCAAGGCAGAGGAACACCGCGAGTTTGCGGTAGCCGCCCTTTTTGTTTTGCAGCAGCTTTGCGGCCTGCTTCATGGGAGATTCCATGGTATCGTCTCCTTCCTTGAGTATCTGATCTCAAACTCCGGGGTTATTCTCTGCCAAACAGGCGAAGGTCTTTTAAGGGCCAGGCCCGCATCATCACGCGGCCGATCACCATTTCCTTGCTGATGCAGCCCATCACCGAGCTGCGGCTGTCGATGCTGGTTTCGCGGTGGTCCCCCAGCACGAAGTACCGGCCGTCCGGCACCTGGTAGGGGAAGCTGATATCACAGCTGCCAAGGGCGGGCTGGGAGATGTAGGGCTCGGCGAGCACCTCGCCGTTTACGGCTACCACGCCGTTTTCATCGATGTTGACCCAGTCGCCCGGGGAGGCGATGACCCGCTTGATGAGGATGTTGTTGTTGTAGTAAAAGGCGATGAGGTCGCCCGGGCGGTGGCCGCCCGCGTTGAGGCATACCACGATGTCGCCCTCCTGCAGGGTGGGCGCCATGGACGCGCCGTGGATCTGCAGCACCGGCAGCAGCAGCACCGCCACCAGGGCGCTGACCGCCGCCACCACGATCAGGCTGAAAAGGGTGTTGCGCAGCGTTTGCTTAAAATTGGCGCGGTAGCGGCTTTTTTTAAGCTCCTGCTCCAGCTGCTCCAGGGTGGGCGGGTCGGCCAGGACCTTCGCGGCCGAGGGGGCCGCGGGCGCGGCGGGCGTTTCAGCCGGGGCGGCCTTGGGTGCGGCGGGCGGGCTTTTGCCGCCGGACGCCTCCCTGCCGGGCTGGTAGCCGTCTTTTTTTGTGTAGATCGTTTTTTGTGTCATGGGGCCTGTATGGTTCCTTCCTTCGTCTCGCCGCCCTGGGTTTGTGACGGTTTTTGAATGTCGCGGATGTACTTCTCCACCGCCTTCTGCGCCATGCGCAGCATCAGGTCCAACCGGCCCGAAACGTCGGTAAGGGAGTGGATGCCCTCCATTTCCAGGTAGCGCCCGGAGGTAAAGTCCTCGATTTGGGCGGCAAGCTGGCCGATCTGGGCGTCCTTTTGGTCCAGCCGGGCCTTGAGCCGCTCGATCTGGGCATCCTTTTCGTCGAGTTTTTCTTTGAGCCGCCCGATCTGGAGATCCTTTTCGTCCAGACGGTCCTTGAGGCGCTGGGCCAGCCGGTTTGCCTCATCCAGCGCGGCGCGGGTCTCGTCCAGCGCCGACGCCAGCTCGCCCGCCTCCCGGCCCTGCTCTACCAAAAGGGCCAGCAGGTCCATCCGTTTGAGATGGGCAAGGTCTTTTTCGGTCATTCGGCTATTCCCTCCCCCGATGCGGCACAGGGCCCAAAATTCTTGTTATGGGACGCGCAAAAGCGCGCAAAAGGCCCGCGCCGGCGGGCAGCAGCTGCCGGGGCAGGCGCCGCCCGCCCCATCTTCTGCTTACCTCTATTATATCAGAACCGTTCCTGAATGCAACCCGCACCGGCCCCGGCAAGCTATTTTTATGCAATCTGTCGGTATTTTTTGCGGCTCTTTGTGGGGTTTACAAGTTTTGGGGCGGGGCCGGCTTTTTGTTGGCTGCCCGCGCCGGGCCCTTTAATTGTGCTTCTAACCATAGAGTCTTTTTGAAAAGGGCAAATTGCTCACTTTTTCCAAAAATATTTTTTTGTAACCTTTTTGCAGGCAAAAGCGCCCCTTTTACAGAAAAAAGGGCGCTTTTGGGGGAAATATGGGGGCGGTGCGGCGGGGATACCGCCGGGCGGCCGGCGCAGGGATACAAGGCCGCGGCACACCGGGCGTGCAGGGCCGCGGGCCTTAGCGGCCGGCACAGGGATAAGGGCGCGGGCGGCCTACTCCCCTTCCGGGCAGGAGGGCTTTGGGCGGGAGCGCTGGTTCTTTTTGTAGATGGCCGAAAGCCCTTTGAGCAGCAGGTCGTGCTCCAGGTTCATCTGCCGGCGGCAGAGCGGGATGATAAACTGCGCCATGCCGCCGGTGGCCACCACGGTGGCGGTGCGGCCCAGCTCCTCCTCCATGCGCTCGATCATGCCGTCCAGCATGCAGGCGGTGCCGTACATCACCCCGCTGCGCATGGATTCCACCGTGTTTTTGCCGATCACCCGGCGGGGGCGGTCCAGCTGGATGCCGGGCAGCTGGGCCGCGCGGGTGGAAAGCGCCTCGGCCGAGATGCGGATGCCGGGGATGATGACCCCGCCCACATAGGCGTTGTTTTCCAGCACAACGGTCATGGTGGTGGCGGTGCCCATGTCGATCAGGATCAGGGGCGGGGCGTAGCTTTGCAGGGCCGCCACCGCCGCCACGATCAGGTCGCTGCCCACCACGGCGGGGTTGTCGGTAAGGATGTTCAGGCCGGTTTTGACCCCGGGGCCCACCACCAGCGGCTCGAGCCGCACCACCTTGCGCACCCCGGTGTGCACCGAGTTGAAGACCGGCGGCACCACCGAGGAAATAATGCAGCCGTCGATGTCCCGCACACGGATGTCCGAGAGGCTGAGCAGGTTTTTGATGTCCACCGCGTACTGGTCGGAGGTTTTGGTGGCGTCGGTGGCGATGCGCACCTGAAAGAGGATCTCGTCGGTTTCGGGCTGGATGCCGCCGATCACAATGTTGGTGTTGCCAATATCGATTGCCAAAAGCATGGGTGGTACCCCCTGTTTGAGATTCGCAAAGGGGCCGCCCCTCGTTGAGGGGCGGCCCCGAAACTGCTTTGGGCCTTAAGCCCGGCGGGGCCGCGCCGCCATGACCCGCACCTGCAAAAGCGCCTTGCCGATGGCGGTGACCAGCACCAGCGCCACAAGGGCCTCCAGCACACTGGAGCCGGTGATGACCCCCATGACCAGCCCAAACACCGCGTCCACCGCCACACCCATGGCGGCCGCGTACTCGGGGCGCAGCAAAAAGTAGATGCTGCCCATGACAAAGACGGTGTTGGTCATGGAGCCCACAAAGCCCACGATGGGCAGGGCGGCAAGGTCGGCAATGCCAAACTTTTTAAGGGCGAGCCAGAGCCAGCCGGACACGATGCCGATCATAGCGCGGCAGCCCACCGACACCCAGACCGCCTTGAGCGCCCCGGACGCGCTGACCGCCAAAAAGGGCGAAAAGGCAAAGGAGAGCACCGCCGGGGCGATGGTGTTGTTGACCATGGAGCAGATGCCGAACACCGCCCCCAAAATGCCGCCGGCCAGCGGACCAAACAGGATGGCCCCCAAAATGACCGGGATGTGGGTGGTGGTGGCCTTGATGATGGGCAGCGGGATGAGCCCCAGCGGCGTGTTGGCCAAAAGGACCACGATGGCGGCCATCAGCGCCACCCCGACCATCCAGTGTGTGTCGTGCTTGCGTGCGTTTACCATTGTTCTGCCTCCTGCTGCCGCTCCCGCCTGTGCGGGATACAGCGCATTGATGTGAGGGCGGGGGCGGAAAAGCCGCGGCCGCCCTCCGGGGTTTATTATAGTGTATCGCGGGGCGGATTGCAATAAAAAAGAACGCCCGCGCCGTAAAAAAAGGGGGGGCGGCCAAACCGGGGAAGCAAGCCAGGGGCGGCCGCTGCCGAAAGAGTTTTAGGGTGCTGAGGCCGGGGGCGGGGGAGAATCTCGAAAGGCTTTCGGGGCAGGGGTTCTGTTGCCTTGAGAGATTGCTCTCACGCACCCGGCCGGCGGTCATCCCTCACCGGTTTGGACACGCCCAAAACGCACCGCCGCTTTACACCCCGCGGCAAATTGCTTATAATGGCAGTAGCCTATTGTATAAGGAGGGGCCGCGCCATGCTGCAGGGAAAAACCGTTTTATTGGGGGTGACCGGGGGCATTGCCGCCTACAAGGCCGCCGCGCTTGCCTCGGCGCTGGTAAAGCTGCACGCCTCGGTGGAGGTGATTTTGACCGAGCACGCCACCAAGTTTATTGCCCCGCTTACCTTTGAACAGCTTACCGGCAACCGCGCCATGGTGGATACCTTTGACCGCAATTTTGCCCACAGCGTGGAGCACATTGCGCTGGCTCAGCGGGCCGACCTTGTGCTGATCGCGCCGGCCACCGCCAACGTGTGCGCCAAGCTGGCCCACGGCCTGGCCGACGATATGCTTACCACCACCGTGCTGGCCTGCCGCTGCCCCAAGCTGGCCGCGCCGGCCATGAACACCAACATGTACGAAAACCCGGTGACCCAGGATAACCTTGCCGCCCTGCGCCGGTACGGCTGGGAGGTGATCGAGCCGGCCAGCGGCCGGCTGGCCTGCGGCGCGGTGGGTCCCGGCAAGATGCCCGAGCCCGAAACGCTGGTGCAGCACGTTTTGCGGCAGATCGGCCAGCCGCACGACCTTGCGGGCCGCCGGGTGCTGGTGACCGCCGGCCCCACCCGGGAGCCGCTGGACCCGGTGCGGTTTTTGACCAACCACTCCACCGGCAAGATGGGCTACGCCCTGGCCCGGATGGCCATGCTGCGGGGGGCCGAGGTGGTGCTGGTGAGCGGGCCCTGCGCCATTGCCCCGCCGCCCTTTGTGCGGGTGGTGGAGGTGAGCTCGGCCGATGAGATGTTCGGGGCGGTGCAGGCCGAGAGCGAAGCGGCCGATTTTGTCTTTAAGGCGGCCGCCGTGGCCGACTACGCCCCCGCCGAGGTAAGCGGCGAAAAGCTGAAAAAGAAGGAGGGCGAGCTGAGCCTGCCGCTGCGGCGCACGCCGGACATCCTGCAATATCTGGGCCAGCACCGCCGGCCCGGGCAGCTGCTGTGCGGGTTTTCGATGGAGACCCAAAACCTTGTGGAAAACAGCCGGGCCAAGCTGGAAAAAAAGGGGCTGGACATGATCTGCGCCAACAGCCTTAAAACCGAGGGCGCGGGCTTTGGGGTGGACACCAACCGGGTGACGATCATCACGGCCGGCGGCGCCGAGGAGCTGCCGCTGCTCTCCAAGGAGGAAACGGCAAACCGCATCCTGAGCCGGGCTCTGGCCCTGGCGGGCGGGCAGCCGGAGGGGTAAAACACAGGTTTTGGCCAGGATAAAAAGCGGCGCCGCCCCTTGCCGGGCGGCACCGCTTTTTTGTGCAGGCAGAGCGCGGAAGGCGCAAAATGCCGGGTCAGTCCTCCAGCAGGGCCCAGGCGCGGGTAAGGGCCCGCTTGGTGTTTGCCAGCACGATCTGCTCGTCCTCGCCGGGACGGGGGGTGACCTCCATCGAGAGCACATAGGGGTTTTGGGGGTCGAAAAAGCCCTCCTGCCGCAGCACCCGCAGATAGTCCAGCAGCTCGGGGATGTCGTTGGCGCTGTTTGGGTAGCCCAGCCGGGGGTGCAGGTCGCCGTAGCCGTCGCAGCCGGGCTTTACCACCGCATTGCCAAAATGGAAGTGGGTGATGTAGGGCCGCAGGGTGCGCACCACAAACCGGCTGGTCTCGTAGGTGGTGGGGAAATGGCTCAGGTCCACCAGCAGGCCAAAGTTGGGATGGGTGGTGCGCATGTCGGCCGCAAAGCGGGCGGCCAGCGGCGCGGGGCCGATCAGCGCCGCCTTGTCCATGTCGTAGTCAAACACTTCCAGCTCCACCCGCATGCCCTTGCCGGCCGCGTAGCCGCAAAGGCTGCGGGTGGTTTTGAGCAGCTGGGCATAGGCCTGCTCTTTGGTTGGTTCGGCCCATTTCCCGGCCAAAAAGGCGATGCCGTCCGCGCCCAGAAGCTCCGCCTCGTCCACGGCCTCGCGCAGGGTATCTTCGGCCGCCTGCCGGGCCGGCTCATCCAGCGCGTTGGGGTTAAGGCCGGGGCCCAGCAGCCGGGGCTGCGCCCCATAGCAGACCTTGAGCCGGCTTTGGGCCAGCAGGGCCCTGGCCTCGGCATTGGCCCCGGCGCTGCCGTAGCCCTTGACCTCCACCGCGTCAAAAAAATCGTCCCGCGCGATGGCCCGCAGCGAATCCAGCGGCGGGGTATGCGGAAAGCTCATCCACTGGATGGTGCCCACCTGAAAATATTTATGGATGGATTCCTTCATAATAAAACGCCTCCTGCTGCAATATCTTTTGGCCGGGGCCCCCGCCAGCCGGGGGACGGCCATTTTGTTTTTGGAGCCGGCACAGTGCCCCGCCCGCCGCGCAGCGGGGTGGGGCGATCCAAATTTTTGAAGCCTTTGCGTTTCTGTCTCACCGCCCCTTGGAGGGCGGTTTTTTGTTTGGGGCAAAGCATGCCGGCCGGTTTTATTATACCATATTACTAAACTCACACTTCGCCCCAATGGTCTCGTGTTCGTTAAGGATATGGTATGTATGCC
>CAJTVI010000045.1:0-14622 GCA_910579545.1 uncultured Oscillospiraceae bacterium | reverse complement strand
CCGCTAAGCTCAGCCGTCGCTTTCGGCTCGGCTTCGCTAATCGGACATATTATACCATATTACTAAGCTCACACTTCGCCCCAATGGTCTCGTGTTCGTTAAGGATATGGTATGTATGCCGCTAAGCTCAGCCGTCGCTTTCGGCTCGGCTTCGCTAATCGGACATATTATACCGCACCTTGCGCCGGTTGCCAAAGGGAAAAAATAAGGGAAACATTGCCCGCCTGCCGACCGGCCGCAAAAGGCCGCGGGCGGGCGGTTTTGGCCCTGTGTGGAGCGGGCCAATATGGGGGCCGCGGCCCCCATACCCCCATCCGCCGGCCCCGGCAAAGCGGGGCAAAACAGGCGCCCCGGCGGGCGGTTTTGGTTTTTCCAAAGGGAAAAGATAAGCGAAAAACCGCCCGCCAGGGCGGAGTTTGGCAAAATTTTTGCGGTGGCAGGATTATTTTTTAAAAGCCCCTGTGCAAGAGGCCGTTGCGGGGCGGAGGATGCGCCCCAAGGGAACCGCCAAAAATGAGGGTTCCCGCGGCCGCGATTACATGGAGGTAAAATACTATGGGTATGGTAGTACGCACCAATACGATGGCGATCAACGCCTATCGTCAGCTGGGCATGAACAACAGCGCCGTGGCCAAGAGCCTGGAGAAGCTGGCTTCTGGTTACCGGATCAACCGCGCGGGCGACGACGCCGCCGGCCTCGCCATCAGCGAGAAGATGAAGGCCCAGATCACTGGCCTTGAGACCGCCAGCGCCAACGCGCAGGACGGCATCAGCCTGATCCAGACCGCCGAGGGCAACCTGAACGAAGTGCACGACATGCTCAACCGCATGGTGGAGCTTGCCACCAAGTCGGCCAACGGCACCTACACCAGCACCGAGCGCAATGCGCTGCAGAGCGAGGTCGATCAGTTGCTTTCTGAAATCGACCGCATTTCCAAGAGCGCCAACTTCAACGGCGCGAAGCTGCTGGACGGCACCTTGGCCGCGAACAATTCCCTCAAGACCATCACCACCGCTGATGCGCTCAGCAATACCACTTTGAACGGCCTGTCCGCTGGCCTGCCCGTAACAACTATTAGCGGCCACACGAATCCTGAAGGCCTGAAACCGAGCAAAGAGCCCGGCTTCGCCATTAACCTTGAGGACTTCACGATCAAGCTGGATGCGGATACCGCCAATGATCAGTCCTACACCGTTACTCTCGGCAATATCGGCGGCAAAACGGTTTCGTTCTATGCCACCTCGGCCGGCACAGATGCTTTCCAGACGGCTGCCACTATTTCGCTGACACAGGCGTCCAGCGTTACCACTGCGCAGGAATATGATGGCGGGGATCTGGCAGGGCTGTTTAATGGCAAGGTTGCTGTTATTGACGGCAACGTCTTCAGCGTTACGGCAGCTGATTCCAAGCTGACCTTTGCTTATTTGGGCCAGAAGGATGGCAATGCCCTTGTTGGAAAGAATGATGACGGCGGCAAACCCAAGGCTGATTTTAACCCGGCGGGCACTGTAAGTGTTGGTGTAGACAGCAAAACCGGTACAAACCGTGTTGACTGCCATGTCGTGGACATTACCGATGGCCAGGTTGCCAGCAGCGCTGTACGTTCCGGCGCACAGTTGACTCTGACCAAAGCCATCATTGAGCGCGGCGATTTGAAAATCGGCAACACGACCTTCAAGTTCAGCAGCACCGCCGAAGCGACGGTTCCGCCCGCAGCGACCACTGGTACCGTTACCATTGGCTACAAGGGCCTTACCTCGGAAGCGGACATTTTGAAGAGCGTAACGGAGCAGATGTCCCACTGCAATGTCGAGATCAAGAACGCAGATGGAGAAGCGTACACCTTCAACGTTGGCCGTGGCGGTGACACCGCTACCATCGAGATCGAGGAGCAGCTCAACACAACGACCAATGAGTACGGCAAATTCACCGCAGACCAGCTGAAGAAAGCCTTTACGCAGGTTCAGACAGCTGCTAACGCGAAAGCGGAGATCACCTTGGCAAAGAAGGGCGAGGATTTCATCAATGTTTCGGATGGGAACACTCTGAAACTGGACGACACGACCTACACCTTCACCAGTGACGGCGCTGACGGCACTGTTAAGATCGGTGATACTGCTATCGAGACGCTCAACAACCTGAAAGCCAAGCTGGACAGCACTTACAATGTTACCGTTGACTCGACCGCCGGCAAGATCACCATTGAAAAGAAAACGAAGGACGACCTGGAGTTTGGCGACGCGGCTTACAATGCCAAGACTGTTGATGACGGCGGCCTGACCCTGCAGATTGGTGATACTGCTGACGACTTCAACAAAATGACCGTTGCGGTTGAGGATATGAGCGCCAAAGGCCTGGGCCTGAACGGCTTGGATATCACAACCGAGGCGAATGCGAGCAACGCCATCAACAAAATCAAGGATGCCATCAACGATGTGTCTACCGCGCGTGCGGGCATGGGCGCTCTGCAGAACCGCCTCGAGCACACCATCAACAACCTGGATGTTGCCGCCGAGAACCTGTCGGCCGCCAACAGCCGCATCCGCGACACCGACATGGCCAAGGAAATGATGAACTACACCAAGATGAATGTTCTGGTGCAGTCCGCGCAGGCCATGCTCGCTCAGGCCAACCAGCAGCCCCAGAGCGTGCTGCAGCTGCTGCAGTAATTCGATCTTTCCTGCCGAATGGAAACATAACAAAACGCGCACCGAAGGGCCGCGGGCGGATGCCCGCGGCCCTTTCCGCTTGAGATAAGAACTGTGAAATGAGGAGAAGCGACATGAAAACCGCCCCGCTGCTGTCTATTGGCATGATCTTCAAAAATGAAGAACGCTGCTTAGAGCGCTGCCTGAAATCTTTGGAGCCGCTTCGAAAGGCCATCTCCTGCGAATTGGTGATGGCTGACACCGGCGCAGAGGACGGCAGCCGCGCGATTGCCGAACAATATGCCGACGAGGTATTTGATTTTGAGTGGATCGGCGATTTTGCTGCCGCCCGCAATGCGGTGATGGATCGCTGCCGCGGAAAATGGTATCTGACCATCGATTGCGATGAATGGCTGGACGCTGATATATCCGAACTCGTGGCATTTCTGAACAGCAAAAAAAGAAGCGATTTTGCATTTGTGATCCAGCGCAATTACTCCTCGCCAGAACTGGAACAGAGTGATCTGTACAGTAATTTTCGAGCGCTGCGTCTGACGCGCATGTCGGCGGGGTATCGCTATCTTGGCAAAATTCACGAATCATGGCCCTATCGGGAACCAGCCGAGCGGTTGCTGCATACCATCCTGCACCATGATGGGTATATTCTTGAAGACCCGAAGGCCCGTAAGGATAAGGCCAAACGCAACATGACATTACTGCGCCAAAAGCTGGCAGAAACACCAGAAGATCTGCGCACCTTGCTGCAATGCGTTGAGAGCGGCGGTGCGGATGCGGATTTGATTCACTATATACGAACAGGCGTAGAACTGGTGCAGCAAAAGAAAGGGCAATGGGCAGGCTATGGGCCAGTGCTCCTGAGCCATGCAGTAGAATTTGCCCGTGTGCGGGAGATGCCCGAACTGGATGAATGGCTTGCGCTCGCTGCGCAGGTATTTCCCGGTTCCATCTTTGCCCTTGTGGATATGAATTACACTGCCTTTATGGCTGCTTACGATGCAAAAGAGTGGAATAAGGCGATACAATATGGTGAGGGCTATCGACAAGGACTGAGCGCCTACCACAAAGCATCGCCATCTTCTTTGATAGAGCGTGAGTTGATTGCAGGAAGTCTTCGTGCAGCTGATGTTATCACTGAACGCACTGTTCTGATTGGCCTCGCCAATGCCTATCTGCAAAACAGACAGGGCAGAGAAGCCCTGGAGATCCTGACAGATTTGAACGGCGAAAAACTTGACGCAAATCAAATACATAATGTTACGGTTGCGCTCAGTCAGCTGCACGCTGAAACCATGCTGGAAGTTGCGCCTGTCCTGACCAGCTTTTATGAGCAGATCTGCTTAAAGGACGCCAATGGGCAAAAGCAGTTGATACGCATCACAGCTTTTAATGATACTGCCGCTACAGCGTTTGCAATAGGCTATCGAAACGAAGAAAAAGAACATGACGGCTACCACCGCCCCGCCTACACCGCCTTTGCCGCGCTGGCAGACCAATGCGAAGCCGGCCGCGGGGCAAAGATCATGATGAGCGCCGACCCCGCCGAGATGCGGGAATGGCTTTTGAAGGTGGAGGATTGGCAGGCTTTGCCCATCGAGGCGCTGGAACACGCGCTAAAGGCGGGGGTCGTTTTTCCGCTGGCGGAAAAGCCGTTGCCCATCGAGGTGCTGGACGGCCTGGCGGCAAAGCTGACGCACGATGGCAATACGGCCCGGAAACTGGCGCTGTCGATACCGGAGAATGCAGGATTTGATTGCCTGCAAAACTCCTATTGGGCACAGGCGCTCACCTTGGCCGCCCTTCGCAGCTTTGACTGGAGCCTGGGCAAAAACAATGCGCCTGTAAGCCGATTTGCCTGCCCGGCAAAGCCTAAGAAGGAGGACCGGCAAAACGAAAAGCCGGAAGACACGCCGGAAACCGGCCTTGCGTTGCTGCGCACCTTTGCGCGAGTAGAAACAGCGATTCTGCCATCGCTTTATGAACCGCAATTAATGACAGAGCAAAACGCCGCCCTGCTGCCGCCCATGCATCGCTGGGGCTTGTACTGCGCCTGGGCGCTGAAGGCGCTGGACGCCGGCCAGCCGCAGGAGTACCTTGCCCTTTTGCGCAGGGGGCTTGCCGCCTGCCCCGGCCAAAAGGAGATCGTGCAGTTTTTGCTGGACCGCTTTTTGGAGGACGCCCGCCCCAAGGCCAGCCCCGAACTGCTGGCGCTGGCCGAAAGAATCCGGGCAATTTTGGCGGCTTACAGCCCGGACGACCCCGCCGTAACGGCCATCCGGGAGAGCCCGGCCTACAAGCAGGTGGCCTGGATCATTGAAACCACGCCCGGCCTGCCGGTGCAGTAAGGGAGGAAGCGGCCATGCAAAAAGAACAGATCAGCGATATTTTGGAACTGCTGGGAATTATTGGCGAGGGCCTTGCCCTTTTGCAAAGCCGGCAGGACGCGGCGACGGCGCAGGCGGTGGCCGAGGGCCGGCAGGCGGTGACCCGCCAGCTGGACGCGGCGCTGGGGCAGCCGCTGGCCCAGCGGATCAACGCCGACGCCCTTACCGATGCCGAGTGGCTGAGCGCAGCCTACCGCATTGTAGAGCAGCTGGCCGACCCGTTCGAGCCGGCCAACGCGTTCGACCGCGAATTTTTAAATCTGATGCAGTATATTTGGCAAAACTCGGAGGCAGTGCTCTGCCGAAAGATGAAGGATACCCTGAATGAATGGAAAAAGACGCCGGACGGCAAGGCCGCATATCAGAGCTTTGTGCAGTATTTTGAGCGCTTCCCCCTCTGGGGCAGCCTGCACCCCGAAACGGGCGATTACGACACCCTCCAACGCCGGGCGGCGGTGCTCAAGCGGCACAGCTGCGACTTTTTGTGGCTCTACCGCCGGCTGGACGACTACCTCTCCAAGCGCACCCTCTCGGCCATCCTGATCAACTGGGCCCTGCTGGACCTTGATTATCCCAAAAAGGTCAAATCCATCTTTTTTGACTACTGGGAGCCGGACATCTTCCCAAACAACCAGGGGGACGTACTGGTGGATGTGGGCGCGTATGTGGGGGATTCCATCGCGCAGTATGTGCAGGTTTACGGCTCCGGCTACAAGCGGATCTATGCCTACGAGGTCTCGCCGGACGTCTGCGAAACCATGCGGGCTAATATGGATAAGCTGGGCCTGCACGATGTGGTGATCCGCAACAAGGGGGCGGGCGCTCAGCATGGCGAACTGTTTTTGAGCCGCTCGGCCAGCGACGCCTCGGCCAACCAGCTCACCGCGGACAGGGACGCCGGCCAGCGCATCGAGACCGTGCCGCTGGACGAGGACCTCCCGGAGCCGGTCACCTTTTTAAAGATGGACATCGAGGGGGCGGAATGGGATACCCTGCTGGGCTGTGAAAAGATCATCTCCGAGCAGCACCCCAAGCTGGCCATCTGCGTCTACCATGGGTACGACGACCTCTGGCGCATCCCGGCCCTGATCGAGAGCATGTACCCGGATTATGAGTTTTACCTGCGGCATTACGGCGGCAACCTGATCCCCACCGAGTTTGTACTGCTCTGCCGCCCGAGGGAAGAGCAGCGGCCTACATAACAAAAAAGCAGGTGCGTGATATGGCAGATCAGAAAAAGCTTGATGTTTTGACCCGGATGTGGGGCTTGTTTGAAACTGTGCGGGAGGGCGCGGAATATTTTTCCGCGCACCCGGAAGACCAGCAGATGCGGGCGGATATCGCTGCCGGCCTGCAGGCGCTGTGCACCCATTTGGCGGCAAACAGCGGCCAGCCGTAAAACATCCCGCCGCAGCCCTCACAGGACGCGGCCGCCGCATTCCGGCGTCTTGCCGGGCAGATAAAGGGCGGCAGCGCATGGGATATAGCGTGTACC
Organism: uncultured Oscillospiraceae bacterium; assembly: GCA_910579545.1. Taxonomy (GTDB): domain Bacteria; phylum Bacillota; class Clostridia; order Oscillospirales; family Ruminococcaceae; genus UBA7177. The sequence continues at coordinate 8,076 of CAJTVI010000045.1, read as the reverse complement.
CGCCAGCTTGCAGAAAGCGGCCTCTCTCTGGCCGAAGCGCTGGCGATCCAGCTTATCGAGGCGATCCGGCAGGATGCCTATCTTTCCAAAGAGCAGGCTCAGCCGCTGTTTGCTTTTTGCGCCGAGGCCCCGCACGCCTGCGCGGCCATCTACCAGCTGATTTTTGAACTGTGCGATAAGGCTGCTGTTTCGATGCCGCAGGAGTCCTTTGAATGGACGCTCCGCGCTTTGGAGGAGCAGCCGGGGTTTCTCTCCGGCGAGGGCAAGCCGCACCCGGACTACCGTTACCGCCCCGCGCCGCAGCGCGTGTTTGAGCGCTGCCCGGTCTGCGGCGGCGCGGGCAGGCCCTATTACCGGGCGCTGGCCTATTGGATAAATGATTTTGAATACCCGCACCTGCCCGCAAAGCTCTGGATGAAGTGCGGCGGCTGCGGCAACCTGTACACATGGAAATACCCCGAAGAGCTGCTGACCCAGGCCGAGCACCCGGCGCTGGTGCAGCCGGACAAATCCCGCGCGCTTGCCGCTGCCCGTTCCTCAAATGCGAGCATCCTGTCCATCTGGTCCACGATCCTCAACAGGCTGCGCGGGTATACAAGCGGCAGGGACCTTTTGGAGGTGGGCATCGGGGAGGGCTGCCTGCTGGCCGTGGCGCTGGAGATGGGCTATAAGCCGGACGCCGTGGAGATCGTGCAGCAGTCGGCGCAGGAGGTGGCGGATATTTTGCAGATCCCCATCTGGAACGGCGACTTTTTGGATTACCACCCGGATAAAAAATACTCGGTCGTCATTATGGGGGACGTGATCGAGCATGTTACCGACCCGGAGCGGGCGCTGCGCAGCGCGCACAGCCTGCTGGCGGATGACGGTGCGCTCTGGCTTTCCACGCCGAATTTTGAGGGCAGCTTTACCCGGATGCTGAAATTCCGCGACCCCATGTGGCTGGAGCCGTACCACATCAGCTATTTTAATTTTGACGGCCTGCGCGCGCTGGCCGAACAATGCGGCTTTGCGGTGCGGGAGTATCAGGTGAGCAGCCGGTACAACGGCTCGATGGAACTGATTTTAACCAAGGCTTGACCATGGCCGGCAGCAGCTGAGCCCGCGGCCTTTTTTTCAAAACGGCCTTTACCCTGTAAAAAAGAAGCCGGCGGTTTTTTACAGCCGCCGGCTCCCTTTTTATTTTTCCCGTGAGGGGGGTCTGGGGGGCGCGCCCCCCAGATCGGCCCATTGCGCCCCCCAAATCGGCCCATGCCGAGCCCCCCAGATCGGCCCATGCCACCCCCCCAGATCGGCCCAGTTTTTGCGCGTTCCCGCCCTGGCGCGTTTTTGACGAAAAATCCCCGCCGGGGCAGGTGCAAAACCGCGCCGGATATGGTATGATAAGAAAGCGCCGTGCCGCATACGCTTTGCCGCGGATGCCGCGCGGCGCTACCACCTGTTTTTCGCTAAGAAAGGGGCCGCCCGGATGCAGAAGCTGTCCACCGATTTCCCGGTTGGGAAAATACCGCTGAACGAATACCCCCGCCCGCAGCTTGCCCGCGCCCGCTGGCAGAACCTGAACGGGCCCTGGAGCTGCGCCTTTGCCGAGGGGGATGCCGTGCCAGAGGAGTTCCCCGAGACCATTTTGGTTCCCTTTGCGCCGGAAAGCGCCCTGTCGGGGCTGCAAAAGCCGCTTTTGCCCGGCCAGACCCTCTGGTACCGCCGCGGCTTTTTTGTAGACGGCTACCTGGCCGGCAACCACACCCTGCTGCACTTTGGCGCGGTGGACTATGCCTGCACCGTGTATGTAAACGGCAAGCGGGCCGGCGGGCATGTGGGCGGCTACGCCCCCTTTACCCTTAACATCACCGCCTTTGTGCACTCGGGCGAAAACCGGCTGGAGGTGGCCGTGACCGACGAGACCGACGCCGGCGGCGCGCCAAGGGGTAAGCAGGTGCTTGCGCCGCACGGCATCTGGTATACCGCGGTGTCCGGCATTTGGCAGACGGTCTGGCTGGAGCACCTGGACCCCGCCCACATCACCGCCGTGCACTACACCCCCGGGCTGGACCGGGTGGGGGTGATGGTGGAGTCCACCACCCCCGGCGAGGTGCAGGTGGAGGTGCTTTCTTATGGGCGGCGGGTGGCGGGCTGCATCCTGCCCACCGGCGAGACCGACGAGTTGATCCTGCCCGCCCCGCACCTGTGGAGCCCCGAGGATCCCTACCTTTACACCGTGCGGCTGCGTCTGATTTGCTACGACCATATGACCGACGAGGCCGAGAGCTATTTTGGCCTGCGCACCTTTGCGGTGGAGCAGGACCTGGACGGCGTGCCCCGCTTTTTTTTGAACGGCAAGCCGTATTTTCAAAAAGGGCTGCTGGATCAGGGCTACTGGCCGGAGGGGCTGTACACCGCCCCCAGCGACGAGGCGCTGCGCTGGGACATCCAGCAGGCCAAGGCGCTGGGCTTTAACATGCTGCGCAAGCATGTAAAGATCGAGCCGGCCCGCTGGTATTACCACTGCGACACGCTGGGCATGCTGGTGTGGCAGGATATGCCCAGCGGCGCGGCCTACCCGGGCGATCTGGCGGCCGTGGTGCTGCCAAATATCGGCATCCACCTAAAGGACGGCCTGTACCCCCGTTTTAAGCGGGAGGACGAGGAGGGCCGCCGCCAGTTTTTGATCGAGCTGCAGGACATGGTGCACACCCTGGGCAACGCGGCCTGCATCAGCACCTGGGTGCCCTTTAACGAGGGCTGGGGCCAGTTTGACGCGGCGGTGGCGGCCGCCCTGTTAAAAAAATGGGATCCCACCCGCCCGGTGGATCACGCCAGCGGCTGGCACGACCAGGGCGCGGGGGATTACAAGAGCGTGCACAGGTACATTTTTAAGGTGCGCGCCCCCCGCCGGGAGGAGCGCCGGGCCTTTGCCCTGACCGAGTACGGCGGCTATGGCCGGGCGCTGCCCGGGCACCTGCCCGACCCGGAAAAGGCCTTTGGCTACCGCATGCAGCCGGACCGCGCCGCCCTGACCGAGGCCTACCGCAAGCTGCACGAGCGGCAGATCCTGCCTTTGCTGGACAAGGGCCTGTGCGTAACCATCTACACCCAGCTGACCGATGTGGAAAACGAGGCCAACGGCATTTTTACCTGCGACCGCGCCGTGTGCAAGCTGGACGAAACGGTGGTGCGGGCCATCAACAAGCTGCTGGTGCTGCGCACCGGGGACGAATAAGGACAAACAAAAAAGAGGCAGAAAAGAGCCGGAGGCGGGCGCAAACCGCTTCCGGCTCTTTTGGGTTTTTGGTTTGGGGCGGGGGGCGCGGGGGGCTTTTGCGGTGCGCCGCGTGCCGCAGGAGGGCGTTTAGCGCGGCCGGCCCTTTGCGCCGCGCCGCGTGCCGCGGGAGGGCGTTTAGCGCGGCCGGCCCTTTGCGCCGCGCCGCGTGCCGCGGGGGGCCGTTTAGTGTGTGGGGGCCATTTGCCGTGAAGGCCGTTTAGCGTGTGACCGGCCATTTGGCGCGGGGCGCTCAGCCTTCCGCCCCGGCGGCCATGGCCTCGTCCACAATGCGGAAATGCTGCTCCAGCGCAAGGGTAAGCTGCAGGGCGTCCCGGCGGGCAAGGGCGTCCGCCATCTGCTCGTGGGCGTACTGCAGCTGGACGCCGGTCTCGCCCTGGCGCAGGATGCGCCGGCGCATATCCGCAATAAAGCGGTCGATGGTGCCCGAAAGCGCCCCCAAAATCTCTAAGATCAGCCGGTTGCCCGAAAGCCCGGCCAGGGTATCGTGGAACTGCTTGTCCAGCCGGGCGGCCTCCTCCGGGCCGGCGTGGGCCATCGCCCGGGCAAGCTTTACCATCTCCTCCGCCTGGGCCGGGGTGATGCGCTGTACCGCCAGCAGGGCGGCCTGCCGCTCCAGCCCGGTGCGCAGCTCGGCCAGCTGGCGGCAGTCCACCTGCTGCATCAGCATCAAAAGTTCAAATGAATCCTGCAGGTTCCGCTGGATGCCGCAGCACAAAAAATTGCCCGCGCCCTGGCTGCTTACCACAAAGCCCATGTGCTCCAGCTGGCGCAGCGCCTCCCGCACCGTGTTGCGGCTGATGCCCAGCGCCTCGGCCAGTTCCCGCTCGGGCGGCAGCGGCATGCCCACCGCCAGCTCGCCGCTGCGCAGGGCCTGCTCCAGCCAGGCCAGCACCCGGCCATAGGTTTTTTGCGCCTGTGTCATCCGCTTTGCCCGCCCCCTTTTTTGCTTTTTACCCGCTTTGCACCCAAAACCATGCGTGCCCTTGCCAAGCGGTGTTCTGTTGTTTTAGTATACCATGGATCGCCGCCCATGGAAAGGGGCTGCCGGGCCAAAACGGCCATTTTGGTAGGGCCAATTTTGCACAAAAAAGCAGAGGGGCTTTTGGCGGTTTAACCAAACTTGCAAAAGAAACAAGAAAAGAGACTGGGATATATTGCTATTTGGCCGAATTTCCGGTAGGATAAACAGAGGAAAGCGGTTTGCGCGGCAGGGTAAAGATGGAGCCTTGGGGCAATTTGGTAGTGCCAGTTGCGGGCCCCGGCGCCGCTAACCGGAAAGGAGCAAGGTTATGCCAGCAGGATACCAGGAGGTGACCCCGGACCTGATCGAGGCGCTGCGCGCGGCGGTGCCCGGGCGGGTAAGCGTGGGCGGGGAGGTCAACGAGGATTTTTCCCACGATGAGATGCCCATCTACGGCAAGGCGATGCCGCCGGTGGTGGTGGAGGCCAAAACCACCGAGGAGGTGGCGGCGGTGATGCGGCTGTGCAACGAGGCGCGGGTGCCGGTGGTGCCCCGGGGCGCGGGCACCGGGCTGGTGGGGGGCGCGGTAGCCACCCACGGCGGGGTGATGCTCTCGACCGCCAGGATGAACCGGATCCTGGGCTACGACCCCGAAAACATGGTGGTGCGGGTGCAGGCAGGGGTGCTGCTGAACGACCTTGCCGAGGACGCCGCCAAGCAGGGCTTCCTCTACCCGCCCGACCCGGGCGAAAAGTTTGCCACCCTGGGCGGCAACGCGGCCACCAACGCGGGGGGCATGCGGGCGGTAAAGTACGGCACCACCCGCGACTATGTGCGGGCCATGACCGTGGTGCTGCCCACCGGCGAGGTGCTGCAGCTGGGGGCGTCGGTGTCCAAATCCAGCTCGGGGTATTCGCTGCTGAACCTGATGATCGGCTCGGAGGGCACCCTTGGCGTGATCACCGAGCTTACCCTAAAGCTGATCCCCGCGCCCAAGGAGGTCATCAGCCTGGTGGTGCTCTACGAGGACCTGGAGGCCTGCATCGGCTCGGTGCCCAAGCTGATGCGCAGCGGGCTGCAGCCCCAGGCGCTGGAGTTTATGGAGCGGGAGATCGTGCGGCTGAGCGAGAGCTATCTGGGCAAGAGCACCTTCCCCCAGGTGTTTGAGGGCACCGAGGTGAACGCCTACCTGCTGGTGACCTTTGACGGCGAGAGCGAGGACGCGCTGACCGACCTGATCGAGCAGGCTTCCGAGGTGGTGCTGGAGGCCGGCGCGCTGGACGTGCTGGTGGCCGACACCCCGCAGCTGAAAAAGGACGCCTGGGCCGCCCGCAGCACCTTTTTGGAGGCGATCTCGGCCAACACCAAGCTGCTGGACGAGAGCGACGTGGTGGTGCCGGTAAACGAGATCGCCAACTACCTGGGCTACATCAAGCAGATCGCCGGCGGGTACGATTTTGAGGTAAAGAGCTTTGGCCACGCGGGGGACGGCAACCTGCACATCTACAACTGCTCCAACACGATGGAGCAGGCCGAGTTTGAGCGCCAGGTGGCGGATTTTATGCGCAAGGCCTACGCCAAGGCCACCGAGCTGGGGGGCCAGATCTCGGGCGAGCACGGCATTGGGCACGGCAAGCGGCAGTACCTTGCCAGCATGGCCGGCCCCGAGGTGATGCGGCTGATGGCCGGCATCAAGCGGGTGTTTGACCCCAACGGCATTTTGAACCCGGGCAAGGTTTGCGGCGAGTGATCTTGCAGCGAGTGATCAAGAAAGGAGACAGAACGCCATGGCATATCTGATCAGCGAGGAGGCCCAGGAGCTGCTGGGCGCGGTAAAGGAGTTTTGCGACAAGGAGGTGCGGGAGCAGGCCAAGGAATACGACCGCACCGGCGAGTGGCCCAAAGAGGTGTACGACAAGGCCATTGAGATGCAGCTGCACATGCTGGAGGTGCCCGAGGAGTACGGCGGCATGGGGCTTTCGCGGGTGGACGTGGCGGCCCTGATGGAGGAGATGGCCAAGGCCGACGCCGGCTTTGCCACCACCATCTCGGCCAGCGGGCTGGGCATGAAGCCGGTGCTGATCGCGGGCAGCGAGGCGCTGAAAAAGCGCGCCTGCAAGCTGATCGTGGACGGCGGGTTCGGGGCCTTCTGCCTTACCGAGCCGGGCGCCGGCTCGGACGCGGGCGCGGGCAAGACCACCGCGGTGCGGGTGGGCGACGAGTATGTGCTCAACGGCCGCAAGTGCTTTATTACCAATGGGGGCATCGCCTCCTTCTACTGCGTCACCGCCATGACCGACAAGGCGGCCGGGGTCAAGGGGATCTCGATGTTCTTTATCGAGGCCGGCACCCCGGGGCTCTCCACCGGGCATGAGGAGGACAAGATGGGCATCCGCGGCTCCAACACCTGCGATGTGGTGCTGGAGGACTGCCGCATCCCGGCCGAAAACTTAGTGGGGGCCGAGGGCAAGGGCTTTTCGATCGCCATGAAGACCCTGGACCAGGCCCGCACCTGGATGGGCTGCGTGGCGGCCGGCATTGCCCAGCGCGCCATGGAGGAGGCCATTGCCTACGGCAAGGAGCGGGTGCAGTTTGGCAAGCCGGTGCTCAAAAACCAGGCGCTGCAGTTCAAGGTGGCGGACATGGCCATCAAGATCGAGACCGCCCGCCAGATGGTGGCCCACGCTTTGACCCTGATGGATATGGGCCTGCCCCACAGCCGGGAGTCGGCCATTGCCAAGTGCTACGCCAGCGACATTGCCATGGAGGTGGCCAGCGAGGCGATCCAGATGTTTGGCGGCTACGGCTACAGCCGGGAGTACCCGGTGGAAAAGCTGCTGCGGGACGCAAAGATCTTCCAGATCTTTGAGGGCACCAACGAGGTGCAGCGCATCGTGGTGGCAAACAACACCATCGGCCGGTTCTGAGCCGTCCCGGCCGCGGCGCTGCGGCCGGGCCAAAGAGAGGATAAGGAGGAAACACTGTGGAGATCCTTGTGTGCATCAAACAGGTGCCGGACGACTCGGTCGCGGTGCGGCTTGGCCCGGACGGCCAGCCCGACCTTACGGGCGCGGCCATGGTGGTGAACGCCTTTGACACCTACGCCCTCGAGATGGCCGCCCGGCTCAAGGAGAGCGCCGGCGGGCGGATCACGGTGCTCTGCATGGGCGGCGAGACCGCGAAGGACGCGGTAAAGACCTGCCTTGCGGTGGGCGCCGAGCGGGGCTTTGTGCTGGCCGGGCCGGAGCTTGCCCCCACCGACACCCTGGGCAAGGCGGCGGCGCTGGCCGCGGCGGTGCGGCAGCTGGAGGAGGAGGGCGGCCAGCCCTTTGACCTGATCTTTTGCGGGCGGGAGGCCACCGACCGGCCCACCGGCCAGACCGGCCCGCAGCTGGCCGAGCGGCTGGGCCTGCCGGTGATCACCGACCTGGTGGACATTGCGGCGGACGGGGGCCGGGTGTCGGCCAAACAGGAGACCGAGGAGGGCTGGCGCAGGGTGGAAGCGGCGCTGCCCGCCCTGGTCACGGTGACCAAGCCGGCCTACGACCCCCGCTACCCCACCATCAAAAGCAAGCTGGCGGCCCGCAAGATGGCCATTCCGGTTTTGAGCGCAGAGGCCCAGCCCGGCCCGGCGGCCGCCCAGCTGCGGTTGTTTGAGCCGCCCCGGCGGCAGGCCGGGGTGCGGGTAAAGGAAGAAAACGCAGAGCTCAGCGCGATCCGGGCGGTGGAGCTGATGGCTGCGGCCAAGGTTTTGTGAGGAGGGCCGGTATGGAACGCAGGGATATTTTGGTATTTGTGGAGCAGGCTGGCGGCGGCGCGGCCGGCCCGGGGC
>CAJTVI010000044.1:7023-22571 GCA_910579545.1 uncultured Oscillospiraceae bacterium | reverse complement strand
TGAGGCAATCGTAGGTGCAGATGTGCTCGCACTTCTGGGCCTTGCGGTCGGCCTGGTCCTCGGTGCCGGGGTTCGCCAGCGGCTGCACGCGCCCAGGTGACCTCGCCGCCCTGCGACTCCCGCGCCCTGCCCCCCTTGTATTTTCCATAAAAATCCTGTATACTGATGTTGGAGAAGTTTGCCCATCCTGTTTTTGGCAAAGAGAGGAATGATCGCGATGATCACCGGCGTATCCGGCTACTTATACAACCAAAACCCCTACTACACCGGAGCGCTTGCGGCCCAGCGGGCCGGGGGCGTGGCCGCGGCGGGCCGCACGCCGGCCCCGTCGGCAGTTTTGCCGGCTGCCCAGCCGGATGTTCCGGTGCAGCCGGTGGATCCGGTGCGCCCAGTGCCCCAGGCGGCGCAGGTGCAGGACGAGGCCGACCTTGTGCGCCGCTGGCAGAGCGACCCCGCGGCCCTGGCCGGCCGCAGCCGGATGGAGTTTTTGAGCCCGGAGGCCCTGCAAAAAATGCAGGACGCCGGCCCGGCCTCCAACGCCAGCGCCCAGGCCAAGGCGGCCTATTCCGCCGCCCAGGCGGTGGGGCGGCAGCTTGTGGGGGCCGAGGCCCTCAAAGGGGCCGGGGGGCTCAAGGGGGCCTTGCAAAAGGCCGAAAGCGCCCAGGGCCCCGAGGAGGCCAAGAGCGCCCGCGAGGTGATGGAGGAGGCCGAGTGCCAGACCTGCAAGGAGCGCAAATACCAGGACGGCTCGGACGATCCGGGCGTTTCCTTTAAAACCGCCTCCCACATTGCCCCGGAACTTGCCGCCTCCAAGGTGCGCGGGCACGAGATGGAGCATGTGGTGCGCGAGCAGGCCAAGGCCCTGCGGGAGGACCGGGAGGTCATCAGCCAGTCGGTAAGCTACCAGACCGCCATCTGCCCCGAGTGCGGCCGGGCGTATGTGTCGGGCGGCACCACCCGCACCACCACGGCGGCCAGCAGCGAACCGCTTACCGAACGCATCGGCGGCAAAGAGGACGCCGGCGGCTTTTCGGTGCTGGTATAAGAACCTGTATTCGTAAGCGAGGATGCTGGATGGGCGAGGGATTTTGTTCGCCTGCAAGGCAAAAAATCGCAGGAACCCTTGGTGGATTTCAAGATTTTTTAACGCCGCAGGCGGGCAAAATCACCGCCCAGACGGCCGTGTAAGCTTGTGAATACAGGTTCTAAGGGCGGCAGGGGCGGCCAAACGCCGGACACACCCAACAAAAAAGCGCCGCAACCTTTTGTTGCGGCGCTTTGGCGTCCCCGGGCAGAGTCGAACTGCCGGCCTTTCGCTTAGGAGGCGAACGCTCTATCCATCTGAGCTACGGAGACAGGGCCTGTTACACATTATACTGTTTTTGGCCCGGTAAATCAAGGCTTGGGCGGCCGAAAAAATTGCGCTGCCGGCAGGAAGGATCGTAACACCTTGAAGAGCAAAAAACCATCCCGCGTTTCCCACGCCAGGCGCGGGCGCATCCCCACCCAGACCATCGCTTACAGCTTTGCGCTGCTAATCCTGGCCGGCACCGGGCTGCTGCTGCTGCCCTGCTCCACCCGGCATGGCATCAGCCTGCCGGACGCCTTGTTTACCGCCACCTCGGCCGCCTGCGTGACCGGCCTTGTGGCGGTGGACACCTACACCGCCTTTACCGGCTTTGGGCAGGCGGTGGTGCTGGGGCTGATCCAGATCGGCGGGCTGGGCCTGGTGACCCTGACCAGCTTTTTTGCCATGACCCTGCGCCGGCGGATGAGTTTTCACAGCCTGCAGCTGGCCGGCGAGTCGATCGGCGCGCCCAGCGCGGTGGAGGCAAGGCATCTGCTGGGCACGGTGATCAAGGTGGCCTTTGCCTGCGAGGGGCTGGGCGCGGCGGCGCTCTGCGCCGCCTTTGTGCCGGAATATGGCCCCGTGGGGGTCTGGATCTCGGCGTTTTTGGCGGTAAGCGCCTTCTGCAACGCCGGCTTTGACATTTTGGGCTGCATCGCCCCCTATGCCAGCCTTACCGCCTACACCTCCAACTGGTATGTGCAGGGGGTGCTGATGGCCCTGATCGTAAGCGGCGGCCTGGGCTTTTTGGTCTGGCAGGAGCTGGCGGCCCTGCGCCGCACAAAACGCGTTTCGCTGCACACCCAGGTGGTGCTGGCCTTTACAGGGCTGCTGCTGTTTGGCGGCGCGCTGGGCTTTGCGGCGCTGGAGTGGCACAACCCCGCCACCCTGGGCGGCATGCCGGTGGGGGATAAGATTGCGGCCAGCCTGTTCCAGTCGGTTTCGGCGCGCACGGCGGGCTTCAACACGGTGGATCTGGCCGGCACCAACCAGCTTACCCGGCTGCTGCTTTGCATGCTGATGTTTGTGGGCGCGGCCCCCGGCGGCACCGGCGGCGGCATCAAGGTGACCACCTTCAGCGTGCTGGCCGTTACGGTGCTGTGCGTGGCGCGCGGCCGGGAGGACGCGGTCATTTTTGGCCGGCGCATCCCTAAAAAGACGGTCTACCGCGCTTTGGCCATCACCATCCTGAGCCTTGCCGCCGTGCTGGTGGCCTCGGTGACCATGTTCTTCAACACCAGCGCCGCCGTGACCGAGATGGACAGCCTGTTTGAGGCGGTGAGCGCCTTTGCCACGGTGGGGGTCTCGATCGGGGTCACCGCCGCCATGAATCCGGTTGCCCGCATGGTGACCATGGTCACCATGTTTGCCGGGCGGGTGGGGCCGGTCTCATTGGCCATCAGCCTCGCCTCGGGCGAGAGCAGCAGGGAGGCCTGGGAGGTACTGCCCGAGGGCAAGATCTCGGTGGGGTAAAGCTGCCGCGGCATATCAAAGGCGCACTGTGCCCGGCAGCCCTTTGAAAGGATATCCCTTGCAAAAATAGCTAAAATATACTATAATGATTTTAGCGAAAGGAGGGGGACGCAATGACGATGGCAACAGCCACAGAGGTGCAAAACAATTTTGGGCGTTTTCTCAAGGTTGCCCAGGAGGGCGGCGAGGTGGTGATCCTTAAAAATGGCGTGGAGGTTGCCCGGCTGATCTCCAGGGAAAAAGCCGCATCCTTCCTCTCTGACCAGCTGGTGGGGGTTTTGTCCGGCGATGCGGACGAAAAGGCGGCCCAGGCAGAAAGGATGGGCCGGCATGAGGGTGCTCGTTGACACCAATGTGATTTTGGATGTTTTGTGCAATCGAAAGGAATTTGTGGCCGACTCCCTGCGCGTTTTCCGCTGCTGTGAACTGCGGCAGATCACCGGGTGGATTTCGGCCCTTTCGGTGCCCAACATCGTTTACATCATGCGCAGGGAACTTGACCCGGAGCGGATCAGGGAGATCCTTCGCACCCTGACGATGGTTTTTTCGGTGGCAGAACTGTGCCAGAGCGATCTGCTGAAGGCCGCGGAGTTGCCGTTTGGCGATTATGAGGACGCCATACAAAGCGCTTGTGCCGCCCGGATACACGCAGACTGGATCGTAACCAGAAATGGCAAAGACTTTGCCCACAGCCCGGTTCCAGCCATCAGCCCTGCGGAGCTGTTCGGGCAGCTGTGAGCGTTTGCAGTGGGCTTTGCGCCTAGCTTTGTCCGTGGCGCAAAGCGTACCTCCTCTGCTGTGCTTAAAAAGGCGCGCCGCGCCGGGAGATTTCCCGGCGCGGCGCTTTTAATCTGCTATGCCTGGTCGCGGCGCTTTTGGCCTGCTGTGCTTTGCCGCGGCGCTTTTGGTCTGCTGCGCCGCCCCGCCGCGGCGCCGCGTCGTTCCGCCTGCAGGCCCCCGGTCATTCCGCCTTGGCGTAAAGGGCGGCCAGGTGCACCAGCACATCGGTGGCCTGGTCCATCTTTTCGGCCGTGATGCATTCGCAAAGGCCATGGAAGTTGAAGCCGCCGGTGCCAAGGTTGGGGCAGGGCAGGCCCATGTGGGAGAGGGTGGCCCCATCGGTGCCGCCCCGGATGGGAACGATCACCGGCTCCAGGCCCGCCATCCGGCAGGCGGTCTGGGCGTTCTCGATCAGGTGGTAGTGGGGCAGGATCTTTTCCTCCATATTATAATAGCTGTCCCGCAGTTCCAGGGTCACCGTGCCCTCGCCGTATTTTTCGTTCATCATGGCGGCGATCTGCTGCATGGCCTCCTTGCGGGCGGCAAATTTGGCCTTGTCGTGATCCCGCACAATGTAGCCCAGCTTGGCGCTGCTCACCGTGCCGGTCATGCTGGTAAGGTGGAAAAAGCCCTGCCAGCCCTCGGTGTGCTCCGGCCGCTCGGCGGCGGGCAGGGCCGCGTGGAACTCCATGGCCAGGTTCTGGGCGTTCACCATCAGCCCCTTGGCCGAGCCGGGATGCACCGAAAAGCCCTTAAAGCTCACCACCGCGGCCGCGGCGTTGAAGTTCTGGTACTCCAGTTCGCCCACGTCGCCGCCGTCCACCGTGTAGGCGTATTTTGCGCCAAAGGCGGGGATGTCAAAAAGGCTCGCCCCTTCGCCAATTTCCTCGTCCGGCGTAAAGCCGATGCAGAGCTTGCCGTGGGGCAGCCCCTCGGCCTGCAGCCGCTCCAGCGCGGTCATGATCTCGGCAATGCCGGCCTTATCGTCCGCCCCCAGCAGGGTGGAGCCGTCCGCCGTGATCAGGGTCTGGCCCTTGAGCGCCTTTAAAAAGCCAAAGCGCTCCACATCCAAGGTTACCCCATGCCCCAGGGTGAGGCTTTCGCCGTTGTAATCCGGGTGCAGCTGCGGGCGCACCCCCTCGCCCGGGGCGTCGTTTACCGTGTCCATGTGGGCGATAAAGCCAAGGGCCGGCGCAGTTTCACAGCCGGGTGCGGCGGCCAGGCTGGCATACACATAGCAGTGCTCGTCCACCCGGGCGTCGGCAAGGCCAAGGGCTTTCAGCTCCTCTGCCAGCATCCGGGCCAGCTCGAACTGGCGCTGGGTGCTGGGGTGGGCGCCGCTGGCGGGGTCGGAGGTGGTGTACACCTGGGCATAGCGGATAAACCGTTCGTAAGCGCGCATAATTTTTCTCCTTTTTGGGCGGCCTGTCATGATTTGGCGGCGGTTTTGATTCGGAATCTTTGTTTTCCTATCTCACCGCCGCCGTTTGGCGGGCGGTTTGCTATTTGGGGAACCGATTGGGCAAGCTGTTTGTAAGGCCCGGCATCCCCCGCCCTTATTGTAGCACGGCGCGGGCGGTTTGCAAGCACCTGCCGGGGCGCGGAGGCGGCAAAAATGCGCCGCGGCCCCCAAAATTCGGCCCAAAGGGGCGCAAATCGCCCAAGGGTTTGCCAAAAGCCTTGGAAATTGCCCCCATTTATGGTAAAATAATGTTTAGTTGTGGGCAGTGCCCGCCAAAAGCAAGATACGCCTGCCGCCGACCCCTTTGCGGCAGATGCAGGGAGGACGTTGTTTGATGCAAACCACCGTATTCCACGATAAGACCCTCTTGATCACCGGCGGTACCGGCAGCTTTGGCAACACGGTGCTCAAGCACTTTTTGCAGAGCGACATCGGCGAGATCCGCATCTTCAGCCGGGACGAAAAAAAGCAGGACGATATGCGCCACGACCTCCAGGCCCGCCTGCCCGGGTATGCCGGCAAGGTCAAGTTTTATATCGGGGACGTGCGCAGCCCCGCCAGCATCCGCCCGGCGGTGGATGGGGTGGATTATATCTTCCACGCGGCGGCCTTAAAGCAGGTGCCCAGCTGCGAGTTCTTTCCCATGGAGGCGGTGCGCACCAACATTGTGGGAACCGACAACCTGCTCACCGCCGCCATCGACGCGGGGGTCAAAAAGGTGGTCTGCCTTTCCACCGACAAGGCGGCCTACCCCATCAACGCCATGGGCATCAGCAAGGCCATGATGGAAAAGGTGATCGGGGCCAAGGCCCGCACGGTGGACCCGGACAAGACCACCATCTGCTGCACCCGGTACGGCAACGTCATGGCCAGCCGGGGCAGCGTGATCCCATTGTTTATCGAGCAGATCCGCGCCGGAAACCCCATCACCATCACCGACCCCGGCATGACCCGCTTTTTGATGAACTTAGACGAGGCGGTGGAACTGGTGATGTTCGCCTTTGAGCACGCCCGCCCGGGCGATCTGTTTGTGCAGAAGAGCGACGCCTCCACCATCGGCGACCTGGCCAAGGCGGTGCAGCGCCTGTTTGGCGATACCGGCACCCATGTGATCGGCACCCGCCACGGCGAAAAGCTTTACGAGACCCTGCTTACGAAAGAGGAGCGGGTGCGCAGCGAGGACCTGGGCAGCTACTTCAGGGTGGCGGCCGACGGGCGGGACCTCAACTACGACAAATATTATGTTAACGGCCAGGTGCACACCGAGGCGGACGAGGCCTACACCAGCCACAACACCCGCCGGCTGGACGTGGAGGGCACGGTGAAAAAGATCCTTACCGCCTCGGCCGTGCGCGAGGCCTACGAGCAGTACGGCCTGCGCTGAGCGCGCGGGCAAAAGCGGCCCGGCAATTAAGGGGCCGCCCCCGGCAAACCGCGCATGCCCGCCCCGGCGGGCGGCGGCCCGGAAAAATGGGCGGCAAAACGTGCAAAGGAAAGGCGGCGTTTTATGGACAGGCAGGCACCCATCCTCATTACCGGCGCGGGCGGGTTTGTGGGCAAAAACCTCATGCTTACCCTGCGCGCGGCCGGCTATACCAACCTGCTGCCCTTTGAGGTAAACGATACCCCCGAGACCCTGGCCGGCTATGCCGGCCGGGCGGCCTTTGTCTTCCATCTGGCGGGGGTCAACCGCCCGCAGGACCCCGGCGAGTTTTACACCGGCAACCAGGGCTCGGCCGACCAGGTGCTCAGGGCGTTGGAGGAGGCCCATAACCCCGCCCCGGTACTGCTGACCAGCAGTGTGCAGGCCGAGCTTGAAAACGACTACGGCAAAAGCAAGCGCGCGGCCGAGCAGGCGGTGTTCGCGCACGGGCGCAGCACCGGCGCGCCGGTGTATGTCTTTCGGATGGAAGGGGTGTTTGGCAAGTTCTGCCGCCCCAACTACAACAGCGTGGCCGCCACCTTTTGTTACAACGCGGCGCGGGGGCTGCCCCTCTCGGTGCGGGACCCGGAGTTCGCGCTGCCGCTGGTGTACATCGACGACGTCATCGCCTGCCTGATGGACGCCTTGGAGGGCCGCCCCCTCTTGCAGGACCGCAGCGCCGAGCCCATCTGCCGCATCCACCCGGTGCACACGGTCACCTTGGGGCGGCTGGCCGAGCTGGCCCAGGGCTTTGCCGCCGGCCGCAGGGCGCTGGCCGTGCCAAACCTTGCCGAAGGCTCGTTTGAAAAAAAGTTTTATTCCACCTTCCTCTCCTACCTGCCGCCCCAGGAGGCCATCTGCCCGCTGCAGATGCACCGGGACGCCCGGGGCAGCTTTACCGAGTTTTTGCGCAGCCCCGAGCGGGGGCAGGTAAGCGTGAATGTGGCAAAGCCCGGCATCGTCAAGGGCAACCACTGGCACCACACCAAAAACGAAAAGTTTTTGGTGGTGCGCGGCCGGGCGGCCATCCGGCTGCGCCGGGTGGACGAGGACGAGGTGCACGAGTTTTTGGTGAGCGGGGAAGAGCTGCAGGTGGTGGACATCCTGCCCGGCTACACCCACAACATCGAGAACATCGGCACCGAGGACCTGGTGACCGTGATGTGGGCCAATGAGCCCTTTGACCCTGCCCGGCCGGATACCTTCCCGCTGCCGGTATAGGCGGCAAAAAGGGCAGGGCCCCGCGGGGCCGCTGCCAGATCCATCAAGCGCTGATAAGGAGCGAGTGTGAGATGTCCAAGCTGAAGCTGATGACCATTGTGGGCACCCGGCCCGAGATCATCCGGCTGAGCGCCGTGATCAAAAAGTGCGATGTGTATTTTGACCAGACCCTGGTGCACACCGGCCAGAACTACGATTACACCCTCAACCAGATCTTTTTTGAGGACCTGGGCCTGCGCGCGCCGGACGTCTACCTGGACGCGGTGGGGGCCGACCTTGGCGAAACGATCGGCAACATCATTGCCAAGAGCTATAAGCTTTTGGCCGAGCGCATGCCGGACGCCCTGCTGATTCTGGGCGACACCAACAGCTGCCTTTCGGCCATTGCGGCCAAGCGGCTGCACATCCCCATCTTCCACATGGAGGCGGGCAACCGCTGCTTTGACGAGTGCCTGCCCGAGGAGACCAACCGCCGCATTGTGGACCACATCGCGGATGTAAACCTCTGCTACTCCGAGCACGCGCGCCGCTACCTCAACGCCGAGGGCACCGCCAAGGAGCGCACCTATGTGACCGGCAGCCCCATGGCCGAGGTGCTGCGCGCAAACCTTGCCGCCATCGACGCCAGCGACGTGCTGGACCGGCTGGGCCTTAAGGCCGGGCAGTACCTGCTGCTCAGCGCCCACCGGGAGGAAAACATCGACACCGAGCAGAATTTTACCTCCCTGTTCACCAGCATCAACCGGCTGGCCGAGCGGTACGATCTGCCCATCCTCTACAGCTGCCACCCGCGCAGCAAAAAGTTCCTCGAGGCCCGCGGCTTCAAGCTGGACGAGCGGGTGCGGCTGCACGAGCCGCTGGGCTTCCACGACTACAACCACCTGCAGATGAACGCCTTCTGCGTGGTGAGCGATTCCGGCACCCTGCCGGAGGAATCCAGCTTTTTTACCAGCATCGGCCGGCCCTTCCCGGCGGTCTGCATCCGCACCAGCACCGAGCGGCCCGAGGCGCTGGACAAGGGCTGCTTTGTGCTGGCCGGCATCGCGGGCGACGGGGTGGTGCAGGCGGTGGAAACCGCCGTGGCCCTGAACGCAAACGGCGATTTTGGCATCCCGGTGCCTTATTACACCGAGGACGTTTCGGCCAAGGTGGTCAGGATCATCCAAAGCTATGTTGGGGTGGTCAACAAGATGGTCTGGCGCAAGGGATAAGCTGAACGGCGCTTTGCCCCCGGCGGCCTTGCAAAAACGGCGTTCTGAACGCAAAAAAGGGGAGGGCGGCCCGGTGAAGCAGCGGCGGGTTTTGGTGGTTACCCAGCATTACTGGCCGGAAAATTTCCGCATCAACGACCTTGTTGAGGGCTTTACGGCCGACGGCATTGCCGTAGACGTGCTCTGCGGGCTGCCCAACTACCCCAAGGGCGAATGGTACCCCGGCTACCGGTATACCGGCCCCCGGTACGAGGAGCGGCCCGCACCCCGGGCGGGAGTGCCTCCGGTGCGCGTCTGGCGGGCGGGCGAGATCCCCCGCAGGGGCAACAGCGGGCCGATGATCTTTTTAAACTATGTCAGCTGGCCGCTGTTTGCCCTGTTCAGCCTGGGGCGGGTCAAAGGCCCTTACGACGCGGTTTTTTGCTACAACACCAGCCCGGTGCTCATGGCCCTGCCCGCCCTTGTTTACGGGCGGCTGCACCATGTCCCGGTCACCACCTATGTGCTGGACCTCTGGCCCGAAAACCTCTACAGCGTGCTGCCGGTCAAAAGCCGGCTCTGGCAGGGGGTGGCCCGGCGGGTGAGCGACTGGTACTACCGCCGGGCCGGCCGGCTGATCGCCATGAGCGGCAGTTTGCAAAAGCGGCTGCTGGAGCGCACCGGCAAGCCGGAGGGCGATGTGGCGGTGATCCCGCAGTACTGCGAGGATTTTTACGCCGTTCCCCAGCCGGATGCCGGGCTGGCCGCGCAGTATGCGGGTGGGTTCAACCTGGTGTTTACCGGCAATTTCAGCCCGGCCCAGAGCCTTGACACCGTGCTGCGGGCGCTGGCCCTGGCCCGCAAAGAGGCCGGCGGCCAAACCCTGCGGCTGCTTTTGGTGGGGGACGGCATGAGCCGCGCTTCCCTCAAGGCGCTGGCCGAGGAACTGGGCCTTGTGCAGAGCGGCGCGGCGGTCTTTTGCGGCAGCGTGCCGCCGGAGCAGGTGCCCCGCTACACCACCCTGGCGGACGCGCTGGTGGTTTCGCTGAACGCCAGCGAGGACCTTGGCCTTACCGTGCCGGCCAAGCTGGCCAGCTATATGGCGGCGGCAAAGCCCATCCTTGCCAGCATGGACGGCGAGGGCCGCGCGGCGGTGGAACAAGCCGGCTGCGGCCTTGCCTCGGCCGCCTGCGACGTCAGGGGGCTTGCGGGCAACATGCTCTCGCTCTGCCGCCTTACGGCAGACGAGCGGGCGGCGCTGGGCCAAAAGGCCTTTGCCTGCTACCAAAGCCGCTACCGCCGCGCCGAGCTTTTGCGGCAGTTAGAGGATTTTTTGCTGCCCCCCACTACACCAACGGAGGAATAACCCGCATGGCGCTGAAGATACTGGTACTGATCCCCTGCTACAACGAGGAGGCAAACATCGCCGCGGTGGTGCGCCGGCTGCGCGAAAGCTGCCCCTGGGCGGACTACCTTGTGATCAACGACTGCTCTACCGACCGCAGCGCCGAGATCTTAAGCGCCGAGGGGTGCAATTACCTGGACCTGCCCATCAACCTGGGCATTGGGGGCGGCATGCAGTGCGGCTACCGCTATGCCTGGCAGAACGGCTACGACATCACGGTGCAGATGGACGGCGACGGCCAGCACGACCCCGCCTACCTGCAATCGGTAGTCGGCCCGGTGGCAAGGGATGAGCTGGACATGTGCATCGGCAGCCGGTTTATCACCAAAGACGGCTTTCAAAGCAGCTTTATGCGGCGGCTGGGCATCAGCTTTTTGAGCGGGCTCATTTTTGTGCTCACCGGCCGGCGGGTGCGGGATGTGACCAGCGGTTTCAGGGCCTGCGGCAAAAAGCTCATCGCCTTTTTTGCCAGCCACTACGCGCAGGACTACCCCGAGCCCGAGGCCATCGTCATGGCGGTGCAGCACGGCTGCCGGGTGGGCGAGGTGCCGGTGGTCATGGCCGAGCGGCAGGGGGGCGTTTCCAGCATCAATGCCCTCAAAAGCGTCTATTTTATGATCAAGGTTTCCATCTCGCTGGTGATCGTGCGGCTCTCCGGCCGTAAGGATCGGTAAACCGGGCCGGTGGGCTGCACAGTGTCCGCTCCGGAATAAAAAAACCAGCCCGGGCCCAAAACCTTCCCGCCCTGCGCGGCGCTCAAACAACCCAAAAAAGGAGGGGGCGCCTTATGCCCGAATCCCTGCGATACATGCTGCTGCTGGGCGCGGCGGTGTATCTTTTGCTCATCTTTTTCCTGCTCAAAACCGGGCGGCTCAGCGTGCGGTTCAGCCTGGTCTGGCTGGCCTCGGGCGGGGTGCTGGTGGTGTTTGCGGCCTGCCCATATATTGTGTATGTCCTGCGGGAATACCTGCACATGGTCATGCCGGTCAACGTGGTGTTTACCCTGCTGTTCTGCTTTGTGCTGCTGGTGCTGCTCTCGCTGAGCGCGGCGGTAAGCGATTTTGCCGAGCGGATCAAGCGGCTGGCCCAGGCCAACGCCATCCTCGAAAAACGGGTGCGCCAGCTGGAGCAGCAGCTTGCCGGCGCCCAGCCGGCCGATGCCCAGCCGCCCGCCGCCCAGCCTGCCGGGCCGAAATCGCCCGCCGGGCCGCGGCCGCCCCAAAGCGAATAAACCGGCAAATCAGCCGGTCGGGCGCCTTTTTGCCGCGGGGCTACTCCACAACAAAGGGGGCAGGGCAATGCCGTTTAACAGCAGTATCTTTATTGGCTTTCTGGCCGGGGTCACGGCGGTCTACTATCTGGTGCCCCGGCTGGCAAAGCCGTATTTTTTGCTCCTGGCAAGCTATGCCTTTTACCTGTACCAGCCGCAAAACGCGCGTTTGGTGGTGCTTTTGATCGCCGCCACCCTTGTTACCTGGGCGGCGGGGCTGGCCATTGGCCGGCTTTCCAGCGTTTGGGCAAGGCGCGGCTTTTTGCTGCTGGCGCTCGCCGCCTGCCTTGGCATTTTGTTCTTTTATAAGTACGCCGGCTTTTTTGGCGGCATCTGGGCGGGGCTTACCGGCCGGCCCGCCGCTGCCGGCCCCGACCTTATTGCGCCGCTGGGGCTCTCGTACTTTACCTTCCAAAGCCTCGGCTATGTCATCGACGTTTACCAGCACCAGGCGGAGCCGGAGAAAAACCCGCTTACCTACGCGCTGTTTGTAAGCTTTTTCCCCTGCATCTTTACCGGCCCCATCGAGCGCAAGCAGCATCTGCTGCCCCAGCTTACCGCCCCGCGCCCCTTTGATTACAGCCGCGCCGCGGGCGGCGCGGCCCGGGTGCTGTGGGGCTATGTCAAAAAAATGGTCATTGCCGATAATCTGGCCGTTTTTGTGCGGGCGGTGTACCAAACGGCGGGCAGCTGTGCCGGGCCGTACCTTGCGGCGGCCAGTTTGCTGTTCAGCTATCAGCTGTACATGGATTTTTCGGGCTGCTGCGACATTGCCATCGGCGGCGCGCAGATGCTGGGCGTTGACCTGCTGGAAAACTTTGACCGCCCCTTTGCCGCCTGCAGCTACACCGAACTGTGGAACCGCTGGCACATCAGCCTTACCAGCTGGTTCCGGGATTATATCTTTACCCCCCTTTCCTTTTACAACCGGGGCGCGTCCGGGGCCCTTGGCAAGCTTCAGGGCTGGTTCAATGTGTTCATCATCTTTCCCATCAGCGGGCTGTGGCACGGCGCGGGGGTGGGGTATGTTGTATGGGGGGTGCTCAATGGGCTGTTCCTGGTCGTGGGCAAGGCCACCGCGCGGTGGCGGCGCAGGCTGGCAAAGCGCAACCCCCTCTACCGCAGCAAGCTGGTAAAAACCGCGGTGCAGCGCTGCTGCGTCTACCTGCTGTTTACCATCTGCATCGTGTTTTTTGCCTGCGAGCTGTACGGCGCAAAACCCCTAACGGTGTACGGCGGCATGTTTTCGGGCTGGGGCCAGGCGTTTGCGGGCGGGCTGGCCAGCCTGGGCGGCGGCTTTGCGCGGCTGGGGCTCAATGGGGCCACCGCCGGCATGCTGGCCCTGGCCGGGCTGTTTGTGGCCCTGGTGGAGGCGCGCGGCCCGGTGGCCGGGTGGTTCCGGCGGCAGTGGTTTTTTGTGCGCTGGCCGGTGTACTACGCGCTGTGCCTGCTGCTGCTGTTTTTTGGCGCGTTTGGCCAGTCGGCCTTTATCTACCAGCAGTACTAAGGGGGGCGCGGTGCAATGTGGAAACGGGTAAAACAGGCGGCCCTTTTTATACTGCGGTATCTTGAGGCGGCGCTCAAGGCCGTGCTGCTGGCCGGGCCGGTGCTGTTTTTGATGGTCTATGTCAACTACACGGTGGACCGCAGCGGCTACTTCCAGGGGGACCAGTTCGAGCGGGAGGTGGCCGAAGCGCTGCTGGCCGGGCAGGACCTCTCCAACTACGAAAAGATGGATGAGCGGCAGATCGTGCGGCTCTATGTGCAAAACCTGCCAAGCGATGCCCCCCTTGGCACCGTGGCCCTTGGCTCCAGCCGCATTTTGCAGATGGACCGCTCGGTGGCGGATGCGGATGCGGGCGGCTTTTTCAACGCCGGCATGATCGGGGCGGACGTGCGGGACGTCATGAGCACCCTCTACCTCTTTATCCGGGAGGGCAAGGCCCCCCAAAACGTCATCCTCGGCATCGACCCCTGGATCTTCAGCCCCAGCCCCGAGGCGCTGGACATCCGGGCGGACGCCGAATTGTACGAGGAGTTCCTCAGCGAGGCGCTGGGCCGCCAGAGCGAATACGACGCGCCCGACCCGGTGGAGGTGTGGGACGTGCTGCTGGACCCGGCGTATTTCCAGGGCAATATTGCCTGGGCCTCCCGGGATACCGGCAGCGAGGAGCACCCCATCACGGTTGCCGGGGCCGAACTCTGGCAGCAGGACACCGAGGTCAAGCGCAGCGACGGCAGCGTGGTGTATACCCGCGAAATGCGCGCCTACACCCACGACGAGGTCGAGCTTTTGGCGGTGGAGCAGGGGGGCACCGCCCTTCGGCTCAACGATTTTGACGCCCTGCCGCCGGATAAGCTTGCCCTCTTTGACGAGTTCATCCGGTACGGCCGGCAAAATGGGGTCAACTTTGTGTTTGTGCTGGTGCCCTACCATCCGCTGGCCTATTATGTAATGAGCCAGACCCAGGCCGAGCAGCAGTGCTACAACGGCTTTTTTGCGGTGGAGCCCTGGCTGCGGGAGTACGCTGCAAAAAACCATATCCCCCTCTACGGCTCTTACGACGCTGAGTCCCTCGGCCTTACCGGCGAGGATTTTTACGACGGTTTGCACTGCAAGGGCAGCGGCATCGCCAAGTTCTTCCCCGGCATGCACGCGGTGCTGGCCGGCCAGAGCGGCACCGCCGCCCTGCAATAGGCGGCTCTTGCGCCGCGCCCCTTTCCGCGGTTCGGGCGCTCCCAATTTTTATGGGAGTGTCCATTTCAAGGAGGTTTAGAGGGCTAAAGCCGGGGGT
Organism: uncultured Oscillospiraceae bacterium; assembly: GCA_910579545.1. GTDB lineage: Bacteria > Bacillota > Clostridia > Oscillospirales > Ruminococcaceae > UBA7177. The sequence continues at coordinate 8,204 of CAJTVI010000044.1, read as the reverse complement.
GGGGGAGAGTCTCGAAAGGCAGCAGGCCCCTGCCCCGAAAGCCTTTCCAAGGCCCCCCGCGCCCGGCCTGGGCCGGCAAAACCCTTGCAATGAGGGCTCCCAATTTTTGCAGCTTGGTTGACAGGCCGCGCAAATCGTGTAGAATATGGAATAACCCCCCGCGCGTTTTTGTTGTATCCTGTTTGCCCCCGCGGGCCAGCGGCCAGGACCCGCCCCGCGGCTCTTGAGATTCCACAGCCAAAGGAGATCGTTTTGTGAAGCATCGCCTGCATCCCGGGGACCATATGCCCGAATTTTCCTACGACACCCCCTACGAGCCGCAAAACAGCTTTTACGCCCTGCTGGAAGCGGACGAGCGGCCGCTGTTTATGGTGTTCCTGCGCAATTTCGGCCATCCGTTTACCCGGCATTATATCGTGCGGTATGCCCAGAGCATCCGGGAGCTGTACAGCGCCCGGCTGGTCTGCGTGGTGCAAACCCGCCCCGAGACCATCGGCCCCCACCTGCCCAAGGGCACCATGCCCTACCCGGTGATCTGCGACGCCGAGGGCGCCCTGTACGAATACTTCGAGATCCCCCGCCTGCGAGGCCGGATGCGCACCCTCTCCTGGGAGGGGCTGCGCATCTTAAAGGAGGCCGAAAAGCAGGGGTATCACGAATCCAAGGAGACCGCCCAGCAGATGCCGCTCACCCTGCTGGTGGCTCCCAGCGGCGAGGTGCTGCTGGCCCACTACGGCAAGAGCGTCACCGACCAGCCTGAGGACTGCGCCGCCATGGAGATGGTTTGCCAGGAGATGCGCCAGGCCGCCCAGCAGCAGCGCAAAAAGGCCCTGCGCAAAGGGGAGGAGCCGCTGCCGCAGGAGCTGTTTGAGCCCGCGGCGCCCGGGCGCCGCGCCCAAAGCGCCGCCCCGGCGGACGCCGCGCAAGGGGAGGACGGCCTGCCGCTGGACAAGGTCCCCCTGCCCCTTGCCCCCGCAAAGCCCCCCGCGCCCCCGGCCAAGCCGGCGGTGCCCATCCCGCTGACCAATAAGGGCCGCGCGGCCCCGGCAAAGCCCCCCGCGCCGGCTGGGGCCGCCGCAAAGGCCGCCGCGCCCATCCCCCTTGCTGGCCAGGAGAGCCGGCCGGACCCGGCCGAAGAACCGGCCCCAAAGCCCGCCCCCATCCCGCCGGCGGGCGGCCGC
>CAJTVI010000044.1:4659-6999 GCA_910579545.1 uncultured Oscillospiraceae bacterium | reverse complement strand
GCTACGCGGCCTTTGCCGCCCCGGCCCAAGGGCCCGACACGCCGCAAAAGGAGCCGGAGGGGCCCCTCGCGCCTTCCGCGCCCACACCCGAAAAACCGGACATCCCGCCCGCCGCAAAGCCGATTACCTCGCCCAGCGGCAGCGCCGCCGAGGACCTTGCCCTGCAAAAGTTCCGCAGTGCCGCCGCCGCCCTCTTTGCGGACGAGATTTAGGCCGCCGGTTCTTGCCTGCCTGTTTGAAAGCTTGCAAAAAGGGCGCAGGAGCGCATAAAACAAAAATCAAAAGGCCCGCCGCATTGCTTTTGCGGCGGGCCTTTTCCGTCCCTTAAGGGTACGTTTCCTGTATAATATTTTCAAAATTATACATAAGGATGGGCAATCTTTCAATGGCCGGCCCCGCTGGCGGGCAGGGGGCCGGAGCGCAAAATACAAAGGCCAGGGCTGCAAATTTGCCGCACGGAAATTTCCGTGCGGCGGGGCGGGGGTCCGGGGGATGCATCCCCCGGATCGGCCATGCGGCCGGGGCCCACGAGCTGTTGGAGGCAAGGCGCGCTGCGCCGCCCGGCCGCCGTCATGCGCCGGCCAGCATCGCGTCGCAGGCGGCGCGCAAAGCGTCCCGCAGCTGGCGGGGGGAGCGGCTGCCGTTCTGCAGCGCGTCGATTGCCGCGGGCGGGAACATCTCCTCCAGCTGGCGCTGCCAGGCTTCGCCGCCCTCCAGCGCATCCAGCGCGTCCAGCGGCCATACCTCCATGGGGGTGTAGCCCTGCCCATCCGCATTGATCAGGGTCAGCCGCACCGGCCCGCACCACTCGGCCGGCTGCATCCGGCCGCCCGGCCCGCCGGTCTCGCCAAAACTGCCCTTGACCATCGCCATCAGGTACACCCGCACCGCATGGGGGTCGCTGCCCACCTCCTCCCAGTAAAGGGTCACATGGCTCTCGCAAAGCGGCGCGTCCGGGCTTGGCGGGTCGGCATACAGGCTCAGCAAAACATTGTGCACCGCCTCCTCCAGCGCGGGGTCGGCGGCAAACGCTTGCTGGCCGCCGCCGGTGCCCGCCGACACAATGGCGTAACCGCCATGCTCCAGCGCCTTTACGGCCAGTTCCCGGTAAATCCCGGCAAAGCTGCCCAGCCCGGCAATGCCGTCCCCCGGGGCCAGATAGCCCTCGCTGGCGGTGGTAATGTCGTAGGTGATCTGTACCAGATACTGATAGGGCATCTCCTCCCAGCTCTGGCCCTCGGGCGGGGTGCCGCTCACCGTGCGGCATTCCCTAAGGGTGTACCCCGCCAGCCGCTCGGTGTCCGGGGCTTCGGGGCGGGTAAACTGGGCAAGGTAGGTCTTGGCGGCCACGTCCCCCAGCACCTCGGGCGGCTCGTCCGGGTTGATCCAAAAGGTCAGCGGTTCGCCGTCCGGCCCGGCAGGGACGCTGCTGTTAGCATTCTGCCCGGCGGCGGCATCCTCCTCCGGGCCGCCGCCGTCCTCACCCTGCCCGGCGAGGCCGGGCAGGCCGGCAAGGCTCTGCCCGCCCGCCCCTTCGGGCAGGGGCAAAAACCGCTCACCGTCCGCCAACTTCAGGTACAAAAAGTTGGTCGAGCCCTCCTCCACAAAAACCAGCGCGTCCCCCTCCACCTCAAACTGGTTCAAAAGGTCAGGGCCGGCGTCGTCCCGCAGGGTCAGGCGGCGGCCCTCCAGCGTCCAGCTGCCGTGGCCAATGTAGCTGCTGGCCGCCCCCTCATAGTACCAAAATTGGCCGTCCGGCTCCAGCCGCAGGGTAAAATCGCCGTAAAAACCCTCTTTTTCGTACTGGTACACCCTGCCGGCCAGATCCTCCGGCCGGGGGGCGGCTGTGCGGGCGGGGGCAAAGGCCAGTGCGGCGCACACCGCCGCCACCCCCAGCCCGGCCAGCGCCAGCGCCCAGCGGGCGGGATGCGCAGGGCGCAAAAGCTGCCGGATGCGCCCCTTAACGTCCTCCTGCCCAAAGGCCGGGGCCCAGGGCGCAGCGGGCCGGCCGGCGGCCAGGGCAAGCAGGGCGCGGGCATACCCCTGCCGTGCATCCGGGCCAAGGCCGCGCAGGGCAGCCTCGTCGCAGCAGCGCTCCATATCCCGCATGGCAAGGCAGTACCCCAGCCACACCAGCGGGTCAAACCAGTAAGCGCAAACCAGCGCCCAGGCCAGCGGGCGGGTCAGGTGGTCGCCCCGGCGCAGGTGGGCCCGCTCGTGGGCCAGGATCATCCGCTCCTCTTCGGGCCCAAGCCCGGCCGGCAGGCAGATGCGCGGGCGCACAAGGCCAAACACAAAGGCACTGTTTAGGCCCGGCAGCCGCACCGCGCCGTCCGGCCC
>CAJTVI010000044.1:0-4640 GCA_910579545.1 uncultured Oscillospiraceae bacterium | reverse complement strand
CCCCAGCCGCAGCAGCAGGGCCAGCTGCCAGCAAAACAGCCCCAGCGCCGCCGCCAGCCAGATCACCGCGGCCAGGGCCGGCCAGCCCATGCCGGATGCGCCGCCAGCGCCGGGCAGGCTGCCCGCACCGGCAGACACGCCGCCCGCGCCAAAGATGCCGACCGTCCCGCCCGGCAGGGGAAGGGCATCGGACGAAAGCCCCAAGGCAGGGGCGCGGCCCCCGCCCGCGGCATCCCCGCCCGCAAGGCCCTGCCCCAGGGCGCGGGCCGCGGCCGCAAGGCTGTTTGCGGCCGGCAAAAGGCCAAAGGGGGCGCTCAGGGCCACCGGGCAGACCAGCCGGAAGGCCGCCACCCCCCACAGCGCCCAGCAAAACCGGGCCGGCATCCGCCGCAGCAAAAGCCGGGCGGCCAGCACCGCCAAAATGCACAGGCTGCCGGGCAGCGCCATGCGCAGCACCGCCAAAAACATCCGCTCGATCCACAGCATATTTTACCCCTCCTTTGGCGGGGCGCAGGGTGCCGCGCCCGGCGTGTTTTGTGCCGCTGCTGCCGTATCCGGCGCGGCCGGCGCGGCGCTTTGTTCCGCGCCGGCGCTCTCGATCAGCCGCCGCAGCTCCTCGATCTCGGCCCCGCTCAGCCGCCGGCGGCGGGTAAAGGCGGCCAAAAACTGCGGCAGCGAGCCGCCAAAGGCCTCGGCCACAAACTGCTCGCTTTGCAGGCCGGCAAATTCCTCCCGGCTCACCAGCGCCCGCACCCGGCCCCCCTCGTTGGCAAACAGCCCCCGGGCGCACAGCCGCTTGAGCATGGTATAGGTGGTGGATTTTTTCCAGCCCAGTTCCGCGGCGCACAGCTCCACCAGCCGGCCCGAGCCCACCGGCTCGTTCTGCCAGATCAGTTCGGCAAACTTCTGTTCCATCTCGCCTAACTTATGGGGTTCCATCCAAAGCAGCCTCCTTTTGGCGCGGTATCGCCCCTTTTTGGGATGCGGCAGGCCGCCCAAAACGGCCCGGCATCCGTCCATACAGAAAGTGGTCTAATGGCGTTAGACCTCTGCATGACCGAAGTCTAACACCATTAGACCACTTTGTCAAGAACTTTTTAGCCCCCGGCTGTCCTTGTGGGGCAGCCGGGGGCTGAAGATGCGTTTATTTTGCATGGCCCGGGGCGGGGGAGGGCCCCCGCCCCGGGCGCAAAACCGCTCAGGCCAGACGCGGCATCCGCCGGGTGCAAAACCGCTCAGGCCAGACGCGGCATCTGCCAGGTGCAAAACCGCTCGAACCAGACGCGGCGCCCGCCGTCCCAAAACCGTTCAGGTGAGATGCAGCGCCCGCTGGGCGCGGTAAACAAAATAGCGGAAGGTATCCGCGATCAGCCAAAGTTCGATCAGCAGGTAGTTGGGCAGGTTTTTCAGCCGGAATTTGGGCTTTTGCAGCTTGGGCAGCGCCCGCAGCGCCTCCTTAAAGCCCTTGGCGTAGTCGCCGCCATAGCCCCGCAGCCGGAACATCACCGCCTTCATGCCATAGCCCAGCGCCAGCGGCACAAAGTTGAGGGCAAACATCAAAAACGGCATGTTTTTGTAGGGCAGCAGGATGCTGTTGCGCCCGCTCTGCACACTCTTAAAGGGGTTGTAGCGCACCGCGCCGGTGGTGGCCCCGCAGATGTGGCGGCAGCGGGCGGCGGGGCAGTAAACATTTTTGTAGCCCAGGCTGTTGGCCCGCCAGCTGATGTCCACGTCCTCAAAATAGGCAAAAAACAGCTCGTCAAACAGGCCGATCTCGTCCAAAATGGCCCTGCGGTAAAGCGCCGCCCCCCCGCAGGCCGAAAAGATCCGGCAGGGCCGCTGGTAGCGGCTGGCTTTGCGGCCGTCCCCCCGCTTGCAGGCAAAGCCCAGAATGGTCACATAATCGCCCGCATCGTCGGCCAGCTCCGGCTCAAAATGCCGCAGCATCAGGCTGCTCACCGCAAAGATGCGCGCATCCTGCCCGGCGGCGGCCAAAAGGCTCTCCAGCCAGGCCGGCTCGGCAAAGGCGTCGTTGTTGAACAGGGCCACAAACTCGCCCTGCGCCGCCCGGATGCCCTGGTTGACCGCATACGAAAAACCGGTGTTGCGCCCGTTTTCGATCAGCCGGTAGCGCGGCCGGCCCAGATAGCTGCGCGCAATGGCAAGGCTCTCGTCGGTGGAGCCGTTGTCCACCACGATCAGTTCAAAATCCTGCTCGGTCTGCGCCCAGATGGATTCGATCGAATCCCGCAGCCAGCCCGCGCCGTTCAGGTTGGGGATGACCACCGTGGCCTTCATCCCAAAACCTCCTTTTGTTTTTCCATTCCCTGCCCGCGGCCGGGCCTGCGCCCCCATCGGGGCCGGCCCGCGGGGTCACTTCAGCGCGTTTTGGATGTTTTCCAGCACGGCCGGCGCGTCCTCGCACATCACCAGCACCACCTCGCCCGAGGGCATGGTCTCAAGCTTTGCGTTCTTTGCGATCTCGTACTGGTCGGCAAGGTAGAACTCAAACGAGTCGGTCTGGCGCTGGATATAGTCCTGCAGGGCGGATTTGACCTCCTCGGCCTTGCCGTCCTTGGGCTTGACGATCATCACGCCGTAGGCCTGGGTGTTCATAAACGAGATGCTGATGGCGTACTGCTCCAGCGCGTCGGCGTCAAGGCCGATCCATTCCAGCACGGTGGCCGGGTCCTCGCTGGAGGCGTCGGTAACCTCGAGGATCTCGTTCAGCTCGTCCGAGCGGGCGCCGCGCAGCACCTGCGTGTAGTCCTTGGGCGCGGCGTCCGACGAAGCGCCGCCGCCGCAGCCCGCCAGCGCAAGGGCAAGCACAAGGGCCAGAACAAGGCAGAACAGTTGTTTTTTCATCATTGTGGGTACACTCCTTTTTGAATAATGGGGCCTCGCCGGGGTGCGGCGGGGCCGGGAAGGCTTCGGGCGGCTGCCCGGTCAAGATAGTATGCCCGCGCGGCGGGCCGGCTACCCGGCCTATGGCTGCAGGGCGGCCCCGGGAAGATCCCGGTTGACCGGGGCGGAAAGGATCAGCTGGGTGTTGGTTTGGCCCATCTTCTGAAAGGTGGTGATCAGGTGCTCCAGCGCATCCATATCCGGGCAGAGCACCTTTACAATAAAGCTGTAGCTGCCGGTAACATGGTAGCACTGCTGTACGCTGGGCTGGCCGGCCACCGTTTGCAAAAATTCCTGCCGCTGGGCGGGCGGGTTTGCCACGCTGATCAGCGCGCTTACCATGCCCTTGGCCTGGGGGGTGCGCAGCACCGCGGTATAGCCCGCGATCACCCCCTCCTGCTCCAGCCGGCGGATCCGGCTGGAAACGGCGGGGCTTGTAAGGGCCACCTCGCGGGCAATGTCCTTTATGGGCATACGGGCGTTTTTACATAAAAGACGCAGGATGTGTTTATCTAATTCATCCAAAAATTATTCCCCCAACCCCACCTGAATTTGGCTTTATGTACTAAAAATATTGCAAAAATTAAGATGAAACCCCGCAAAAACAAAAAAAGAAAACTTTTTTTGCCGCTTTTTCCTGCAAGAGTTATTATAATAAAATAAAACAAAAAAGTAAAGCAATAAAATAAAGTTATTTTCGCCTTTGCGGTTTGACATGAAAAGAAAATCTGCTATACTGTAATCACAGCAAAAGCTGCAACCATGATTTACTTCTCATTATTATACTTTCCCACCCCTCTATGCACAAAAGCCCGCTGCAAAGCGGGCTTTTGTGTTGTCTATGGGCAGCTGCAAAACTGCAAGGGCCCGGCTGGATGCGGGGGAGGGGATGGGAGGGGGGCCTTGCTCCCCTCCCATTTGTGATCAATGCGCGCGGCAGCGCGCCGCTGCAAAGCGGCCCCCGCTCACACCAGATAGGGCTGGTAGAGGTGCAGGTCCTCCACCCGGGCCAGGCCCTCAAAGTATACCCCCTCGGGGCGGTAGTCCTCCCGCCGGATGCTGCCGGCCCGGCGCATCGGCTCGGCAAGGCCCAGCTGGGCGTAGGGCAGCAGCATCGCCACCGGGCGCATCCGGCCGGCAAGGGCGGCGTCCATCGCGGCCAGCAGACCGGCCAGGCCGCGGCCGGTTTTGGCGCTGGTGTACAGCGCGCCGGGCTCGGGGCCGGCCGGGCCGGCAAGGTCGCACTTGTTGTACACGGTCAGCTGCGGGATGCCGGCGCAGCCAAGGCCGGCCAATACCTCGTCGGTAACCTCCAGCCGGGCCTCCCGCTCGGGGTCGGCCGCGTCCGCCACCTTTACGATCAGGTCGGAATAGGCGGCCTCCTCTAAGGTGCTCTTAAAGGCCTCCACCAGCTTGTGGGGCAGCCGGCTCACAAAGCCCACCGTGTCCACCAGGATCACCGGCAGCCCGCTGGGCAAAATTAGCCGGCGGGCGGTGGGGTCCAGGGTGGCAAACAGCATGTCCGCCTCCAGCACGTCGGCGCCGCACAGGGCGTTCAGCAGGCTGGATTTGCCCACGTTGGTGTAGCCCACCAGGCTGATCACCGGCGCGCCGCCCTTTTGCCGGGCGCGGCGGTTTTCGCCCCGGCGCTTTTCCAGTTCCTTCAGCCGGCGCTCCAGGCTCTCGATCCGCCCGTGCACATGCCGGCGGTCCAGCTCCAGCCGGCTCTCGCCCGC
>CAJTVI010000043.1 GCA_910579545.1 uncultured Oscillospiraceae bacterium | reverse complement strand
TAAGTAAAAGCCACTTCAGTTCCGATTCGCTTCTGCCTTTGTATTCCCTGCAAGATCAACTCATGCATCACCCAAAACTGTGGGGGCGCGGCTCTGCGCCGCGCCCCTTACTTTTTTAACGTTTGTATTGCCAATTTCATCTTTTAAAAGAACAATTTTCAACAAAAAAACAAGCGCCCTGTAAAGATTTTATGTTTCTATATAATTTGCAAAACTATTGAGAAAGAAGTGGGTTTTTTGAAAAAAACTAAAAAATATGTCAGTTACACAGCCCTTGGATTTTCATTCTTAGCATTAATTAGCGGATATATCTTTCGGAGTCCCAGTTGGTCAAACATACTGATATTTATTGTATCGCTGTTTAACGTATTGCTTTTAGTATGGCAATTATCATTATACGATCATGAGGATAAAGCCCTATATGCAGCGGCCGTTGCACTGCTTGTTTTCTATTTTATTATTCTATTTCGGTCCCCCAAGGGCTACGCTCTGACAAATCTGCAAAATTACATTGGTGCGGCGACGTTATGTGTTGCAGCTATACAATTTGCCCACGATGATAAGGGGAACAAAAAACCGGCGCTTTCGTCTGAAACAAAAGAACGCGTATAACTAAGCAAAAGCCGATTTTCTCCCGCCTCTTTTTTTTAGCAGGATCAGTTCATGCTTCACCCAAAACCGTGGGGGCGCGGCCCCACGTCCCTTCGATTTTGGTAATGATTTATAGGACGATACTGTTTAGAAAATATGTACGTCCCTATTTGGATGTTCTTGACTCTGGATTTGTCCGGCTTGATTATCTATGAACTTTTGCGATAATGAAACCCGGCATCAGATATATGGAAAAGTGATATTATTGATCGGGAGGAAGAACCCTTTATTTGGATAGTTTCCAATAGAGTTTTCAACTGAAAATTTATTATTATAAGATATATATTCAAGGGGTTTGTAGAGGAAATAAGCTTGACCGGGTAAAGGCGTTTTTGCTTCAGCGAGGAGGATCGTAAACGAAAATGCTGCCTGCGGACACCACGATCCCCCGCAACCAGAATAAGATTGGCTCCGCATCCGCATGGACAAAAAAGGTCATTATTGTGGCTCCTTTTTCGTAGGGCCTCAACCTTTTCCTCTATATTGATCTGCCGCCCAATGCTGTCAATCGTAAAGATGCTCTCAATGCCGATCAGTTTTCCATCGCATAGACAAACCGGACGCTGTACCATCTTAATCACCTCGCTTTTTGCAATACCCGCCGCTCCACGAACCACTGGCCAATGGAATTCCCCGCCAAGGTGGCAGAACACTTTAAAAACATATCGCACAGCATCGTCCGCATTGAACTGCGGGTGACGTCCACATAGACTTTTGGGTCATTCATAACAGTCACCTGCTGCCAAATCTCTCCCCTTGATGTTTCGGAAGAACCGGCCGTCAGGCTCATAAGGAATGCGGAATTCATACCCCAACTTAATCATTTCCTGCATCTTAATGAGCATGAGGTTAACATGAGAGTTCATAGCCCGCGCGATCTCTGCCACATCATAGCCCTGCCGGGCCATCGAATAGACCTCATCATTGTCGAGCAGAATATGTGCCGCAAATGCATTTGCCTCATATTCGGTGTTGTCTTTCATGTTGAACAGCATAAATTCTTTCATGCCGTTGGCTTTAGCCAGTGCCCGATGGCAGACATCGTGCCCGATCTCATGGGCCGCCACCATCTGTGTCATGCACTCATCCATTTTGGAATTCAGAAACATGAGCCGATGATTCCACTGGAACGTGTACATCCCCAAAAGATCTTTAAAACCATCCTCATAATAGACCCAGATGCCCATATCCTTTGCGATCCGAAGCGCGTCTCTGGTTTCGCATTGCAGCACAAGCTGATCTGCCCGCCTAAAAAGTTCATACGAATCCATAGGAACACCTCCCCGGATCTATCATAGCAAACGCGATGTACTATAATCGGTACATTTACTCGCCCGGATGCTTTTTTCGGGCATACTTTTTGTTGTCCAGCTTGCAGTCAAAATAGGCGCGCTGGAGCGCCGCCATGACAGCGTCCTTATCATGCTCGGACAGATCACCGCCCGCAAACATGCCGGACAGCTCGGCCACCAGTCTCTCTGCCTGCTGCTTCCCCCGGCTGCCATATTGGCTGGCAGCTTCGGAGATGAATTCCTCATCTTCCGACATCAGATAGGCTGGCTCGCAGTCAAGGACTTCTGCCAGCTTTGTATACCGCTCCCGTATGCGCGGGTACTTTCCGCTCTGCTCATAGCTGCCGTAGGCACGGGATGAGATCCCGATGGCCTGAGCGACCTGTTCCTGGGTGAGGCCCTTTTTTCGGCGCAGTATCTTCAGTTTTTCTCCGAACTTCATAGAATCCGCCTCCTGTTATAGAAGTTAAATCACGATTATTCCAAAAATTCCTTGACAAATGATTCCAGACTTCCTATAATAGCCTTGAGCGAGAGGAAGCCTAACTTCTATTAGTCTAATTTGTACTTCTCGTTTTGTCAAGGGGGGTATGGTGAGAAAGTGATAGAACTCGTTCCCAGTGCCGCCCATATGGGCAGCCAGAAAATGCCCGGCGATGGACGGTGCTTGGCAAAGATATCGTGGGTGCTGGAGCAATAGGAGGTCATAGAGCAGAAAGATGTCCGACAGAATGGTTATTTCCTGCCCGGTGTGCGGGCGGCAGGTCTCAAGATCAAAAAGCGGCACCGACTCAGAGGTCGTGTGCCCGAAGTGCGGTGCAGAACTCAACTGCATCGTCAGCGGAGCAACTGTGAGTATAAAGGTGGTTAAGGTTTTGGCACCCAATAGGCAGCCTGCCTGACCAGCAGAGGCTGCGGGACAAATGAACTGTACCCGAACAGGGCGATCAGGCAGAAGCGGCGGCCCCGGCCAGAACCGCGAAGGCCGCCGTCTGAGAGCGAAAGCCTGCAAGGACCGGACTCGGCAGAGAACCGTGAGGTTTCCGGCAGACAGCATAACCCCCAAAGGACAGTCATCTGAACCCGGCAGCCATACAATGTCCCGGCTGCAATTGAAATAGAGCGATCAGGAAGAAGCGACGGACCCGGCTAGAACCGCTAAGGCCGCCGCCTGAGAGCGAAAGTTGGCAAGGGTCGAACCCGGCAGTGAACCGCGAAGGTCCCGGCTAACAACTGCGTCCCCCCAAAGGGGAGGCAGTGGTTAGCCGGGCCTTTTTTGTTGGATATCCGCGGCTATCCCTTTCAAGACCCCGGCAAGTATTCCCAGAATCCGCCTTCCGTGGAGGCACCGTCCAGCGCATGGGAGCTGGCCAGCATTGTCCGGCACTGGAGCAATCGAATAAACCGCAACCCGGCCACCGGAGGCAGGGCTGCCAACCCGAACGGATCGTTTGGATGGCAAAGCCCCGCCGCTGGATGGCCTTGCTCTGCGTCCGCATCTCCGCTCGGGAAACCGAACGGAGGTACGGTATCAGTGAAAAGCCCCAAGGAGTTCGACTATGACCTGTGGATCGCGGAGGATGGCCAGTACATGGTACGGGTCAAAGCTACGCGGGAAGAATGCGCTGTCAGCCAGGCGGTATTTCGCAAGCTGCGGGCGGAGGAAAAGAAGCTGCGGCGGGAGACGGCCGGGGCACCGACCCGGAATGTTGACGCGGACGGCAGGATGATCCGGGCCGCGATAATGTCAACGGACTTTGTAAATGTGCAAAATGGCGAGGGATTAGAGTCGTCATGGCTGGCTGACCCATTTGATTTTGAGCAAGACCTGCTTTTGCGGGAAAGCATCCGGGAACTGAGAGAGCAGCTGACCGAGCGGCAGCTGGAGGTTTTTGAGAGGTGCATCCTTGGCGGGATGAGTTTGCGGTCATTTGCGCTGGAAAAAGGGGTCAGCCATACAGCGGTCAATCTGACCTGTGCTGCGATCAGAAAAAATTTGAAAAAATCGGGGGAGATACCTTTCCAAACGCAAATTAGATGTCCGTATAGGGTGAGAGGTATGAAAAACGGCCCCTCAAACGGGCTCCTTGACAACTGAATACCAGCACAGCAGGTACATTCCCGCGGCCGGGAGCGAACCGGCGAAAGCGCCATGACACGCGGACGGCAGAAGCCATCCGCGCCGAGCGACCCCATTTTGCCGGAAGAAAGGCTATGGCAGCCTTTCCGCCAGGATCGGCCAGCGGGGTCAGAATGATACGCCTGTGGCCCGGCACGACAGACCGGGTGGCGATCACTTGGGTTGTAAGCAGTAAGACCCTTGCAGAGCCAGTGAGCGGCCGCGGCCAGCGGCCCGCCTGCTGTGTTCCCTTGAATGGGCCGGGACCGTCGGGCCAGACCATTCAGCACACCGGGGGCGCGAGCGGCAAATACGGTGGGAAGAAAGCAAATCTATTTGCCGGATCGACGGCAGATCCGTGCGGCGCAGGCAGATCTCACCATTTGCCTGCGCCGCATCAATATGCTGCCGATCTGGTTTGTGTTGTAAAATTTGGTGGATCAGAATGAAACAAACAACTTCTTTGGAACAAGCCCATGTGCAGGCAGAGCACATCTTTCGTGACCTGTTCCCCGCGCATGGCTTTGCGGTGCGGCCGGCGCAGATCAAACTCTGCCATGAGATGCTGGACGCCATGTTTTTGAACCGGGTCGCGCTCTGCGATGCCGGGGTGGGAATCGGAAAGACCTACGCATACCTTGCGGCGGGCCTGCTCTGGCAGAAATACCGCCCGCGCGGCGTGCCGATGATCTTGACGGTCTCCACCTCCAGCGTGGCCCTGCAGGATGCTATTATAAAGGAGTATATCCCATTTTTGTCCGAGGTTCTGCAGGGGGATGGCATCCTGGACAGCCCGATCCGCGCCATCATTCGCAAGGGCCGGGAGCGGTATGCCTGCGATCTTCGGCTGGCCATGCGCCAAGCGGCGGTCATGGGCAGTGAGCGGGTGAACAGCCAGCGGCGGGCGGCACTTTCTGCTTTGGACAGGAACATCGACTTGGACAAGACATCTGGGCTATCCGGCTTTGACCGTGCGCAGGTATGCGTTCCGGCAACCTGTTCCGTTCGATGCCCGATCTATCACGGCTGCCGTTACCAAAAGCATCTCACGGCGGCGAAAAGCGATGAGTTCCATATCCAGATCTGCAACCACAACTATCTGCTGGCAGACGCCATGCACCGTCAGCGGGAACTTCGGCCTTTATTAAAGGATTACCGCATCCTCATTGTGGACGAGGCCCATAAGCTGGCAGAGGCGGCCCGGCAGATGTATGGGGATACGCTCGCATTCAGCGAGATATTGGACCTTTGCACTGCACTGAAAAAGGAGCATTGTGCGGCGGCCGGGCGGCGGTTGTACGCCAGCGCGGCTGCTCTCGCCAAAGCCTTACAGCAGGAGACAGACCCTCTGGAACAAAAAAGTGGCCAGAGACCGTACTGCTGGACGCAGAGACTTGAAAGGGCCGTCACGGAAACCATCGCCCTGCTCAAAAAGGCCGCGCGTCTCACCAAAGCGCATTCGCAGGGGACGGCCTGCGGGCTGGAAAGAGCGGCGGAAATCCTCTCCCTTTTCAGCGGGCAGCATTCCGACCGGATACGGTACATCCAGGCCAAGCAGGATGGGGAATTTGCCCTCTGCGCCATACACAGGGATACTCCCGCGCTCCTCGCGCGGGATCTCTGGCGGGCGGGAAAGCCCGCCATCCTCACCTCCGGCACCCTTGCGGCGGGCGGCAGCTTTGCCCGTGTCCGTCAACAACTTGGGCTGGAAACAAATGACCGCTGCCGGGAGTTCACCGCGCCGTCCCCATTTGACTACCAGCGGAATTGTTTGCTGTATATGCCCGGCGAACTGTCTGACGAGAGTGCGGACAAGGTGTCGGGGCGGCTCCGGCAGCTGTTATTGGCGGCCCACGGCCATGCGCTGGTGCTGTTCACATCCTACACGCAAATGAGCGAGGTGTGCCAGAAGCTGAAAGGTACCCTGCCGTTCCCGCTGCTTGAAGCGTGGCGCGGCAACCAGCAGGCGGTCGCGCAGTTCAAGGCGCTGCCGTGCGCGGTGCTCTGTGCGGCCGGGCCGTATTGGGAGGGGATCGACTTTCCCGGCGATATGGTGTCGCTGCTGGTGATCGTGCGGCTACCGTTCCCGACCCCTGATCCGGTCAGAGAGGTCGAGCGGGAAGAATACCCCAGCCTGCACGAGTATATCTCAGCGAGCATCCTGCCAGAGATGCAGGTAAAACTCCGGCAGGGTGTAGGCCGGGCGATCCGCACCGAGACGGACACCTGCGCTGTTGCGATATTGGACAGCCGAGCGGCGCGGGGGCAGCGGTACCATACAGCTGTGCGCAAACAACTGCCGCCCTGCCCGCTCACAAGCGACATCACGGAAGTACAGCGGTTTATCCGGGCCCGAAAAAGCCCGGATTATTTTATGTAAAGGAGAACAAAATGCGGCAGGAAAAGAACCTTCGGGCCTGGGCCTATGCACGGGACATCGGGGTACACCCAAGTGTTGTGATAAGCCAGATGTCCCAGGTCTTGCAGGAGGCTGAGCGGCGGGGGATACCTGTGGTCGGCACCTCGCAGGATATGAGCAGCGGGATGACGCTGGAGCGGATGGGGCTGCTTATGGCCCTGCGGGGTACGCGCACCCGATACGCAAACGCCCTGCTGGTGCGGGACGTTTCCCGGCTGAGCGAGGACCGGCACATTCTGCTGCGGATCATGGAGATCTTGCAGGAACACGGCGCGGTGCTGCTCTGCACGGCAGAGGATGCCCATGCCAGTTTGCAAGCCAAGGGCTTGGCTGAACAGCTTTGCCAGCGGGCAGACAAGCTGGGCCTAAGCCTGCCGTGGCTTGAGAAGGAGGACGATGCGCAATGACGTTGCCAATGGCAGAAACACCTATACTTGAATGGGAGGTTGGCGACCATCGGGTGCGGATCTGTTTTGCTCCGCAGGATGTGCCGGACACAGAAAAACGCCTGCTGGAATTGATCATGCAGGTTTACCGCCAGCGCGTGGAGCGGGAGATGCAGTAATAACAAAACGGCAGAAAAGGCAGTCGTAAAATGCATAAAAATCTGGTATAATTACCTTATCAAACAGATCCGATCACTTCCGGCCCGCAAGGCAAGGATTGCCGGTGGCATTTTGCGCGGGCATGTGGTAGAATAAGGATAGGGGGAATTCCCATGGAGCAGGAAACGAGTTTGGGCCAGAGCATCCGAGTGATGGATGACCGCGCCAAACTGGACGCTGCCTGCAAGCGGCTGCTGAGCGAGAAGATACTGCTCGGCTGGATCATGAAGAGCTGCCTCAGCGAGTTTAAGGACTGCACACCTGAAGAAATTGCTGAAAAGTATATCGAGGGTACACCTGCGGTCAATGAATGGGCGATGCAGCCGGATGAAACCGCTCCGACCCGCATCCAGAGCATTGGGCAGGAGGACGCCTCGCTGAGCGAGCATACGATCCTGTATGATATCCGCTTTTATGCGACGGCCCCTTCGAGCGGCGAGCCGATCCGGCTGATCATCAATCTGGAGAGCCAGAACAGATTTTCGGCAGGTTATCCGCTGCTCAAGCGGGCAATCTACTACTGCAGCCGGCTGATCTCGTCCCAGTCCGGCACCGAGTTTTCCGGCGCGCAGTATGGCGAGATCAAAAAGGTGTACAGCATCTGGCTGTGTGCTGACCCGCCCAAAGACCACCGCAACACGATCACCCGCTACCGGATGACCGAGGAAAACATGGTGGGCGCGGTGAAAGAGCCGGTGCGGGACTATGACCTTTTGACGGTCGTGATGCTGTGCCTTGGCGGGCCGGGGGATGAACGCTATGAGGGCATCCTGAAGCTGCTGGACGTGCTGCTGTCCAGCGAGGTAAAGTACGCCGAGAAACAGCGCATTTTGCGGCAGGAGTTCGATCTTGCCATGACACAGGAGATGGAAAAGGAGGTGCAGAATATGTGCAATCTGAGCGAGGGCGTCTGGGAACGCGGGATGGAAAGAGGCATAGAAAGAGGTATAGAAAGAGGCGTAGGGGAGTCCATCCGTAACTTAATGGACAGTTTGAACCTGACCATTGAGCAAGCCATGTCTGCGCTGAAAGTGCCAGAATCAGATCGCCCGAAGTACAAAGAGCTGTTGCAAAAGCAGTAAACAAACAACTTCAAAACCAGCGGCTTGCCCATCGGCAGCCGCTGGTTTTCCTTTATTGGTTATGCCACAATTCGCACAGGTTTTACGCGGGATATTCTCCGTTATGGTGAATAGCTATCCCCGCGCTTTTAAGGTATGGTTGTGTCAGCGGGCAGGGGAAACCACCCGCACGGCACCTTGACAACCGAAGGAACCGATCTGAATTGTGGGCATTGTATGCATCACAAGGAGGACAGGGCAGTGAAATATACCAATCAATATGGGGAAAGCATCCCCATTGCGCAGACCGATGAAGTGTGGCTGAACGATAGCTTTTTTGCAAGGGAGATGGACAAACTGCCGCCCGATGCGCCGCGCGCGGGACTCGCCTACCGCGTGTCGACCAAAGGACAGGTAGACCATGATGACATCCCCATGCAGAAAATCGAGTGCCGGAAATTTTGCGCCCAGCACGGCTGGCGCGTGATGCTGGAAAAGGCCGAAAAGGGAGTTTCCGGCTCAAAGGTGTCCGCCAGCAAGCGTGACGCCATACAGGAACTCAAAGCCGAGGCCGAAAAAGGCAATTTTGACATCCTGCTGGTGTTCATGTTTGACCGGCTTGGCCGGATCGAAAGCGAGACGCCATATGTGGTGGAATGGTTTGTAAAGCATGGTGTCCAGGTCTGGAGTGTCCGCGAGGGCGAACAGCGCATCGACAGCCATACGGACAAGCTCATCAACTACATCCGGTTCTGGCAGGCGGCAGGGGAGTCTGAGAAAACCTCAGAACGTGTCTCGACCCGCATCCAGCAGCTGAATTCCAGCGGGCATTATGCGGGCGGTACGGTGCCATACGGTTACCGTGCGGTCAACAAGGACCGGGTCAACAAGAAGGGCCAGCCGGTCAGAGATTTGGAAATCGACTCGGAGGAAGCCGAGGTCGTGCGCGAACTCTTTATGCGGACGGCCAATGAGGGATACAGCTCGTATGCGCTGGCCGCCATGCTGGAAAACAGGGGGCTGCGCACACACAGCGGCGCGCAGTTCACCTCTACCCATATCCTGCGCATCCTGCGTCACGAGGGATATACAGGGTACATCATCACGAAAAGTGCCAAGTCTCCGCACATGCCGGAGCTGCAAATCGTCGATCAAGACCTGTTTGAACAGGCAAATAAGATGGTCGATGTGCGCTGCACGGCGAATGCCGAGGCCCGCAGGGTAGCACAGAAATCAGAAAACAATACCCTACTGGCCGGGCTCGTCTACTGTGCCCATTGCGGCGCGCGGATGTCCGGCTTTATGCACAAGGACCGCTATAAGCTGAGGGACGGAACGATTGTTGAGGGGATGAAGCCCAAATACAACTGTTTCCAGCGCGCCCAGCATCTCCGCGAATGCGATGGACAGGCGCTGTATCTGGCCGACCGGGTGGACGGGATAGTACTTGCTGTCGTGCGGGAAGTCTTTGACAGCATCCGCCGTGAGCCGCGGGACAAGCTGCTGGAGCAGAAAATTCGGCAGGAGGGCGGCGCAAAGAAAAAGCAGAAGCAGCAGGCTGAAAAGAAGCTGCAGGAATGCGAGCGCGCCCTCGGGCGCTATGAGGACGAGGTACTAAAATGTCTTGAGGGGCGCAGCCAGTTTTCGCAGGATATGCTGTCCCGGCTGATCGCAAAGGCCGAGGGGGAACTGCGCAGCGCCCGGCAGGAGTACGCGGCGATCTCAGCCCAGATCGAGGATGAAAGGGAAATTGCGCACCGGATCAGGATGTGCTATAATCAATTCTGCGGGTGGGCCGAGGAGTTTGAACTCGCCAGCCTGCCGCGCAAGCGCATGATCCTCGCGCAGCTGATCGACAAGGTCGAGGTTGGGCGGGGCTACGAAGTGACCGTGCGGCTGAATATGAGCTACCGGCAGTTCCTTGACCTTGCCAGGCCGGATAAAAAGCCCGAAATCGCTCAGGCGAATGACGAAAACGGAAAAGTGGCATAAAATCAAGGGTTTACAGCAGTGAAGCACTGCCCTGAGCAAGAGTGTGCAACAGTTGGTAGAGCAGCTGACTCTTAATCAGCGGGCCCAGGGTTCGAGTCCCTGAGGGTGCACCAAAAAAACTGCCTGTCGAATGACAGGCAGTTTTTTAGTGCACCCTCTCCTTCGGGGCGGATTCAGCGTTCGCGTGCGGTGCTCCGCTTCATCTCGCAGGGAATCTCGAGCGGGGAAGCCTGCCACCGGCAGCCTTCCCTTTCGCCCTCGTCTGAGGGTGCACCACGTCGCCGCAAGCGCCATATCGCTTGCGGCGGCTTTTTTATAAAAAGCCACCGCGCGCTCATTCTGCTGCGGCTCCTTTTCCCCACGGGGCTTTGCGCGGCAAATCCCTGTGGGGGCCCCGACAGGCAGTTTTTTAGTGCGCCCTCTCCTTCGGGGCGGATTCAGCGTTCGCGCTTTGCGCTCCGCTTCATCTCGCAGGGACTCTCGGGCGGGGAAGCCTGCCACCGGCAGCCTTCCCTTTCGCCCTCGTCTGAGGGTGCACTAAAGTAGACAAAACCTGTGTGTAACGATAGTTATACGCAGGTTTTGTACATTCTTAGTAAATTGCGCCAAAATCGCGAATCGGAATTAGATATAATTACATATCGCAAGTGTCAGCAGGCAGATTTAAAGAAATTGCTGTCGCTGATTTTTACCCTTTTCAGCAGTTCAACAGCGTGGACTGAATCATGGCCATTTCCCGCAGACAGCATGAACCCAACCGGATTCCCCAGTCCGTCCACAGCAGCGTTCATTTTTGTGTTTAACCCGCCTCTGGTTCGCTCAACTGCCTTATCCGCCGTTTTTTTCCTCCGTTGCGGACGCCTCAAAGCATCCCATTGAGTATAGTTCGATCATCTTTCCGAGGGCGGCTGTTGATAAGCCCCTGACCAATAAGAAATACATCCCAGTTGTTGGGGTGGACGTATATATGGATGCTCAATTTGAAAAGGATTATCGGTGTAATGTGGATTATGAGAAAGCCGGACATCCGAGAAAATCGACCAGATATCGGTTCCCTTCCATAGAAATGGAATACGGCTGTACAAATCCGGTTCTTTCTGATATACTCGCAAAAAAGAGAGAATGGGATGGATCATGACAGAGAAGGAAATCGGTGAAATCAACATACACTTGGTATTTTATTATGAACCCGCAGTTGTTGAGCTCCTTGCAAAAGGCGTGATAGTCTATCCAAGAACAAATGCAAACTATATTACTGAATGAGGCAAACGATTATTATGGATAAAATTCTGATTGTAGGAAATGGATTAACAGCTAACCTTATTCCCGAATATCAACACAAGGCTATGATGAGAAAAATCAAAGAGGAGGTTCCGTCCCTCTTTGATAAGGCGGATAAATTGTTTGCACCTTTCCGCAAGAAAGTAGACAGTGTTCAATATAGTGCTGTATCGTGGGGGCATTCTGGTGATGGTTTTTGTGGCGAAGCGGGATTTGGCGGATCAATTACAGACAGGCCATACAATCGGGAATTGCTTTCGCATATTGAGGGTCAACTTCAAAGACTTGGCTTTAATGATACTCGGACAATTTCTGCTCTCCTTTTCCAAACATATGGTCTTATATATGAAACACAAAACGATGAAATATCCAATGTGGAGAGCCTTCTAAAAATTATTGCGCTCTTTTGTCAAAGAGGGGACTTTACTAAAGAAAATCAAGTTGAATTAAAGCAGGTAGCAAATAGAATCTATTATAATAAGGGGAAGTGTGGGAAGGGTGCGTTAAACAAATTAAAAATACAGCAACTAAAGGGATGGCTCTCTGCCTACAAACTGATTTTTACAACAAATTATGATTGCGTTTTGGATGAAGTCCTTCAAACAGACGAAGTAAAGCATTTGCACGGCGGTTTCTTTTACAATAAGCAAGATAAGCTGAAGCGTTCCAGCGTTTTATTAAGTCCGGATGAAGCGTGTTTAATTTGGGGAATTAGCGGGGAAGAAAAGGAAGAAGAAATGAAAGTTGGCGGAGGCTTTACATTTCCAATTCATTTTCCATTTGAATCCCCGATGACAATTTTTCAAACTTACTTGTCCCAACTTCAATACGCTGATGTTGAGCGCATTGATATTTTTGGATATAGTGGGGAAAACGATCAACATATCAACAGGGCTATCGCCAAGAATACATCTATTCGAGAAATCCACTATTACTGTGCACCTATAAAAGTTTCGGATCCTATTGAAAAATTTGAAGTTACGTCACGGTTTTCTATTAAGATGCCGAAAAAACTGGTATTGAAGTCATGGAATACAATCTGGGATATACTTGATCATAATTAGAAGATTTTTCGAACAGCAATGCCTTGCAGGTGTATCTTTTTGTCAACGAAAGACACGTCGCCACAAAATTTTGCTTCGCAAACTTTCGCGGGGGCCCCGACAGGCAGTTTTTTGGTGTATCCTCCCCTTCGGGTCAGGTACCTTTTGGCTGGAGATCTGGTTCCTGCTGGGCATCAAAGAGGCGCCGCGGGCCAAGGAAAAGGCCGGCGGCGGGCCTGTCTCGCGCCCCGCGGCTGGAAAAGGGGCGCTGCCGGGGGATTTGTGATATACTTAGTAAAATACTGATGGGGAGGTGGCCTAAATGTGGGCTTGCCCCAAGTGCGGCCGTTCGTTCAAAAACCGGAACCAATCCCATTACTGCGGCAAAAAACCCGCGACTATCGGCGAATATATCAGCGCACAGCCAAGGGATATCCAGCCGCTGCTGCGGGCCGTGTACCATATGATTCAGGCGGCGCTGCCGGATGCCGAGGAGCGGATGTCCTGGGGTATGCCGACCTTTTGGAAGGGCCGGAACATCCTCCACTTTGCGGCCAACAAATACCATCTCGGCCTTTATGTGGGCGCGGAGGCGGTGGAGGTGTTTGGCGAAAGGCTAATGGGTTTTGAAACCAACAAAGGAACGATCCGGTTCCCCTACGCGGATCCGGCCCCGCTGGAACTGATTGCAGGAATCGCCGTCTGGTGCCGCCAGGCGGCATGCGGCCAATAAAAAACTCGTCCTCTCAACAGGAGGGCAAGTTCCCCTTTTTTTGACCAGCACATCTTGTTTGAAACAGCAGAGGGAATGGGTTTTGGCGCGCGGCTGCACAGTGTGCAAAAAAAGCCAATGGATGGCAAATCCTGCCGATGGACTCAGGACCCCCTTTGGCCGCATAATAAGCATAGTACTGCCCCTCGCCGCTTAAGGGGCGGGGGCGGCGGGGAGCGGGGCGGCCCCGCCTGCCCAAAGCCCTGAAAACAGGGGCGACAAGCACAAAAGAATCTGATACAATAAGCAAAAGGCGGCATGGCGGAATGGGGAGTGTCCATTTCAAGGAGTTTTATGGGGCTAAAACCGGGGGTGGGGGAGAGTCTCAAAAGGCTTTCGGGGCAGGGGTCCTGTTGCCTTGAGGGACTGCTCCCACGCACCCGGCCGCCGGGTATCTCTCCCCGGTTTGGACACTCCCGCGGAATGCACGGTCTTGCTTTTTAGGGAGGCGCCGCTCAAAGCGGGCCCATCCAAGACCGTCCCAAAAGGCCCGGCCCCGGCGGCCGGCAAAGGAGGCGCGGCATGTATCGGCTGATGATTGCGGACGATGAGGAAAACATCCGCAATGGCATTGCGCGCGGCATCCCCTGGCAGCGGCTGGGGTACGAGGTGTGCGCGCTGTGCGCGGACGGGCGCGAGGTGCTGCAGCGGATGGAGGAATGCCGGCCGGATGTTGTGCTCTCGGACATCCGCATGCCCGGCATGGATGGGGTGGAGCTGATGCAGCGCCTGCGGCAGGACTGGCCCGCCGTCAAGGTGGTGATCCTGAGCGGGTACAGCGATTTTGAGTACCTGAATATGTCCATCAAGAACCATGTGGCCGAATACCTGCTCAAGCCCACCGACTTTGACGAGTTTGAGGAGGTGTTTTGCCGGCTCAAAACCACCCTGGACCACGAGCGGCTGCGGGACGCCGAGATCAACGAGAGCGTGCGGCACCATTTTGAGGATTGGCTGGGCGCGCTGCTGCTGGGCATCGCCCCCGAAAAGGACACCCGGCGCTTTTTGCCCATGCTGGCCGAGGAGGGCATCGACGCCGAAAACTTAGTGGCCGCCGTGTTTACGCTGGATGGGCACGGCGGCGACGAGACCGGCGATCGGCTGGCCTTGTGACAGAAGGTGCTGGAAACCGCGCGCGCCCAGGACGCCGGCGGGCTGCGGCGGCTGCTCTTCCTTTATAAGGGCCAGACCATGGTGGGCTTTTACAGCGGCCCGCAGGAGCTGGAGCCCGAGCAGGTGGCAGAGGACATCCGCCGCCTGCAGGCGGCCGTGCGCGCCGGGGCCCGCGCCACCCTGTCGGCCGGGGTGAGCAGCCCCTGCACCGAGCTGGGCATGCTGCCCCAGGCCTACGAGCAGGCCAACTGCTGCGCGCGGCAGAACGTGTTTTCCGGCCGGGAGAGCATTTATCTGTTCAGCCAGCTTAAAAAGGACCGGCCCGCCACCATTGCCTATTTTGACACCGGGCGGATCGAAAAGGCCCTTCTTGGGCAGGACTACGAGGCGATACGGGCCGAGCTGGACCGGGTGTTCGGCACCTTTGGCGCGCCCATGCGGGAGTACCTGTACGCCGACCGGCTCTGCCTGTCGCTGCTGTTCCACATCTCGCTGTGGGGCTGCGGTACGGGGTGTTTATGAGCGACGTGATGCGCAGTCTGGGCGCGGCCTATACCGACATCTACCAGTGCGATACCCTGCAAAGCAAGCGCAGCTTTGTGCTGGCCATCCTGTTTGGCTGCCAGCAGGCGCTGGCCGCCCGGCGCAGCCAGGGCCACGCGGCGGGCAGCGTGGCTATGCGGGTGCGGGAGTATCTGGACGCCGAATACTGCTCCAACACCATCTCGCTGGAAACGGTGGCGGCCTTTGTACATAAAACGCCGGCCTATGTTTCGCGGGTGTTTAAAAACGAACTGGAGTGCAATTTCAGCGATTACCTTACCCAAAAGCGGATGCGCCGCGCCGCCGAACTGCTGCGCGACCCCAACAGCCGGGTGTACGAGATCGCCGAGCGGTGCGGCTATGCCGACGCCTCGGGGTTTATCCGGGTGTTTAAAAAGTTTTACGGGGTCAGCTAGGCCGACTACCGCGCCGTGCGGGGGAGCGCAGAATGACCGCCCGCCGCTCCAGCCTGCGCCAGCGGATGCTTTTGGCGCTTTTGTGCTGTTTTTTGCCCATGCTGGCCGCCATTACCCTGTTGTTTGGCGCGGCCTGGCGCACCCAGCAGCAGGCCGAGGCGCAGGCGCTGTGCTACGCCGCCCAGGACATTGCCCAGACCATCGACCGGTATGTGGAGGGCGTGTACAGTGTGTCGGACGCCTTTTCTACCGACGAACGCCTTTTGCAGGTGCTGGACCGGGACTACGGCGACGATGCCGTGGCCCGGCAGTACGCCATCCTGCACACCAATGGCGCGGTGTTCGAGAGCTATTCCCGGCTGGTGCAGCAAAAAAAGATCGACGCCATTTATGTGGTAAACCGGCGGGACGTGCTGGACTTTTTGGACGTGAACCAGGATCCCAGGCTGGTGCTGGCCGAGCTGATCCGGCTGGACGTGAACAGCAAGGACAAGCTGGGCCGCTTTTGCTTTTACCCGCTGATGGACAATTTCCTGACCACCAGCAGCTACGGCGAGGTGCGCCGGGACCATGTGGTGCTGGGCAGCCGGCGGGTCTATTCGGCCCTCAAGAGCGGCTACCCCTATGTGCACATCTTTGCCATTGAGGAGCGGATGTTCTACGAGCTGTACGAGATGCAGGCCCGGCACCGGGGCGCCGAGGCCTATATCCTGGACGCGGAGGGGCGGCTGATCTCCTCCACCAGCGAGCAGGCGGTGGCCGGCTGCGCGGCCCCGCAGGCCGTGCGGGAGGCAAACGCCGGCTTGATGGGGGAGTACGAGACCCTTTTGCTGGAGGGGCGGCGGCACGCGGCCGCCCGGGCCGTCTGCGACTCCACCGGCTGGACGGTGCTGCTGCTCACCCCCGAGGCCGCCTGGGGGCCGCTTACCTCCTCGCTTTATTTGCAGATTCTGGGGGTCATCCTGCTCTGCGTGGGGGTGTTTGCGGGCTGCATCGTGTTTTTGTACCGGCGGTTCATGGCCCCGCTGGCCCAGCTGGAGCAGGCCATGCACCGGGCCGACCTGGGCGACCTGCACGCCTATGTAAAGCCCCAGGGCCCGGCCGAGATGGTGCGGATGCTGGAGTGCTACAACGCCATGCTGGACGGCATCCGGGTGGGAATGGAGCAGCGCATGCAGCTGGAGCAGCACAAGCAGGAGCTGGAGATGCAGGTGCTGATGAGCCAGATCAACCCCCACTTTTTGTACAACACCTTGGAGACCATTGTGTGGAAGGCCCAGGACGCCGGCCGGCCGGACATTGGCAAGATGGCCTCGAGCCTGGGGCGGCTCTACCGGCTGAGCATCGCGGGCGGGCTGTTTGTGCCGCTGGAAAAGGAACTGGAGCACCTGCGGATGTACATGAACATCCAGCAGAGCCGCTATGGCAACAAGGTGGCCTTTGATGTGCAGCTGCACGGCTGCGATGCGGGGGCGGTGCAGGTGCTCAAGCTGATCCTGCAGCCGGTGGTGGAAAACTGCTTTTTGTACGGCATGGAGGGGCTGGAGCGCACCCTCTGCATCCGGGTATCGGCCCGCCGCCGGGGCGGTTTGCTGGCCCTCACCGTAACCGACAATGGGATGGGCATGGACGAGCCGGCCCTGCAGGCGCTGCGCCAGCAGATCCTGCACGGCCGCAAGGAGGCAGGGCAGGCCAACCGCCGCAGCACCGGCATTGGGCTGCACAACATCTATGCCCGTTTGCAGCTTTACGCCGGCAGGGCCAGCGACGTGCAGGTGTGGAGCCTGCCCGGCATCGGCACCCAAATTACCCTGCTGCTGCCCTTTACCGAGACCGAAGGCCCGGACGGCGGCTGAGCGCCGGGCGGGGCAGGGGCAAGGTACAAGGCGGGGGAGGGCCCCGAAAGGGTATCGGGGGAAGGGGCCCAGCTTTGCCGGGGAGGGGCTCCGCGGGCCCTGAGAGGCTGCCCTTCCCCCGGCGATAGCTTCCCTGGTTTGGATACATCCAAAAAGCCGGGCCTGCAAAGGGCCCGGCTTTTGCTGACGGCGCCGGCGCTGTGTTTGCCGCGGCGCGGCCCGCAAAGGGGCGCGCCGCGTTTTGCAATGCGCGGCGCGTTTTGCAAAGCGCGCCGCTAACTAATATACCGCGATCTCGCGCAGGGTGGGCTCCAGCCGGCTGGCGGCAACGCGCACCGTGAGGTCGCGGCCCAGCCGGGCTTGCAGCAGCTGGCCCAGCCCCCGCAGGCTCGCGGTGTTCGGCGGGGCCAGCAGGCCGTCCGGCCGGGGCGGCAGGTTGAGCAGCAGGGCCGCGTTGGCCCCGGCCGCGGCCGACCCCGACAAGCCCTACGCCGGCGTGACCCTGCACTACGCCGCCACCGACACCGAGGCCTCCGGCGGCGAGATGTTGGACCTGGTGGAGATGGTGCGGGAGAAGACCGGCATCAACATCGAGTTTACCATCATCCCCAAGGCGGACAGCGGCGAGGTCGATAAGCGCCTGGTGGCCCTGCAGGCCGGCGACGAACTGGACCTGATCTACGGCACCACCGCCCAGCTTAAGGTCTTTTATGACGCCGGCGTGCTGACCCCGGTGGACGAGCTGGCCAGCGCCGCGGGCTACGACATGAAGAGCGTCTTTGGCGATAGCCTGCCGGTGTACAGCGACGGCCAGACCTACGGCCTGCCCGCTTTTAACGACGTGTGGTGCACCTTTATCAACACCAAGGTGTTTGAGGAGGCCAATGTTGAGGTTCCCACCGCCGACGGCTGGACCTGGGAGAAGTACATCGAGACCGCCAAGAAGCTGACCAACACCGACGAGGAGATCTACGGCTCGCTGATGCTGGACTACGACTGCTACAACTACATGTACGCCCTGCAGAAGGGCGCCGAGCACTACAAGGCCGACGGCACCGCCAACTATGACGATCCCCTCTTTAAGGAGAGCGTCGAGTTCTTCTACAGCCTGGGCAACGAGCTCAAGATCCAGCCCGACATCACCACCTACATGGCCGGCGTCTACCCCTGGAACGGTTTTGTCTCCACCGGTGTTGCCAATGCCGACGGCAGCTATGACGCCGCGCAGTTTGGCATGTTCGTCTGCGGCGGCTGGGCTGCCTCGATGCTGCCCAACGCCGAGAAGTACCCCCGCGACTGGAAGTGCACCATCCTGCCCCTGCCCTACCCGGAAGGCGAGACCCCCTCTACCCTCACCGTGACCGGCTGCTATGCCATCCCCACCACCTCCAAAAACCAGGAGGCCGCCTTTGAGGCCCTGCGGTGCATCGCCGAAAATCAGTTTTTTGACCTACCTCGGCGCGCTTCAGGGGGTGGACCAGACCCTGGTGGAGGCGGCTGAGATCGATGGGGCCAACCGCTGGCAGCAGATCAAAAACGTGGTGATCCCGGCCGTGGCCCCCACCACCTTCTTTTTGACCATCAGCTCGATCATCACCAGCCTGCAGAACTTTACGGTGATCCAGTCCCTCACCGACGGCGGCCCCGGCCAGGCCACCACCGTGATGTCGGTCAACATCGTCAACACGGCCTTCCTCAAGTACGAGACCAGCTACGCTTCCGCCCAGGCCATCGTTATCTTTGCGATCGTGATGATCATCACCGCGATCCAGTGGCGCGGCCAGAAAAAATGGGCCAACGACTAAAAGGAGGAAACAACCATGCGCGCAAAAAAGCATCTTACCGGCAAGGTCATCCTCACGGTGGTCATGCTGGTGCTGGGCATCGCCTGCATCTACCCCTTCCTGTTCATGGTATCCTCTTCCTTTAAGCCCAGCGGCGACGTGCTTTCCACCCCGCTGCAGCTGATCCCGAAAAACTTTACCATGATCAACTTTGATACCCTCTTCAACAACCCCTACTATGACTTTTTTCTGTGGTATCGCAACACGGTGGTCATGACAGGCTTGACACTTTTTTTGAAAGCGTTTATTGTTACGATCACAGCCTACGGCTTTTCCAAGATCAACTTTCCCGGGCGGGATACCATCTTTCTGGTGCTGCTGGCGGCGCTGATGATCCCCGGCGATATCATGATCATGCCCCGGTACATCATCTTTAAGCAGCTGGGCATCCTCAACACCCAGTGGTCGCTGATCCTGCCCGCGGCGGTGGACGTGTATTTTGTCTTTTTGCTGCGGCAGGCCTTTACCGCCATCCCCAACGAGCTCAGCGAGGCGGCCCGCATCGACGGCTGCGGCCATTTTACCATCTACCGCCGCATCATCCTGCCCCTGTGCATGCCGCAGGTGTCCACCATGCTGCTGTTCAGCTTTGTATGGAGCTGGAACGACTACATGGTCCCCTACCTCTATATCTCGGACATCAACCGCCAGATGCTGTCGGTAGGTATTAAGCTTTTCTCCGCCGGGCAGGCGCAGGACTACGGCGCCCAGATGGCGGGCGCGACCCTCGTTTTGGTGCCGGTCATCATCGCGTTCTTCCTCTGCCAAAAATACTTTGTGGAGGGCATCACCTCCGGCGCGGTCA
Source organism: uncultured Oscillospiraceae bacterium (assembly GCA_910579545.1). GTDB lineage: Bacteria > Bacillota > Clostridia > Oscillospirales > Ruminococcaceae > UBA7177. The sequence goes on along the minus strand of CAJTVI010000043.1, from coordinate 2,834 downwards.
AGGGCTGACCCGCCGCCATCACATCCATCCGGGGGGAGACGGGAACCCGTCTCCCCCCTCCTTTGGGGGGTCAAAAGCCAATGAAAGACTGCGAGCTGCTGCCCCGGCAGGGGCGGTTCTACAAGGCAAACCTGCACTGCCATACCGTTTTGTCGGACGGGCGCTGGACCAAGGAGCAGGTCAAGGAGGAGTACCAAAAGCGGGGGTATTCCATCGTTGCGTTTACCGACCACCGGCATTACGGCTGGCACCCGGAACTGATGGACGAGGGATTTATCCCGCTGGCGGCCTATGAGGCCGACCTCAACGAGCCCTTCCCGCCCTCCGGCTCCTTTTCGCGGGTGCGCACCTACCACCTCAACTTTTACGATACCAACCCCGCGGCCCGCGCCGGCTTTGCCGCCCTCCAGCCGCCCCAGCGGTACGGCGACCTGGACGCGCTCAACGCGTTTTTAAAAGAGATGCAGCAAAACGGCTTTTTGTGCTGCTACAACCACCCCTACTGGTCGCTCCAGCAAAGCGCCGATTACACCGCCCTGCAAGGGGTGTTTGCCATGGAAATTTACAACCATGGCTGCGAGCTGGACGGGCTGTATGGCCTGGCCCCCCAGGCCTACGACGAGATGCTGCGGGCCGGCCAGCGCATCTTCTGCCTTTCCACCGACGATAACCACGACGCTTATCCCATTGGCAGCCCGCTCTGCGATTCGTTTGGCGGCTTTACCATGTTCAAGCTGGACCGGCTGAGCTACGCCAATGTGATCGACGCCCTGCAAACCGGCCGCTTTTATGCCTCCAACGGGCCAGAGATCCGGGAGCTGTATCTCCAAAACGATACCCTGCATGTGCAGTGCAGCCCGGTGGAAAAGATCTACCTCGTCACCCAAGGAAGGCACTGCCAGATGCGGCTGGCAAACCCGGGGCAGACCATCACCGAGGCGCAGTTCCCCTTAAAGGGGGACGAGGGCTATATCCGGGTGGACTGCCGGGACGCGGCCGGCCGGCACGCCTATTCCAACGCCTGTTTTTTGGATACTTTATAAAGCGGCGTTTTTTACCCCGCCGCTGCCAAAGCGCGGCCGCCCCGGCAGAACGCCCGGGCCCTGCCCGCACAAAAACTGCCGGCAAGGGGCGTGCGCCCCGGCCCGGCCGGAGGGATCACCATGACCACAAGACCGCTTTGCCGGCTGGAGAACGCCCGGCAGGGCAGCACCCTCTTTTTGCTCTGCTGGGCCGCCTACGCGGCGGCCTATGTGGGGCGGTACAACTATTCCGCCGTGATGGGGGCCATGATCGCCGACGGGGTGCTCAGCCATTCGGCGGCGGGGGCGGTTTCCACCGGGTACTTTATCTGCTACGCGGCCGGGCAGCTGGGCAGCGGCTTTGCCTGCCAGTTTGTCTCGCCCTTTGGCATGATCTTTGCCGGGCTGGCCCTCTCGGGCCTGTGCAACCTGGGCATGGCCTTTGCGCCGCCGGCCGCCCTGGCGGCGCTCTGGGCGGCCAACGGGCTGCTGCAGTCCATGTTCTGGCCGCCCATCGTGCGGCTGTTTGCCGAAAGCATGCCCCTTGCCCAGCAAAAGGGGGCCTGCGTCAACATCAACTCCACCATCCCGGCCGGCACCTTTGCGGCCTACGGCCTGTGCGCCGTGCTGCTGGCCGCGGCCAGCTGGCGGGCGGCCTTTTGCGCCTGCGGCCTTTTGCTGCTGGGCGGCTCGGTGCTCTGGCAGCTGGCCACCCTGCGGCTGCGGCGGGCCTGCCTTGCGCCGCGCGCGGCCCGTGCGCGGGCCGCCGCCAAATCAAAAGCGCCCGGCGGCGCGGGGGCCGGCGCGCTGCGGGCGGTGCTGGGGGCGGGGCTTTGCTGGCTGGTCCTGCCGGTGCTGCTGCACGGCGGCCTCAAGGACGGGGTAACCAGCTGGGTGCCCAGCATGGTGCAGGACCGGTTTGCGGTAAGCCCGGCCTTTTCGGCCGCGGTGTCCATGGCGCTGCCGCTGGTCAACGCCGGCGGGGCCTTTGCCGCCGGCTGGCTGGACCGGCGGGTGCTGCACAGCGAGCTTAAAACCGCCGCCAGCCTGTTTTTGCTCTCCTGCCTCTGCCTGGCCCTGCTGCCGGCGGCGGTGGGGCGCAGCATCCTTTTTTCCATGCTGCTGCTGGCGCTGGTCACCGCCTCCATGCTGGGGGCCAACACCATGCTGGTCAACGTAATGCCGGTGCGGGCCGGGCGCGCGGGCGGGGCGGCCCTGCTCTCGGGGCTGCTCAACGCGGTCACCTATGCGGGCGCGGCCGCCGCCACCTGGGGCACCGGGCTGGCCGCCGGCCGCTGGGGCTGGGGCGCGGTGTTTGCGCTCTGGCTTGCCATGGCGGGCGCGGCGCTGGCGGTCAGCGCCGCCTGCACCGGGCGCTGGCAGCGGTTTGCCCAGAGCTGTGACGGCGAGGGCTGATCCCCAAAAACGGCGGCAGGGCCGCCGACCACACTGCGAAAGGGGCATTGTTATGAACGAATACAACACCAAGGGCCAGGTCACCATCCCCACCGACCTGGACGTGGTACCCGAAACCTTGGAACTTTTGCGCCGGTGGGGCGCGGACGCCATCCGGGACTGCGACGGCACCGACTACCCGGAGGCCTTAAAGCAGGTGGACGCCAAGGTGTACTCCACCTACTACACCACCCGCAAGGACAATGCCTGGGCCAAAGCAAACCCGGACGAAGTACAGCAGTGCTATATCATGACCGGCTTTTGCACCGCGGGCGAGGGGCCGCTGTCCATCCCGCTCTTGCGGGGGGTCAGCGAAGAACTGCTCGAGGTGAACACCCGGGACGACATCAAGCGCTG
>CAJTVI010000042.1:10058-22740 GCA_910579545.1 uncultured Oscillospiraceae bacterium | reverse complement strand
GCCGGGGCGGCGGGCGCCTCGCCCGACTTCATCTGGGCGGCCAGCGCGCGCAGCTCTGCCGCCAGCTCGGACGGGTCGCCGCTGCACTCCCCCGAGCTTTGCAGCGACTCCAGCTCGGCCTTGAGGAAGTCCGACGCCTGGAAGACAAGGTCAAACACCGTGTCCACCACCGCCGTAAGGATGTCCGGGTCGTCCCGGAAGATCGCAAAGACGTCCTCAACGGCATGCGCAAGCGTCGCGATGCTGTTCAGCCCCATCATGGCGGCCGAGCCCTTGATGGTGTGCATCACCCGGAAGATCTCGTTGATGTTGTCAAGACTGAGGTCTTTGGATTTTTCCGAGTCCAAAAGAATCTGATCCAGCGTGTTGAGCAGGGTCGTATCCTCATAGATCAGCAATTCCATCGGTTCCATATTCGGGTCAAAATCCATTGGCATTGGTATCCCCCCTGAACCTTATTTGTAAAGATTATTCGGCCGGAAAAACAAAAAATCAACAAAGCCGGGTTAAGTTTTTGCAGGTTTATTCGAATAATATTTTAAGAAAGGAGCGCGGACGGGGGGCAAAGCGGTAAAACACGGGGTTTTTGGCCCCGTTTTGGCCCCTTTTGCGGCCCATTGCACTGGCAAAGGGGGGAAGCGTTATGGCGGACATCCTGCGGATCACCACGCCGCTGGTCAACCGCACCCAGGGCATGGAGCCCAAGGGGGATATGGCCCTCAACGGCCAGTTTGACCTGCAGCAGATCGCCAAGGTCGTCAAAACCAACCCCCAGACCGAGCTTCTCAAGCAGAACAACGGCATGGTCGAGCGCGAGGAAACCAGCGCTTTGCTGATGAACATGCTCAAGGACCCCGCCGTTGCCAACGCCACCCTCAAAAACATCTTCGCCTTGCAGGAGATGATCAAGCTTTTGCCGGTGCACAACCGCACCTTTACCGAGGAGATCGAGCAGCTTTTTAAGCAGCTCATGATCCGCCCGGATGAGATCGGGGGCGAGCTGCAGCGCCAGGAATTCGACTCCTCCTCGTTCAAGGGGGAGCTGTTTGACTTTCTGCGGGCGGAGCTGGAGGCCCACCCGGGCCAGAACGATTTGCAGTCCGCCACCCTCAACTTTTTGCGCTCGCTCACCCTCACCGCCTCCCGGCAGGAGATCCTGGGCTCGGTGGCAAACGATCTGCAGTTCCTCTCGGGCGCGGTGGCCCCCAGCAAGGCCCTCTCGGCGGCGCTGGCCCAGCTCTCGGCCCAGTTCCGCGCCCAGGACGCGCCCGACCATTTTACCGACCTCAAAAGCCAGGCGCTGGGGCTGTTTGGCCAGCTGGAGGACAGCCTGCTCTTTTCGCCCAAGCTCGAAAAGGTGGTTTCCATCGCGCTGTATAACCTCTCCCGCTTCAACGACAACCCCCACTACCTGCGGGAGTCCACCGCCATGCTGCTGAGCCAGCTGCACGGGGACGACAAGCGCGAGGCCCTCACCCGGATGCTGCACCATTTCCTGGACGCGGAGCCGGAAGCGGCGGCCAAAAATACCGGCCGCACCTCGGTGATGGACGTGCTGGCCAAGATCCTGGAAACCCAGCTGCGGGACGAGGACCTTGTGCTGGTCAACGCCGAAAAGATGGAAAAGATCATCCACAGCCTGCTCTCCTCCCCCTGCAACTTTACCCCGCTTTTGCACTACGTGATCCCGGTGCAGTACCAGGACACCCAGGCCTTTGCCGAGATTTGGATCAACCCGCACGGCAACGAGGACGACCGCAGCCGCCGCGGGGGGGACGAAGAGGCGGTGCACATGCTTTTGGTGTTCGACATTGCCGGCATCGGCCACATGGAGCTGGAGCTCTATGTGCAGAACAACATGGTGGATTTTTCACTGCTCTGCCCGCCCGCCTACGTCGCCGCCTATAAAACGATGGAGAGCGATCTGCGCCGGAGCATCCGCAATACCGAGTACCAGTTTGGCGACATCCGGTTTGACAAGCTCGAGCGCCCTCGCTCGCTGATGGACGTCTTCCGGTCGCTGCCCTACAAAAGGACGGGTGTCGATGTCAGAATCTAACAGGAACAAGGCGGTGGCCCTGCGCTACAATGTGGAGGAGGACGCCGCGCCCATCGTCATCGCCTCGGGCTACGGCCACATTGCCGACAAGATCATCGACATCGCGGAGGAGCAGGGCATCCCGGTCTTCCGGGACGACAGCGCGGCCAGCATGCTCTGCATGCTGGAGGTGGGCAAGAGCATCCCGCCCGAACTCTACCAGATCGTGGCGGCCATCTATGTGCAGCTTCTCAAAACCTCGGATTCCATCAAAAACGGCATGGCCGGGCTGGGCGGGTTCCGCCCGGGGCGCGGCCGCGAGGGGGGCAACGGCAGATGATGCCATTTATGCGGCGCAAAAAAAGGGGCGTCAAGTGCGTTCTGCAGAGCGATTCCAACGAGCTTCTGGCCGACGGCGTTGCCATAGCCGCCGGGGAGGGGGCCTTTGATATCACCAGCGAAAAGGGCCTGCCGCCCCTCGCCATGGGCAGCCTGGTCAAGCTGGTGATGCACGGCGAGGACGGGGCCGCCCAGGTTTACCGGGGCCGGGTCTACTACTCCAACCGCGAAAAGCTGCGGGTGGAGGAGGCGGCCCTCTGCTCGGGCAACGAAAAGCGCAGGACCTACCGGGTCAACGTCAACAACGACGCCCGGCTCACCGCCTACAGCCGCGGGGGCGGCTCGCTGCGCAAGGCCTGGGTCGAGATGGTCAAGCTGCGGGACATCAGCTCGGGCGGCTGCCTCATCGAGACCCGCAAGGACCTGGAGCTCGAGCCCGGCAACCCCGGCCTGCGGCTGATGCTGCGCATCACCCTGCACAGCTCGGTGGAAGAGGTGGAGGTGTCCGTAAAAAGCCGGCTCAACAAAAAATCCGACGCCGCCATGTATGGGCTGGAATTTGCCGAGCTGGGCCAGCGGGTGGCCCACGCCATCGACATGTATGTGCTCAAGCTTCAGCAGGACCAGATCCGCAAAAGCCGCAACAGCCTGTAGCCGGGCGCGCGGGGGCCCGGCCGCTTTACAGCCCGCTGCGCGGCCCGCAAGGGGCCGCGGGCCCCGGGCAGGGAATGAGGGGAACCTATGGACAACCAGATGATCTTTGCGCTGGACATCGGCACGCGCAGCGTGATCGGAGTGGTCTGCGCGCAGCAGGACGAGATGTTCCGGGTGCTGTGCGTCGAGAGCGCCGAGCACACCGAGCGCGCCATGATCGACGGCCAGATCGAGGACATCGACAAGACCGCCCGGGTGGCCCGCACGGTCAAGCAGACCATCGAGCAGAAGCTTGGGGTGAGCCTGCGGGACGTGCACGTGGCCGCGGCCGGGCGCATCCTGCGCACCCAAAAGGCCTCCTTTGAGATGGAGATGGGGGACCTGCCCATCAACCGCAAGCAGATGTTCACCCTTGAATCCCGCGCGGTGCAGAAGGCCTTTGAGGAGCTGATGGAAAACCGGCAGGACGAGATGGTCTTCTGCTGCGCCGGCTACTCGGTCACCCAGTACCTCCTGGACGGGTACAGCTTTTCCACCCTGCTGGGCCACCGGGGCCGGAAGGCCCGGGTCGAGATCATCGCCAGCTTTTTGCCGGACGAGGTCATCGAGAGCCTGTATACCACAATGGAAAAAACAGGTTTGCGGGTGGCCAGCGTCACCCTGGAGCCGATCGCCGCCATGAACGCCGTGATCCCGCAGGAGCTGCGGCTTTTGAACATCGCGCTGGTGGATATTGGCGCAGGCACGTCGGATATTGCCATCTCCAACCAGGGCAGCGTGGTGGCCTACACCATGTCCACCGTGGCCGGCGACGAGATCACCGAGCAGGCCATGCGGGAATTTTTGGTAGATTTTGGGACCGCGGAGCGCTTAAAACGCGAAGCTGGTCTTGAGGAAAACGATCCTTTGCGGTATACTGATATCCTAGGGAGCGATTATGAGGTATCCCGGGAGGAATTTTTGAGCAGGATCGCCCCCGCGGTGCAGCAGCTGGCCGAGTCGATCACCCAAAAGGTGCTCGAGGCCAACGGCGGCCCCCCCACCGCGACCTTTTTGGTGGGCGGCGGCAGCCGCACCCCCGGCCTGCGCACCGCCGTGGCCGCCGCCCTTGGGGTGGACGAAAAAAAGGTGGCGGTGGGCGGCATCAACTACATCAAGCGGTCGGTGCAGGCGGACGAGGAATACCTCAGCGTCGAGTATGCCACCCCGGTGGGCATCGCCATCACCGCCATCCAGAGCGGCGACGCCCGGGAGATGAGCGTGCAGCTCAACGGCAAGCCGGTGCGCATGCTCAACAACAGCACCCTGCGGGTGGTGGACGTGCTCTTGCGGGGCGGGTACGAGTACCGCCGGATCATGGGCCATTCGGGCCAGCCCCTCATCTTTACCCTCAACGGCGAGGAGAAAAAGCTGCGGGGCGGCATCCCGGCCCTGGCCCGCATCGAGGTCAACGGCGCGCCGGCCGGCATCACCTCGCCGGTGCAGGAGGGGGATAAGATCCTCTTCCAGCCCGCGCAGAACGGCGCGGACGCCGCCGTCACGGTGGGCGGGGCGGCGGGCGAGGGCCGGCAGTTCACGGTGGAGCTGTTTGGCGCGCCGCGCACCCTGGGCACCCGGGTGCTGGTCAACGGCGAGCCGGCCGGGCCGGACCGCGCGATCCAGACCGGGGACGTCATCGAGACCCATGAGGTGGACACGGTGGGCGCGCTTTTGGAGGAGGAAAACCTGGCGGTGGACCTCACCCAGCTGGCCCTCAACGGCAGCCCCTGCACCGAGGAGGACCCCCTGCACGAGGGGGACGTGCTGACCCTGATGGCGCTGGCCGCCCCGGCGGCCCCGGCGCCTCAAAGCCCGGCGGCGCAAAGCCCGGCAGAGCCCGCGGGCCAAAGCCCGGCGGCGCAGAGCGCGGCGTCACAGGCTCCGGCGGCGCAGGGCGCGGCAGCGCAGCCTTTGGCGGCAGCGCAGGTTCCGGCGGCGCCCTTGCAGATGGTGCGCATCTCCCTCAACGACAAGCGGATGACCCTGCCGCCCAAGGCGGACGGGCAGCCCTATCAGCTGTTTGATTTGCTGAACTTTATCACGGACATGGACCTGGAAAACCCCCAGGGCCGGGCCGTGCTGAAGAAAAACGGACGGGAAGTTTCCTTCCTGGAACCCATTGCGGAAGGGGACCGGGTAAAGATATACTGGGAATGACCTTGCCATAAAACCAACAAAAAAGGGGGCCGGCAGATGGACACCTATATCGTCAGGCAGCCGATACTGGACAGCCAGCGCAAGGTTGCGGCGTACGAGATCCTCTATAAAGAGGATGTTACCTCGCTGTACACCGAGCGGACGACAAATTTCGGGGTCGCAACAGCCATCGAGCAATTTTTGACCAACATGGACGGGGACCGTTTTTTGGACGGCAAAACGGCGTTTTTTACCTTTACGCCCAGCCTTTTGATGAAAAACATCCCCAAGATGTTCCCGCCGGAAAAGATGGTCATCCAGATCGATGACAACACCATCATCCACCCGGTGGCCCAAAAGATCGTCTACCGGTTCAAAAAGCAGGGCTACCGCATCGCGGTGCAGGGCTTTACCTTTGCGCCGCGGTACCTGGGCATTCTGGACGTGGTCGATATGATCAAGGTCGATTTCAAGGCCCAGGACGCCTCGCTGGAAAACGTGGTGCGGGTGGCCCACAGCTTCAACAAGCAGGTGGCCGCCTACAACATCAATTCGGCCGAGGCCCTCGAGCGGGCCCAGGCCCTTGGCTGCGACTATTACCAGGGCAGCTATGTGGCCGAGCAGAAGACCCACAAGGTGCACCGCACCGACCATCTGCAGAGCAACTTCTTCCAGCTGATGCTGGCGGTCACGGCCGACGAGCCGGACACCGACGAGATCGCCGCCATTATCTCGCGGGACGTCACCCTCAGCTTTTCGCTCATCAAGCTGGTCAACTCGGCCTACTTTGCCCGGCGCAACCGGGTCAAATCGGTGCAGCAGGCCCTGGTCATCCTGGGCATCGGCCAGCTCAAGCAGTGGATCTACCTGTTGAGCTTCAAGCAGGACAATGGCGGCGTGCAGGACGAGCTGATCAAGATCTCGTTCCAGCGCGGCAAGTTCTGCGAGGCGCTGGTCAAGTTTGCGCCCTCGGTCAACCTGTCCCCCAGCGAGGCTTACATGCTGGGTATGTTTTCTACCCTTGGCACCCTCATGGAGGTGCCGCTGGAACAGGCACTCAGCGAGCTGCCCATCTCGGAGGACATCAAGCTGGCGCTCACCACCGGCGAGGGCCCGGCCGGCCACCTCTTCAACGTGGTGACCTGCTACGAAAACGCCGACTGGGCGGGCATGAACCAGAGCGCGGAGACCCTCGGCATCCCGAACGACGTGATCGCCCGCACCTATTTTGAATGCATCGAGGCGGTCAACGAGATCTGGAAGGGGCTGCAGGAGCCTTTTGCAGAACAGGGGGGCTGAGCGCAGAAGGTGAAGGATCCAGCCGGTGCGGGCCGGCACAGCAAACACGGGCTTCCAAAGTTTCGTACTATTCAAGTAAGGAAAGGAACGGGAAACGATGAAAAACATGAAGGTCAATGTGCGCATGATCTGCACGATCGGCATCATCCTGCTGCTGTCGGTGATCACGATCGTTGTGGCGGAGTTCGCCGCAATGACAGCCCAGGGCAGCTATTCGGAGGCCATCAACAGGGACATGAACTCCGCGCTGCGCCTGATGCAGGTGCGGGCCAATGTCAATGACGCCGGCCGCCAGCTGCGCGACATGGTCCTGAGCGGCTACAGCGCCGACACCTCGGCCGCCATCGACAACAACGTCGCCATCATCGAGGACAGCCTCGCCGGCCTCGTGGCCAGCTACCCGCTGGACGACGGCGGCGCGGTCAACTACCAGCAGGCCGTAAACACCTGGCGTGCCGTTGCGCGCGAGATCCGGGAGGACATCCAGGCCGGCCACATCGAGCAGGCCACCCAGCGGATGATCACCGAGTGTACCCCGGCCCTGAACAGCCTGCGCGACACCGGCATGGCCCTCAACAATACCCTGAACGAGCTGATCGCTGAGAGCACCGCCAGCGCGGACCGTACCTCCAGCATCGCGCTGTACATCTGCATCGGCATGACCATCCTTTCGCTCATCATTGCCCTGCTGCTGGCCAGCCAGCTCATCAAGGACATCACCCAGCCCCTCAACGAGGCCGAGGAGGCCATGGTGGCCATGAGCAAGGGCGATCTGGAGTACAAGACCAGCTACCGCTCCACCAACGAGTTTGGCCAGATGGTGGACGCGGTGCGCACCAGCCAGACCGTGCTCAAAAACGCCGTGAGCGATATCTCCCGCGTGATGGCCGAGATGGCCTCCGGCAACTACGACGTCCAGCTGGTGGCCCAGTTCCCGGGTGACCTGGCCCCCATCGAAACCAGCGTGGGCGAGCTGATCAGCCACATGGAGGACACCATCCGCCAGATCATGGAGGCGGCCGAGCAGGTTGCCGCCGGCGCCGAGCAGGTCTCCATCGGCGCCCAGTCGCTGGCCCAGAGCTCCACCGAGCAGGCCAGCAGCGCCGAGGAGCTCACCACCTCGGTGGCCGAGGTTTCCGAGAGCGCCAAGTCCAACGCGGACGCTGCCGACCGCAGCCGCCAGGATGCCAACATGGCCGGCGAGGAGCTGAATGTCTGCTCCGACCACATGAAGGAAATGGTCTCCGCCATGGAGGACATCTCCAAGTCCAGCGAGGAGATCTCCAAGATCATCGCCACCATCGAGAACATCGCCTTCCAGACCAACATCCTTGCGCTGAACGCCGCCGTCGAGGCCGCCCGCGCGGGCTCGGCCGGCAAGGGCTTTGCGGTCGTGGCCGACGAGGTGCGCAACCTGGCCTCCAAGTCGGACGAGGCCGCCAAGGCCACCAAGGGCCTGATCGAGGGCTCTCTGGATACCGTCAACCATGGCGCCTCGATCGTCGAGCAGGTCTCCAGCTCGCTGGATAAGGCCATGGAGCTGGCCGGCAAGGCCGTGGGCGGCATGGGCGTGATCGCCGACGCGGTGGAGAAGGAGTCCAACGCCATCGCCCAGATCACCGACCAGGTCGATCAGATCTCGGCGGTCGTACAAACCAACTCGGCCACCAGCGAGGAGTCTGCCGCTGCCAGCGAGGAGCTTGCCTCCCAGGCAGCCCTCATGCGGCAGGTCATGTCCGGCTTCCGGGTCCGTCAGGGCGGCAGCCGCCCCGCGCCCGCTCCCGCGCCCCAGCATGAGTACAGCTCTTCGGCCAGCAGCTCGATGGATAAGTATTAAGCCCATACGATTCACAAAAGCGCCCGCCCTCCCCAAAAGGGGAGGGCGGGCGCTTTATGCGAGGTAAAAGGTTCAGGGCGCCTGGTAGAGCAGCCCGCAGGGGGTCCTGGTGCAGCGGTAGCCCCGCGCCGCAAGTTCGTTTAAAAACCAGCCTTCGGTCACGTTGGCGTTGGGGCAGGGTTCCTCGGTGCCCTCCACGGTCGAGCGGTAGCGGCCATATCCCGCATCCAGTACCAGCACGGTGCGGGGGAAGTTCTGGGGGTTCACCCGATAGTAATCCGGCAGCTGTACATGGTCCAGCGGGGTGCGCCAGCTGCCCGGCGCGCCGCAGCGCAGGTCGTTTACAAGGTAGCCCCAGGGCAGCAGGCTGGAAAGGTAGAGCGGCCCGCTGCCGTCCGGCAAGGCGGCCAGCACCTCGTACACCTCGCGGTAAAGCCGGGCGTTTTCGGCGCTGGTATAAAGCCCCCGGGCCGGGCCGGCCTCGATGCGGGTGGTGCAGAGCTGGATGGGGTCGTCCCGGTAAACCAGCACCATCCGCTGCACCGCCGCGGCCAGCACCGGGCCGGCCAGGCAGAGCACAAGGCAGAGCATGGGCAGCGCCCGCAAAAGCCGGGCTTTTGCGCCGCGGCGGGGCGTATCCTGCCATCCGGCCGGGCCGCAAAGTTCTGCGCGCAGCCAGCCGGCAAACCGGGCCGCCGTAACCGCCGCCCAAATGCTGGCCAGCGCAAACCCAATGGTCATGGCCGAAAACCGTGTGTCGGACGAAAGCTGCCACGAAACCGCCAGCACCGCCCCCGGCAGCCCAAAGCACCAAAAGCAGCGCATGGGCCGGCGGCCGGCGGGCAGCAGCAAAAACAGGCAGAGGGCCGTAAGGCAGAGCGCCGCGTGCGGCCGCCCCGGCATCCGGCCGCAGAGCAGCAGGTTGGCCGCCAGCGCGGCAAGGCTCAGCCCGGCGGGCAGCACCGCCTCGCGGGCGGCAAAGGGCCGGCGGCGCACCAGCACCCGCCAGGCGGCCCAAACCAGGGCCCCGCCCCAGAGCGGCAGGGTATACCGGAACTGGTAGGCCGGCAGGGCAAAGGCCATCAGCAGGGTTTTAAGGCTGCGCACGTTGGCTTCCGGGGTGCTTAGCACATAGGGCAGCATTTCCAGGATCTGCGCGGGCGAAACCCGCGCCAGCAGCCAGGCAAGGTAGCAGCAGGCGCTTGCGGCGGTGCCCAGCAAAAAGCAGGCCGCCGCCCGCCGCCAGCGGGCAAACCGGGGCAGCGGCAGCAGGGCCATCACTGCCCAAAGCAGGGCAAAAAATGGGCTGCATACAACGGCCAGGGCCATACACGCGCCCGCAAAAAAGCAGTGGAGCAAAGCCCCGCCGTCCGCCCGGCCAAAGGCCCGGTAAAGCGCCGCCGCGCCCACCGCACAAAAAAGCAGCGAGAGGTTGTAGTAAGAAAGCCCCTCGATATTTGCGCGGGAGTAGAACAGGCAAAGCAGCGCGGCGGCCAGCGCGGCCGCCCGGCCCTCGCGCTTTTTCAGGGTGGTGTAAACAAAAGCGCTGGCTGCGCCGCTTAAGCATACAAACACCAGCCGTGCCGCCAGATACACCCCTTGTGCGCTGCCAAACAGGGCGCGGTACAGGCTGTAAAACGGCATCAGCAGCACAACGTAGACCTGTGCGTGGTACCATTCGTCCACAAAGGGAAGCTCCCCCAGCCAAAAACGGTGGGCAATGGCGAGATAAAAGCTCTCGTCCGCCCAGCAAAAGCTGCGGGTGCAGCGCAAAAGGTTCGCGGCAAAGGCGGCGGCAAGCACGGCCCAGGGCAGCCAGCGGCCCAGGGCGGAACGGCGGGGGCCGCTCACGGCCGGTTCTCCGCGCGCAGGTTGCACTTTTCCAAAATGATATACTGGGGCGCGGCGCTCATGCTCAGGTACAGCCGGCCCAGGTATTCGCCCAAAATGCCCAGCATCGCCATGATCAGGCCGCCCATCACCAGCAAAACGCACATCAGGCTGCTCCAGCCAACGCTGCCCACGTCCCCCAAAACCAGCTTTTCGATCACCACGGCCACCGCCATTATAAAGCCCAGCATCGCAAAAAACATCCCGGCAAAGGCGGCCAGCCGCAGCGGTTTTACCGAAAAGCCGGTAAAGCAGTTCAGCCAAACGCTTACCAGCTTGCCCATCGAATAGCCCGAGTGCCCCTCCTCCCGGGGCTTGTGGTCCACCGGCACATTGCGCACCCGCGCGGTGCTGCGCAAAGCAAGCCCCTCCACATAGGGGTAGGGGCCCTGGTAGCGGACGATCTCGTCCACCACAAACCGCTTGGCCGCGTTGTAGCTGGCAAGGTAAAGCCCCTTGGGCTTGCCGATCAGCCAGCAGGCGGTCCAGTCGTTCAGCCTGCTGCCCCAGTTGCGCCAGGCGGCGTGCTTTTTCTTGGGGTAGATGGCGTAGGCGATATCGGTTTCGTCATCCAGCGCGTCGATCAGCCGGAAGCTCTCCCGCGGGGGGGTCTGGCCGTCGTCGTCCAGCCGTACGACAATGTCGCCCCTGGCCAGCCGGTAGCCGGCCATTGCGGCCGAATACTCCCCAAAATTGCGGGACATCGACACCCCCCGCACCCGCTCGTTTTCGGCGCAGAGGGCCTGGATGGTGCGCCAGGTATCGTCCGGCGGGTTGTCGTTGATCAAAATGACCTCATAGTCGTACCGGCCGTCCGCCGTTACCGTTTCCTCGATCTCGTGCACCACCCCGGGCAGGGTGGCGCTGCTGTGGTAGCAGGGAATCACAAAACTCAGCAGCATTGGTTCGCCCTCGTTTCAGCCGGCAAAGGCATACACCGCGATGCCGGCAAGGATCAGGCCCAGCGCAAGGGCCCGTTTTGCGGTAAACCGCTCGTGGAAGATCAGCACCCCAAACAGGGTAACGTACAGGTAGCTGGTGGATTCCAGCACCGGCCCAAGGCTCAAAGGGATGCCCCGGTAGGCCAGCATGGTCAGCAGCGCCGAGCCCACAAACAGCCCATAGGCGACGATGACCAGCGGGTTGAGGTACTCGGCCCAAAAGCTTTTGTAGCGGCGCAGGGCCGCCTTTTTTAACAGCACCTGGCTTACCGCCCCCACCAGCACCGAAACAAGGCAGAGCCCCACATACACAGCGCCGCTCATGGTTTGCCCTCCTCGGCCGCAAACAGGGCCACACCCGCCATTACCAGCGCGCAGCCGGCCAGCTTGCCGGGGGTCACCGCCTCGTCAAACAGCAAAACGCCCCACACGAGCCCCCACACCACCGTTACCGCCTTGTTGGCAAAGGCGGCGGTAAGCGGCATCCGCTTGATCACCTGCTGCCAGCCCAGCGCGTACACCCCCAGCAGCCCCAGCACCCCAAAGGCGCACAAAAACAGCCCGGGCTCGGGCCAGCTGTACCGGCCCGAGAGCTTGCTCAAAACGCTGCTGAGCGAATAGACCATCAGCAGCAGATGCAGCCCAAGCAGCACCCCTGTACGCCGGCCCTTCACAGGGCCCGCCTTTTTCCAGCCGTCCGGCGCAGGCCGTCCAGCCCATTGCCCGCATAAGGCGGGCTGCTGAAAGGGCTCATGGCGTTTTCTCCTTTTTGGCGCCGCGGCAAAGGCCCTGTCCCGACCCCGCGCGGCGCTTTCAAACACTGCCGCACAGGGCCGCGTTCCGGCCGGCAGGCCCGCAAAAAGCGGCCGGAAAGCCGGCAGGCCCGGCATTGGCAGCGCATAACAATACATTTTATTTATAGCACAATCGCACAGCTTTGTCCACTCCCCCAAAATCCCAAAAGCGGGCAGGCCGGGCAGGGGAAAGCCCGCGCATTTTAAGCGCCATTTTAAATGTTCCCCAAAATTCGTTTGCGTTTTCCGGCGTTTTTGTGTATAATAAACTTGGAGTATAAGCAGCTGTGACCGATGATTTCTGCGGCCGCGCCGGCGGCAGCGGCATATGGGGCAAGGGGGGCGCGGGAGCTTCCGGCCGCCCCCATCCCCGCCGCGGTACCCGGCCGGCCCGCTGTGCAAAGGAGGCGTCCTGCCATGTCCGATCCCACCGCCGTTTTTTCCATCTATGATGAGCGTGAACGCGAGATCCGCGCCGTGATGCAGGAGGTCTACGACGCGCTCAAAGAAAAGGGCTATAACCCGGTCAATCAGCTGGTGGGCTATATCCTCTCGGAGGACCCCACCTATATCACTACCTACAAAAACGCCCGCTCGCTCATCCGCAAGGTGGACCGGGACGACCTTTTGCAGGCGCTGGTGCGCAATTATGTCAACCCCTGAATGACGCTTTGCCCATCGCGGCGGGCGCGGAGAGCGGACAGACGCAAATGTC
>CAJTVI010000042.1:0-10048 GCA_910579545.1 uncultured Oscillospiraceae bacterium | reverse complement strand
GCGGAGAGCGGTTTTGGCCCTCCGCGCCCGCCGCTTTGCTGTTTGTGTTTTTTGCGGGGATACACCCCGCACAGGCGCGAAAGAACGCGAAATAACCCGCCGCCGGCTGTTGCCCCGCCGTGTGCCGGTATGCTATAATATTGGTATCTGTGACAAATGAGGAGGCGGCGCGGATGGACCAGCTGGAGGCGGCGCGGCAGGCGATCGACCGGGTGGACCGGCAGATGGCTGCCCTGTTTGAGGAGCGGATGGCCGCGGTGGAAGAGGTCATCGCCTATAAGCGGCAGAAGGGGCTGCCCATCCTGGACGCCGGGCGGGAGGCCGAGGTGCTCAAAAAAAACCTCGCGCTGCTGGAGCGGCCCGAGCTGCGGCCCTATTACGAGGATCTTTTGCGGGAGCAGATGGCCGTTTCCAAACAGTACCAGGCCGCGCTGCTGGGCCGGGATACCGTGGCCTACCAGGGGGTGGAGGGGGCCTTCAGCCAGATCGCGCTCAGCCGCCTGTTCCCCCACGCGCGGCAGCTGGCCTGCGCCACCTGGGACGAGGTGTTTGACAAGGTGGAGGCCGGCGAGGCCGAGTTTGGGGTGCTCCCCTTTGAAAACAGCCACGCGGGGGACGTGTCGGCCGTGCTGGACCTCTGTTACAGCCACAGCCTTTCGGTGGTGCGGATGTACGATCTGCCGGTGAGCCAGAACCTGCTGGGCCTGCCGGGCGCGAGCCTTGCGGATGTGCGGGAGGTGTACAGCCACCAGCAGGCCATCCGCCAGAGCGAAAAATTCCTCAAAAGCCTGGGCCTGCCCGCGCGGGAATGGCCCAACACCGCGGCCGCGGCCCGGCATGTGGCCGAGTGCGGCGACCCTGCCAAGGCCGCCATTGCCAGCGCCGACACCGCCGCCCTCTACGGCCTTAAGGTGCTTGCGCGGGATATCAGCACCGACGAGGACAACACCACCCGCTTTATCGTGGTGGGGCGGGAGTGCCCGGCCGCCGGCAACCGGTTCAGCCTGCTGTTTACGGTGGACCACAAGGCCGGGCGGCTGGCGCGGGTGATCCAGGCCATCGGGGAGGCCGGCTTCAATATGGAGTGCATCAAGAGCCGCCCAATGCCCCACGTGCCCTTTGAATACTATTTTTATGCCGAGCTGGTGGGCGACGCCCGGGCGGCCGGCGGCCAAAAGCTGCTGGAAACCCTCGAGACGGTCTGCCGTACCGTGCGCATCCTTGGCGTGTTTGACCGCTGAGGGCAAAACCGGCCGCGCGGGGCCTGCCCGCGCAGGGAGGAGCGAGCCATGAAGCTGACCATGCGGCTGCGCGAGCGCAGCTACGACATCATCTTAAAGCGCGGGGCGCTGGGCTGGGTGGGCCAGCTGGCCCATCTGGACCGCCGGGTGCTGGTGGTGACCGACAGCGGCGTGCCCGCCGAATATGCCCAGCGGGTGTGCGCCCAGTGCGGGGAGGGCCGGGTGGTCACGGTGCCCCAGGGCGAGGCCAGCAAGAGCCTTGCGGTGTACGCAAAGGTGCAAAAGGCCGCGCTGGACGCCGGGCTTGGCCGCAGGGACCTGATCATCGCGGTGGGCGGCGGGGTCGTGGGGGACCTGGCCGGCTTTGTGGCCGCCACCTATATGCGCGGCATCGACTTTATCAACTGCCCCACCACCACCCTGGCCCAGATCGATTCCTCGATCGGGGGCAAGGTGGCGGTGGACCTGGGGGACGCCAAAAACATCATCGGGGCCTTCTGGCAGCCCAAATTAGTGGTGATCGACCCCGACGTCCTCGACACCCTGCCCCGCCGCCAGTATGTAAACGGCCTGGCCGAGGCGGTCAAGGCCGGGCTGATCTGCGACCCCGAGCTCTTTTGCCTGTTTGAGCAGTACGACCCTGAGCAGAAGATCGAGGAGATCCTCTACCGCAGCCTGCTGGTCAAAAAGCGGATCGTGGAGCAGGACGAGACCGAGCAGGGCCAGCGGGCGGTGCTCAACTTTGGGCACACCCTTGGCCACGGCATCGAGGCGGTGCGGGGGGTCAAGGGCCGGCGCAAAAACGGGTACTACCACGGCGAGTGCGTGGCGCTGGGCATGCTGCCCATGATCGAGGACAAGCAGCTGGCAAAGCGGACGCGGGCGGTGCTGCGCCGGCTGGGCCTGCCCTACCGGGCCGGGTACAACAAGCAAAAGGTGCTGGAGTATATGCGGCACGACAAAAAGGCCTCGGGCGGAACGATCACCCTCGTCAAGGTGCCGGGGCTGGGCTGCTGGCGGCTGGACAAGCAGCCGCTCGAGGCGCTGGAACAGCTGGTATACGGCGGCAAAGCGCCCGGGAGGGAGGCGTAAGGCCATGAAAAACAGCTTTGGCTGCGCCGTGACCCTTACTATCTTTGGCGAGAGCCACGGCCCGGCCGTGGGCGCGGTGCTGGACGGCCTGGCCCCCGGCCTTTTGGTGGACGAAACGGCCCTTGCCGCCCAGATGGACAAGCGCCGCGCCCGGGGCGACGGGCTCTCCACCGGCCGCACCGAGCCGGACGCCGTGCGGTTTTTGAGCGGGGTTTTGCGGCGGCCGGGCCAGCCGCTGCGCACCACCGGCAGCCCGCTGGCCCTCATGATCGAGAACACCAACACCCGCCCGGCCGATTACGACAAGCTCAAAAACATCCCCCGCCCCGGCCATGCCGACTACGCCGCCGGGGCCAAGTACCTCGGCTTCCAGGACGCGCGGGGCGGCGGGCATTTTTCCGGCCGGGTCACCGCGGCGCTGGTGGCGGCCGGGGCCATCTGCCAGAGCGTGCTGGCCGCCAAGGGGGTGCGCATCGGCACCCACCTGGCCCGCTGCGCCGGCATCCCGGACGCCCCCTTTGCCGAAGAGGAGGCCGCCCTGGCCGCCCAGCTGGACGCCTTGAACGCCCAGCAGCAGTTTGCGGTGCTGGATGCCGCCGCCGGCCAGGCGATGCAGGCGGCGGTGCGGGCTGCGGCCGCCGAGGGCGACAGCGTGGGCGGCGTGCTGGAAACCGCCGTGCTGGGCCTGCCCGCCGGGGTGGGCGAGCCCTTTTTTGACAGCGTGGAAAGCGTGCTGGCCCACCTGCTCTTTAGTATCCCGGCGGTCAAAGGGGTGGAGTTTGGGGCCGGCTTTGGCATGGCCGAGCTGCGGGGCAGCGCCGCCAACGACCCCTTCCGGCTGCAAAACGGCCGGGTGTGCACCGCCGCCAACCGCAACGGCGGCATCAACGGGGGGGTCAGCAACGGCATGCCGCTGGTCCTGCGCAGCGCCGTAAAGCCCACCCCCAGCATCTACAAGCCCCAGCAGACGGTGGACCTTGCGGCGGGCTGCGAGACGGTTTTGCAGCTTACCGGCCGGCACGACCCCTGCATCCTGCACCGGGCCCGGGTGGTGCAGGACAGCGCGGTGGCCTTTGGCCTTTTGGACCTGCTGACCCAGCGGTTTGGCGCCCTGTGGCAGCGAGAGGGGGAAAACCCGTGAAGGATCAGCAGCACCCCGCAAACAGCGCAGCCGCGCCCGCAAACGGCCCGGCCCCGCGCCCGGAACAGGCCGCGGACGGCTGCCCGGAACAGGCCGCAGAAGCCCGCCTGGCACAGGCCGCGGACGGCTGCCCGGAACAGGCCGCAGAAGCCCGCCTGGCACAGGCCGCGGCCGGCTGCCCCGCCCCGCCGGCGCTGGAATACGGGCTGATCGGGGCAAAGCTGGGGCACAGCTATTCCAAACCCATCCACCAGCAGCTGGGCGGCTACCGGTACGAGCTCTGCCCCCTGCCCACCGAGGCCGAGGCCCGCGCCTTTTTGGAGCGGCGGGCCTTTAAGGGCATCAATGTCACGGTGCCGTACAAGCAGCTGGTCATCCCCTACTGCGACGAGCTGGACGAGCGCGCGGCGGCCATCGGGGCGGTCAATACGGTGGTTCGCCGGGGCGGCCGGCTCTATGGCTATAACACGGATTTTTCCGGCATGGAGTACCTGCTGGCCTGCCTGGGGGTAAGCCTTGCCGGGCGCAGCTTGCTGATTCTGGGCACCGGCGGCACCTGCCGCACCGCCCTTGCGGTGGCAAAGCACCAGGGGGCCAAAAGCATCTTAGTGGCCAGCCGCCGCCCGGCCGGCGGGGCCGCCCTGCCCGAGGGGGCGCGGGTGGTCAGCTATGAGGAGGCCGCCCGCCATCCGGAGGTGGAGGTGCTGATCAACACCAGCCCGGCCGGCATGTACCCCCAGGTGGGGGAGTGCCTGCTGGACCTTGACGCCCTGCCCAACCTGCGCGCGGTGGCGGATGTAATATACAATCCGTTTAAAACAGAACTGATATTACGCGCGGAGGAGCGGGGCATCCCGGCCGAGAGCGGGTTTGGGATGCTGGTGGCCCAGGCGGTGTATGCGGCGGAGCATTTTATGGGCAAAAAGCTGGACGAGGCGGCCATCCCGCGCATCACGGCCCAAATGAGGGGCGAGATCGCCAACCTCAGCCTGATCGGCATGCCCTCCAGCGGCAAAACGAGCGTGGGCCGGCAGCTGGCAAAACGGCTGAACAAGGCCTTTGTGGACCTGGACGCCGAGATCGTTAAAACGGCGGGCATGCCCATCCCGCAGATCTTTGCGCAGCAGGGGGAGGGGGGCTTCCGGCAGCTCGAGGCCGAGGTTACGGCCCGGTTTGCCAAGGAGCACGGCCAGGTGCTCTCCTGCGGGGGCGGCGTGGTCAAAACGGCGGGCAATGTCCGGGCGCTGCGCCAGAACGGGCCGGTGCTTTTTTTGGACCGGCCGCTGGACCAGCTTTCGGTGGGGGGCGGGCGGCCGCTCTCCAAAAGCGCCGAGGCGCTGGCGGCGATGGAGGCCGAGCGCCGGCCGCTGTATCTGGCGGCGGCGGACGCGGTGGTGCCCAACAACACAACATTCAATGCCGCGGTGAGGGCGGCGATGGAGGGGTTTTATGAAGCTATTGATCCTGAACGGGCCAAACCTTAACATGCTGGGGGTGCGGGAGCCGGGCATCTACGGCACGGTGGATTACGAGGGGATGGTGCAGTACGTATACGCCGGCTGCAAAAAGATGGGGGTGGAGGCGGAGTTCTACCAGTCCAACCACGAGGGGGATCTGGTGGACGCCATCCAGGACGCGCTGGGCCGGTACGACGGCATCGTGATCAACCCGGGGGCCTACACCCACACCAGCATCGCCATCCTGGACGCGCTCAAGGCGGTGGCGCTGCCGGCCGCCGAGGTGCATATCAGCGATGTGACCAAGCGGGAGCCGTTCCGGCAGATCAGCTATGCGGGCATGGCCTGCCAGGGGCATTTTATCGGGGAGGGCATCGAGGGGTATTTAAGCGCCGCCCGATTTTTAAAGGAAACGATCGAAATGATGGGAAAGGGAAGTATTGCGCAATGATCATCTCTACCAAACGCGGCACGCCGCAGGACGAAATCAAACGCATCATCGATGGGTTCGAGGCCCAGGGGTTACAGGTTACCCTGATCCGGGGCGAGGATTACAACGTGTTTGGCCTGGTGGGCGATACCACCAAGCTCAACGAAAAGCAGATCGCGGCGAACCCCTGGGTCGAGAGCGTTACCCGGGTGTCGGCGCCCTACAAAAAGGCCAACCGGCTGTTCCATCAGGAGGACAGCGTCATCCCCGTTGCGGGGGGCAAGGTCAGGATCGGCGGCCGGGAAAAGATCGCGGTGATCGGCGGGCCGTGCAGCGTCGAGTGCGAGAGCCAGGTGGTGGAAATCGCGCAGGCGGTCAAGGACGCGGGCGGAGATATGCTGCGGGGCGGGGCCTACAAGCCGCGCACATCTCCTTACGCCTTCCAGGGGCTGGGCACCGAGGGGGTGCTGGACATGGTCAAGGCGCGGGAGGTCACCGGGCTGCCGATCGTGAGCGAGCTGATGAGCGAGGACCGGATCGAGGAGTTTGTGGAGTATGTGGACCTGATCCAGGTGGGCGCGCGAAACATGCAGAATTTCCAGCTGCTCAAGGCGCTGGGCAGGATCGATAAGCCCATCCTCTTAAAGCGGGGGCTGGCAAACACGATCGAGGAATGGATCATGAGCGCCGAGTATATCATGGCCGGCGGCAACGAGCAGGTGATCCTCTGCGAGCGGGGCATCCGCACCTTTGAGCCGTATACCCGCAACACCCTCGACCTATCGGTGATCCCGATCATCAAGGAAAAAACCCATCTGCCCATCGTGATCGACCCCAGCCACGCGACCGGAAATTACCGGTATGTGGAGGCCATGAGCCTTGCGGCGGTGGCCGCCGGGGCCGACGGCCTGATCATCGAGGTGCACACCGATCCCGAGCACGCCTTCAGCGACGGCGCACAGAGCCTTAAGCCCGCCAAGTTCCGCGAAACCATCGACAAGTGCCGCGCCGTGGCCGCGGTGGTGGGGCGCAGGCTGTAATTAAGGCCAATATGGGGCCAATCTGGGGGACATGTCCCCCAGACCCCCATCCCGCCGCACGGAACTTTCCGTGCGGCCCATGGTTTACTCATTTGCGCTGGTTAAAAAAACCAAGCCATCGCATGAAGCATATTTCAGGGATATTTGGAGCGTTTCAGGCGGGTTATATCGCTCTATGCCTCCTCCAATAGAATCATTTCCCATAAGGGGGGTATGGGGGCCAAGGCCCCCATATTGGCCAATTCAATTAGAGATTGGCATAAAAAAGGAGAACCGCATGACGGCATACATCGAACCATCCGAAGTGGGGGGCACGGCAGCGGCGCCCCCCTCCAAAAGCATGGCCCACCGGGCGGTGCTGGCGGCGGCGCTGGCGCGGGGCGTTTCCCGCATCGAGCATCTGGAGTTCAGCCAGGACGTCAGTGCCACCCTTGGCGCTGTAAGCGCCATGGGCGCGCGGGTCAAAACCGGGCCGGACTGGGCCGAGGTGCTGGGCCGGGGCGGCTTTGCCACCCTGCTGCGCCCGGTAGACTGCGGCGAGAGCGGCAGCACCCTGCGGTTCCTCATCCCGGTGCTCAGCCTCTGCGGCCAGCAGGTGCAGTTTACCGGCCGCGGCCGTCTGTTTGCCCGGCCCCAAAACGTCTATCAGGACATCTTTTTGCAGCAGGGCCTGCTGTTCTGCCACGCCGAACAGGGCATCCTGCTCAAGGGCGCGCTCTCGCCCGGCGAATACCGGCTGCCCGGCGGGGTCTCCAGCCAGTTCATCAGCGGGCTGCTGTTTGCCCTGCCGCTCCTGCAGCGCCCCAGCACCATCCGGGTCCTGCCCCCCTTTGAGAGCCGCCCCTATGTGGACATGACCCTTGCCGCCCTGGCCGATTTTGGCGTCGAGGCCCATTTCAGCCCCGACGAGCCGGACCTTTTGGAGATCCCCGCCCCCCAGCGCTACCGCAACCGGGACTATACCGTGGAGGGCGACTACAGCCAGGCCGCCTTTTTGGCCGTGCTGGGCGCGGTGCGCGGCGGCGTCACGGTCACCGGCCTGCGTCCGGATTCCCTGCAGGGCGACGCCGCCATCCTTTCCATTTTGGAACGCTGCGGCGCGAATTTTTGCCGTGAGGGCGATGCGGTGCATTTTGAAAAAAGCCCGCTGCACGCCGTTGATATCGACCTTGCCTGCTGCCCCGACCTCGGCCCGGTGCTGATGGTGCTGGGCGCCTTTTGCGAGGGCGAAACGGTCATTTATAACGCCGGAAGGCTGCGCCTTAAGGAGAGCGACCGGATCGAGGCCATGCAGAAGGAGCTGGAAAAATTTGGGGTAAAGATATCTGCCACCGAGGACACCGTGCGGCTGCGGGGCGGCCGGCCGGTATTGCCCAGCCCGCTGGAAGGCCACAACGACCACCGTGTGGTCATGTCGCTGGCCGTGATGGCCCTGGCCGCCGGCCTGCGGGCCGAGATCCACGGGGCCGAGGCGGTGCGCAAAAGCTGGCCCGGCTTTTTTGAGGTGCTGAACGCCCTGAACGCAAAGGTGGTGCTGAAGGAGTGACCTTTCAAAAAACCGACCGCTTTTTGGTGGCGGGCCTTGGCCTGCTGGGCGCGCGGTACGCGCTGGGCCTTACCCGGGCCGGCCTGCATGTGGACGGGGTCAACCGCGGCCGGGCCAATTTGGAGACCGCCCTGCAAAAGGGCTATATCCAAACCGGCAAAACCGGGGACTATGCCGGCCTTGTCTCGGCGGCCGATTACATCATCCTGGCCCAGACCCCTTCCGCCATGCTGGAATGGGCCGGCCAGTGGGGGCGGTTCTGCAAGCCCGGCTGCCTCATCACCGACCTGGCCGGGGTCAAGCAGGGGCTGGTGGAGCCGCTGCAGGAGCTGCTGCCCCCGGGGGTCGAGTTCATCGGCAGCCATCCCATGGCCGGGCGGGAGCTCAGCGGCGCGCAGAACGCCGAGCTGGTGGATTTTTCCCCCGCCAACTTCCTTATTACCCCCACCGAACAAAACACCCCCCGCGGCATCGCGTTTGCCCGGGCCCTGGCCGGGACCCTCGGCTTTGCCCATGTCTGCGTTCTCAGCCCGGCCGAGCACGACCGGATGATCGGCTATGTCAGCCAGCTTACCCACGCCATCGCGGTCAGCCTGATGTGCGCGTCCGACAACGGCCACCTTGCCGAGTACACCGGCGATTCCTTCCGGGACCTCACCCGCATCGCCCGGATCAACGGCGGCATGTGGGCCGAACTGTTTTTGTGGAACCGGCAAAACCTCATTGCCGAGATCGACCAGTTTACAGCCACCCTCCAGACCCTCAAGGAGCGGCTGGCCGCCGGCGACGCTGAGGCCCTCAAGGAGATGTTTGCCCTCTCCACCCAGCGCCGCGCCGCCTTTGACAAAAAGCCGGGGCAGCCGGGGGAATAACGGCATAAAAGGCGGGAGCCAAATACCCGCCGGCAATCAAAACAAGGAGGGGGATGCCCTATGCCCCGCACCGAGGGACAAAAAGCAAGGCCGCTGGCCCTGCTCAGGATCCTTGCCCGCAAAACCGACCCCGACCACCGGCTGGGCGCCCCCGCCCTGCTGCGGATGCTGGAGGAGGCGGGCTACACCGCCGAGCGCAAGAGCATCTACAGCGATATTTTGGCCCTCCAGCAGGAAGGGTACGACATCGAGCTGGCCCGGGGCCGGTGCGGCGGCTACTGGCTGGCCAGCCGCACCTTTGAGCTGCCCGAACTGAAGCTTTTGATGGACGCGGTGCAGGCTTCCCGGTTTATCACCCGCCGCAAGTCCGAGCAGCTGATCCGCAAGCTGGAGGGCTTTGCCAGCGAGCACGAGGCCAAACAGATGCAGCGGCAGGTGTTTGTGGCAAACCGGGTCAAAACCATGAACGAGAGCATCTACTACAACGTGGACGCCCTGCACAGCGCCATCAGCGAAAACCGGCAGGTGAGCTTTTTATACCTGGAATGGACCCTTCAAAAGCAAAAGCAGCCCCGGCGGGGCGGCGCGCGGTACCAGGTAAGCCCCTGGTCCCTTGCCTGGGACAACGACAACTACTACCTCATCGCCTACGAGGAGGGCCGCGGCATCCGCCATTACCGGGTGGACAAGATGAGCGGCATCGAGCCCTGCGAGGCAAACCGCGCCGGCCGGGAACTGTTTGAGGGCTTTGACATGGCCGCCTACGCCCGCCGCACCTTTGGCATGTTCGGCGGCCGGGAGCAGCCGGTGCGGCTGCGCTGCAAAAACGAGCTGGTGGGCCCCATGCTGGACCGGTTTGGCGCCGGCGTGACCCTGCTGCCGGGAGAGGACGGCCGCTTTGACCTGACCGTGCCGGCCGCGGTAAGCCCCCAGTTTTTGGGCTGGGTGGCCGGCTTTGCCGGCGGGGTCGAGGTGGTGGAGCCGGCCGATGTGCGCCGCCAGCTGGCCGAGCTGGCCGCCCGGCTGGCCGCGCAGCACGGGGATGAGGGGTAAACACGGAAAAACGCCCTGGCCAAACAGCAGGGCCGGGGCAGCGGAGGGCAAGAAAGAACGCAAACAGCAAGGGCGAAGAGGCATAGCCTCTTCGCCCTTTCAGTCTGTCAAAGAACACAAAGGCTCAAGCAGCAAAAAGGGGCGCAGAACGAGGCAATGGGGCAAAAACAGCCCAA
>CAJTVI010000041.1 GCA_910579545.1 uncultured Oscillospiraceae bacterium | reverse complement strand
CGCCCCGCCTCAAAAGCTGGCCTACCTCGATCAAGAGGCTGCCTTTCGGGTCGGTGATGCAATAGCTGCTGTGCATCTGCATGAGGTTGGGTTTGACAAAAAATCTCGTCTTGCCGCTGCCGGAACCGCCAATCACCAGCACATTCTTGTTCCGGGCGGTCTTGGGGTCTTTGGGCCTGCCGTTCATCGTCAGCCGTTCCGTTTGGGTGAGCAGGATGTTATTTTCAAACACGGGGTCGATATAGGGGGCGATGTCCTTTGCCCCGCCCCATCGGGCGCTGCCGTACTCCATGCCGTGGCGGTATTTCTTGGCGTTCTTGCCTTTCAGGTACACCGCCAGCCGCACCAGCACCGCGCCCGCCACGCCGATACACAGGTCAAAGGGGTGGAAGCTGGGCAGGCCGTTGGCAAACGCCGCCGCCAGGCTATCCAGCAGATGCACCAGCTTTTGAGAAGCGTCCGCCCCCGCCGCCAGCCGCCACGCCTCCGACAGCTTGCCGAACAGGTACACGAACAGCAGATAGGGCAAATTCGTGATGATGATTTTCTTTATATCCGGCTTCACCGCTCCATCCCCCTTTCCCTGATTTTCTCCTTGGCCCGCTGGACGTTCCGGCCCGCCGCTTCCCGCAGGACAGACAGCGCCTTGCGGATGGAGGGCTTGGCCTCCCGCGACAGTTTCTTGGCGGTGAACTCCTTGAAAGCCTGTTCCAGATTGTCCGCGTCCCGGCTTTTGAAAATGACGATGTAGTGGGGCGGCTGGGTGGTCTTGTCCTTTCGCAAGGTGAAGTCCACGCCGTATTTCTTGGCGCAGGGCTTGAAAGCGGCGATATTGGCGTCCGTGATCTCGATGTTGGACAGCGCCGCCCCGTGCTGCTTCAACTGCTTCAAGCTCTGCTGGCCGTGGTGGAGCTTGGGGCCGTGCTTTCTGGCCTCCAAATACTTCTTCAAGGCCATTTGCAGCACTTGGGCCGTCAGCTTTCCGGTTTTCATAGACAATGCGATAGTTTTTTGAGTGACTTCCTCCTGCAAGTGTCATACCTCCTTTGCCAGAAGTCGGGGATAAAAACTAAGGCGGCACTACCAGCCGCCGCAGGTAAATCCGCATCAGATACGCACCCGCAGGCCGTTCAAGTCGTCCGCCCGGATGCCCACCAGATACCAATCGGCGGCGTACTCAATCCGGGTGGGCTTCCAGCGCCCGCCCACCATCACGTCGAAGCACTGTCCACAGTGCAAACCGCCGTAGTAGTCAGCCAGGTCAAAGCGGATGTCGTAGCGGTCTGTCCGCTCGTCGAAGATCAATGCGCCCTGTTTCATAGTCGGGGCCTCCTTTGTCAGATTTTACCCTCCGCCATATCGTGGGCGACGAGGGCGGTATAGTAGCTTCCCATTGTGCTGGGGGCGTTGAACAGCACCGCCAGCAGGTATTTCTTGATGTTGCGGATTTTCGTGGTGTTCTGCCGCATACAGTCCATGACGAACTCAATATGCCCGCTGTTGAGTTTCAGCAGCTTGGCCTTTACCAGCTCGGCGGGGTAGTCGTCACCGGCCACCCGGATTGTCTTGCGGGCCGTGCAGACGGTTTCCACCAGCAATTCCACGATGCCGTCCAATTCCTCCGGGTCGATCTGCGAGTAGCGCAGGAGGTGATCGTACTCGATATTCTCCTTGATGATGTCCCGATAAATCTCAACGGCGCTCTGCGTGGCCGCTTCCGTTCTTTTCCTTTCCGGCGGCGAAGCCGCAGCCCCAGCCGTTCCAGCGGGAGGGGGTGAAAGGGAGGGAATGGAATGGGTACTTGATGGGTCAGTAATAGATTGGTCTTTAGTTACTCTATCTTTATTTAATTGCGTTGGATTTTCCGACGGCGGTTTTTCCGTTGTCGGGTTTTCCGACGACGGTTTATCCAACGACGGCGGCAAAGAAACAGGCTGTTCGTGGATGATGTACTCGTTGCTGCTGAACTTGCCGCTTTCGTCCGTGGTCTGGTGGCGCTCGATGTACCCGGCCCGCTCCAATTCGTTGACAGCAGAACGAATAGCGTCCTTGCTCTCCCGGTTGATGTAGCACAGGCCGGACAGGGTATAATCCCAATCTTCCGGGAGTGAGAGAATTTGCGACAGCAGGCCCTTGGCTTTCAGGGACAGGGATTTGTCCCGCAGGTGGTAGTTGGACATGACCGTGTAGCCCTTGTTCTTTTCCACGCGGAATACTGGCATGGGTTTCCGCTCCTTTCGGTGTCTGGACATGAAAAAACGCCGCAGACTTTTTTCAAAATCTGCGGCGTTCGCCTGTCCCTACTCTATTCAATTTTTGTGTTCCCACACTCCATATCAATGACGACCGAAACGGCGATATAGTCCTCGATGCGCTTATTGCGGAGTTTATCGCCCTCGGTGTCGAACACCACATGACGGGCAAAGTATTGGAAGCACAGGATTTCTACGAGTTTTCTCTTTGTAGCAACACGATAGTCTCCACATGCCGGGTGCGGGGGAAGAGGTCGGCTGGCTGGAGGTACTGCGGGCGGTAGCCCTGCCCGGCCAGCCAGCGCACGTCCCGCGCGGCGGTGGCGGGGTTGCAGCTGATCATCACCACCCGGTCCGGCCCCATGGCGCAGACCGCCGTAAGGGTTGCCTCATCGCAGCCCTTGCGGGGCGGGTCGAGCAGGACCACGTCCGGGCGCAGCCCCTCGCGGGCAAGCTGCGCGGCGGCCTGGCCCGCGTCCGCGCAGAGGAAGCGGGCGTTCTGCCGGCCCATGCGGGCGGCGCTGCGGCGGGCGGCCTCGACCGCCTCGGGAACTACCTCCACCCCCACCAGCGGCTGGTTTGGCCCCGCGATGGAAAGCCCGATGACGCCCATGCCGCAGTAGAGATCCAAAAGGGTCTCGCCCGGCCCAAGGGCGGCAGCGTCCCGCGCGGCGCGGTAGAGCTGCTCGGCCGCCGGGGTGTTGACCTGGTAAAAGGAGAGCGGCCCCAGCGAGACCGGCACGCCGCACATCTCGTCCTCAATGGCGGGGCTGCCGGCCAGCAGGGTGCACTCGCTGCCCAAAATGACATTGCCGGGCCGGGTGTTGCAGTTGAGCTGGATCGAGACAAGCGCCGGGAACCGGCTTTGCAGCGCGGCGCAAAACTCCTTTGCGCGGGGCAGGCTGCGGCCGTTTGCCACAACGCAGAGCATGGCCTGCCCGGTGCGGGCGCCCAGACGCAGTAAGAGGTGGCGCACAAGGCCGGTGTGGGTCTGTTCATCATAGGCGGAAATGCCAAGCTGCTCCATCAGCCCGCAGGCGGCCGCAGCGATCTGGTTGAGCAGCGGCGGCTGGAGCAGGCAGTCCTCACAGGGGATGAGCCGGTGGCTGCGCTGCGCGTAAAACCCGGCCCGGATATGGCCGTCCGGCCCCTTTTGCACCGGGAACTGGGCCTTGTTGCGGTAGCGGCTTGTTTGGGGCGAGGGCAGGATGGGCCGCACCGGCAGCTCCAGCCCGCCCAGCCGCCGGAAGGCCTCCTGCACAAAGCCCTGCTTTGCGCAGAGCTCGGCCGCGTAATCCAGATGCCAAAAGCAGCAGCCCCCGCAGGCGGCGCAGGCCGGGCAGGCCGGCGGGATGACCTGCGGCGAACGCTCGATGACCCGCTGGATCTTGCCAAAGGCGTACCGTTTGCAATCCTTGACAATACGGACCTCCAGCCGGTCGCCCGGGGCGGTGTCTGGCACAAAGATGGCCTGGCCCTCAAAATGGCCCACGCCGCTGCCGTCGCTGGAGATGCTTTCGATCACAAGCGGGATGCACTGGTTTTTTTGCACCGGCATTGCCCCGTCCCTCCCTGTTATTGGCCCGGCCGAGCCCGGCGCTTTTAGCCGGGCAGCAGGGCCTTGTAGGGCAGCAAAAACTCGCTGCCGTTTGGCTCAAGGCCGGTATCCCGCGCCACAAACTCGTGCTGCGCGGCGTTGACGGCCAGCTGCGCCAGCGCGCGGGACACCCCCTCCAGGTCGTAGTAGCAGCAGCCCGCAAGGCCGCTGGTTTCCAAGAGGTCGCGGGCGGCAGGCTCGTTTGGCGCGGCGCAGAGGATGGGGATCAGCTCCTGCCCCTCCGGCCCGGCATGCCAGCCAAGGCGCTGGGCCGCCTGCCGGGCGGCCTCGGCGGCCTCGGGGCCGCTGCACAGCAGGATCTCCGGCCTGGCCGCAAGCTCGCCCCACTCGGCCAGCGCCTGCTCGTACAGGGCGTCGGCCGGCCCTTCCAGGCTGCCCAGTTCGTTTGAGTAGACCCCGTAATGCTCGCACTCCTCTAAGATATACCGCCGCAGCACCCCGCGGTGGGCGTCTGTCTCGTCGGCCAGCCAGAGGTATTGCAGCAGGTGGTCCTCGTTAAAATCCGGCGCGTCCCCTTCCCTAAAGAGCATCGCCGCCCGCTGGCCCAGCACCTCGCCGGCCAGCGCGGGATCGCTGCCAAGGTACCATGCAAGGTTTTCTTCGCCCAGGGCCCCCTCGCCCGGCTCCTCGCCGGTGTAGATCAGGGTGACCCCCCACTCCCGGGCAAGGGCCAGCATCTCGTCTGCCGTGTCCCGGCTCAAGGGCTCGCTCAGGCTGATGACAAGGGCCTGCACCCCCTCCTCACACAGCTGGCGGGCGGCGGCGGGCAGCCCACTTGGCGGGGTTTGCCGCTGGCTGAACCTAAGCTGGGCGCCGGCAGCGCCCTGCCGCAGCAGTTCGGCGTCCACCAGCACTTCGCCCTGGGAGGCGTCCAGATACCCCACCATGGCCGGCGGGTCGAACTGGCCGGAGAGATAGAGGGTAAGTTCATAGCAGCCAAACAGCACGGCCGCAATGAGCAGGATGCGCAGCACCCACACAAAAAAGTGTTTCATCAAAAAACCTCTCGCATTTTCTACATTTTGGGCTTAAACGCTGCTGCCGGGCAGCCGCGGCCCGCCCGGGGCCGCGCCGGCCTATTCCTTTGCGCCGTGCCCGCCCAGGGGCGGGCCGTCCTTTTCAATGCTGGCAAGGTACTTGCTGGGCGGCATGCCCTTGGCCTTTTTAAAGACCCGCGAAAAATAAAACTGGTCAAAAAAGCCCACCGATACGGCGATTTCGGCAATGGAAAGCTGCGAATTGCGCAGCAGGTAGCAGGCCTCGCTGATGCGGTAGCTGGTGAGGTAATCGATGGGGCTTTGGCCCACGTTGCTCATAAACACCCGGTAAAGGTGGCTGCGGCTGACCCCCACCGACTTGGCGATGTCGTCGATGCTGATGTCGTGCGAAAAGTTGAACTGGATGTACTTGATGGCGTTGAGCACATATTGGCTGCTGGAGTTGGCCGAGCGGGGCTCCAGCTCGGAGGCCTCCTTCATCAGGCCGGCAATGAACAGGTAGAGATGGCCTACCATCAGCGCCTCGCTGGCGGGGTCCGGCCCGCGGGAGAGGTAGATGTTGGTGAGCGCCTCGAGCGCGGCGGGCATGCTGCGGCAGTGGTGGATGGGGGACGCCTCGGTAAAGGGCAGCTGCTGCACCAGCTTGGTGGCGCAGGCCCCGTTAAAGCCCACCCAGTGGTACTCCCAGGGGGCTTCTTTGTCGGCCGAATAGAGGATGAGCTGGTTGGGCCGGGCCAGGAACAGGTCCCCCGCCTCGAGGGTAAACTGTGCGCCGCCGGTCTGGTAGACCCCCCGGCCCGCCGTGACAAGATGGATGAGATAATGGTCCCGGATGCCCGGACCCCAGGTATAGCCCGGCTCGCAGTACTGCCGCCCGCAGTTGAAGATGGACAGCTCCACGTTGTCGATCTCGTTCTGCTTGAAGGACTGCTTGTAAACGACCGCCATCGGCATTTCCCCCTCCCGCGCGGTTTTTACGGGCGCGGCCGCCCGCCCGGGCGCTGCGCCAAAAACCGACAAGTTTGATTATAGCAAACCGTTCAACAAAAGTCCATATTCCGGACAAGAAATTTGGCTTTCACTCGGCCGGCGAACCTGCTATAATAAGGAAAAAGGGCAGGCTGCGCCCTGCCCACAGCCCGCAGAACGGCCTGTGATCCCATGCACTTTTTGTTTATTCTGCGGGACGCGCGGCGGCATTGCCCGCACAGCTGCCGCGCCGCTTTCCCGGTTTTGCTGAGTTTGCGGGCAGAAAGGGCAGAAAAGCTATGGCAGATGCAAAAGCACTGTGCGCGGCGATCAGCGCGGGCGCATACGACAAGGCGTTCAACAACCTGTACGGGACGGCGGACGGGATGCTGGCCCGCCAGCGCAGGCGGTACTGCGACGCCCTGGCCGAATTTGAACGGTACTACGGCGAGGGGCGGCAGGTACGGCTCTACTCGGCGCCCGGCCGCACCGAGATCGGCGGCAACCACACCGACCACAACCATGGGGTGGTGATGGCGGCCGGGGTCAACCTGGACGTGATCGCGGTGGTAAGCCAGAACACGGATGGGTTTGTGCGGGTCAAGTCCTACGGGTTTGACAAGCAGGATGTGGTGGATCTTGCCACCCTGGAGCCCTCGGAGGAGGAGCAGGGCCACTCGGCTGCGCTGATCCGCGGGGTGGCCGCCGGCATCCGGGAGCGGGGCGGCCAGATTGGCGGGTTTGACGCCTACACCACCTCGGACGTGCTGCGCGGGTCGGGGCTTTCCAGCTCGGCCGCCTTTGAGGTGGTGATGGGCCAGGCCTTTAACATGGAGTTCAACGGCGGGCGCTTTACCCCGGTGGAGCTTGCCCAGATCAGCCAAAAGGCCGAAAACCTGTTTTTTGGCAAGCCCAGCGGCCTGATGGACCAGACCGCCTGCGCGGTGGGCAGCGCGATCACCATCGACTTTGCCGACCCCGACCAGCCCCAGGTGAGCAAGGTGGCCTTTGACCTTGCCGCCCAGAACCACGCCCTGTGCATTACCGACACCAAGGGCAGCCATGCCGACCTTACCCCGGATTACGCCGCCATCCGCACCGAGATGGAGGCGGTGGCCGGCTTTTTTGGCAAGCAGGTGCTGCGCGAGGTAGACGAGGCCGAGTTTTTTGAAAATATCGCGGCCATCCGCGAAAAATTGGGCGACCGCGCGGTGGTGCGCAGCATCCACTTTTTTGCCGACAGCCGCCGCGCCGGCCAGCTGTGCGAGGCTGTAAAGCAAAACCGCTTTGCGGATTTCCTGGCCCTGATCCGGGAGGGCGGGCACTCGAGCTTTGAGTACAACCAAAACGCCTACAGCATCAGCCACCCGCAGCAGCAGGGTGTGCCGGTGGGGCTGGCGGTTTCGCAAAAGGTGCTGGGCAGCGAGGGGGCCTGGCGGCTGCAGGGCGGCGGCTTTGCGGGCACCATCCAAGCGTTTGTGCCGCTGCACCTTTTGGAGCAGTACCGCACCGCGATGGAAAAGGTGTTTGGCGAAGGTTCCTGCTATGTGCTGAGCGTGCGCAACTACGGCGCGGTGGAAGTGACCCCCGAGCTTGCCTGAATAAGGGCCCCTGCCGCGCGGCGGTGCACCGCATCCAAGCCGCGCATCAAGCAAACGGCCCCGCCGGCCGCGCGCCGCACAGGCAAGGCGGCCCCGCTGGCAGCACACCGCACAGAACAAACCGCCCCGCCGGCCGCGCGCCGGCGGGGTTTTGCATTTTTGTATCTTTAAGATGGGCAGGTGAACCGGGATGGAGACGATCCGCGGCATCGAGCTGTGCACCGCCAGCCGGGAGGAGCTGCTGCCCGGCTTTGCGCGGGATTTCCCCTATATTGCCACCCGGGCCGAGCTGGACGCCTACCCGGTGCCCTGGCACTGGCACAAAACGGTGGAGCTTTTTTATGTGGAGAGCGGCAGCCTGGAATACCACACCCCCGGCGGCCGGGTGGTGTTTGAGGCCGGCAGCGGCGGCATGGTAAACCAAAATGTGCTGCACATGACCAGACCCCTTGGCCGCACCCAAAAAAA
This sequence comes from uncultured Oscillospiraceae bacterium, assembly GCA_910579545.1. Taxonomy (GTDB): domain Bacteria; phylum Bacillota; class Clostridia; order Oscillospirales; family Ruminococcaceae; genus UBA7177. Next base: position 15,051 of record CAJTVI010000041.1, on the reverse strand, counting down.
CATTCAGCTGCTGCACATCTTTGACCCCGCGCTGCTGAGCGGGGAGCCGGGCAGCAGGATCGGGCAAAGGTACATCGCCCCCCTTGCCGCAAGCCCGCTTGAGCTGATCCCGCTTTTTCCCGGCGGCGAGGCAGAGGATGCCATTTTGCAGTGCATCCTGCGGGCGTTTGCCCTGAACCGTGAGGAGTTTGGCTACGAGGCACGGCTGCGGGCCGCCCTGACCGAGCTGTGGCTGATGCTGCTAAAGCTGGCCCGCCCGCTGCTGGCCCAAAGCCAGGCCTCCGGCAGGGGCAGCGAGGCCGTGAAGGCAATGCTGGCCTATATCCACGAGCATTACCCCGAAAAGGTTTCGGTGCGGCAGCTTGCGGCGGCCGCCTGCCTGAGCGAGCGGGCGTGCTACCGGGCGTTTGCCGGCTGCCTGCACACGAGCCCCGCCGAATATCTGAAGGCTTTCAGGATACAGGCGGCCTGCCGGATGCTGGCGCAGGGAAACATGTCGGTCACCGAGATCGCCCAGGCCTGCGGGCTTGGCAGCAGCAGCTATTTTGGCAGGCTGTTGCGGGAATGCACCGGCTGCACCCCCTCTGAGTATCGCCGCAAATGGCAGGATCGTGATACTTAATGGCGGGAATGGGATAGCTTTTGCGGGCAAAGCTGCGCTATCATGATACCCATAAGGTTCACCCAAGCCCCGGCGTTTTGGGGCTGCAGGGCAAACCGGATGGGAGTGACGGCCGATGCATTACGAGCAAAGCGATTTTTTGGAAACTGCCGGCAGCGATACCTTAAAGATGATCGCCCGTGCAAGGGAGCTGACCCGGGCATACTATGCCTGCGATTACCGCGATACCCAAAGGCGAACCGCCATCCTGCGGGCGCTGCTGGGCGGCATGGGCGAAAACGTGGCGATCGATACCCCCTTTTACTGCGATTACGGCAAAAACATCTTTTTGGGCGATGATGTGGTCATCAACATGAACTGCACCTTTGTGGACAATCAGCCCATTTTTATTGGCAGCCGGGTGCTGATCGCCTCCAACGTGCAGATTTACACGGCCTCCCATCCGGTGCTGCCGCAGGAACGCCTCTGGCCGGACTGGCCGGCGCGCAAAACGCACGGAGGCACATTTTTTAGGACCTATGCACAGCCGGTACAGATCAAGGACAACGTCTGGATCGGCGGCGGCAGCATCCTTTTGCCGGGCGTTACAGTGGGCAAAAACAGCGTGGTGGGGGCCGGCAGCCTGGTCAACCGCCCGGTGCCCCCCAACTGCGTGGCGGCGGGCAATCCCTGCCGGGTGATCCGCTTTTTTGAGCCGGGCGAGCGGGGGTAGGGGCCCCGCGCAGCAGCATGGACCTGCCCCACCGCATGCGCGGCGCGGCCGCATACCGCACAGAAAAAACCGCCCCGCCGGCCGCGCGCCGGCGGGGTTTTGCGTCGGCCCTGCCATTTTTTAAGAGCAAACCCGCGCCAAGGCGGAGGATTTGCGCGGATGGCGGCCCAAACCCGGCCGCCTTTTTAGAAAAAGCCGAAAATCCGCTGGTTTTTCAGCTTTTTTGCTTTATTTTGCAAAAATCTATTGACAAGCACCCCCCCTGCCGGTATAGTTAGCTTTGTGTGTTGCATCTAAGGCTGCCGGGATACCGCGCAGCCTGACACATTGGCGTTGTATGTGTCGCTGTAGCTGCCGGCTTTTGGGCCCATCGCAGTGTAACAAACCTTTGCGGGGCGGCATAATTGGCGCTGACCTGCGGCCGGCTTTTTTTGCCGGCGGCGGGAAATTTCCGCAAAGGGGGATGCATGTATATGGATCATTCTGTGATCGTTTCGCTGAAGAACATTGTTGTCGATTTTGACGCGGAGCCGGTACTCACCGGCCTCTCGCTCGACATCCATGACAAGGAGTTCGTGACCTTCCTGGGGCCTTCGGGCTGCGGGAAAACGACGACCCTCCGGGTTATTGGTGGATTTGTTGAGCCAAAGTCGGGCAGTGTTTTTTTTAATGGCGAGGACATTACCGCCCTGCCGCCCTACAAGCGGCAGGTGAACACCGTATTCCAGAAATACGCGCTGTTTCCGCACCTGAACGTGTTTGAGAACGTGGCCTTTGGGCTGCGGCTGAAAAAGCTGGAAGAAAAGGAGATCCGCGCCCGGGTGCTGGAGATGCTGGAGGTGGTGGGCCTTAAGGGCTTTGAGCGCCGCAGCACCGCCACCCTCTCGGGCGGGCAGCAGCAGCGGGTGGCCATTGCCCGCGGGCTGGTAAACCACCCGCGGGTGCTGCTGCTGGACGAACCGCTGGGCGCTTTGGACCTTAAGCTGCGCAAGGAGATGCAGCTGGAGCTCAAACGCCTGCAGCAGGCTATGGACATCACCTTTGTGTATGTGACCCACGACCAGGAGGAAGCCCTGACCATGTCCGACACGGTGGTGGTGATGAACGAGGGCGACATCCAGCAGATCGGCAGCCCGGAGGACATTTACAACGAGCCCAAAAACGCCTTTGTGGCGGATTTTATTGGCGAAAGCAATATTTTGGACGGCATTATGCAGCGGGATTTTATGGTGGAGTTTGCCGGCCGCGAGTTTACCTGCGTGGACAAGGGCTTTGCCAAAAACAGCCCGGTGCAGGTGGTGGTGCGCCCGGAGGACGTGCAGGTGGTGCCCGCCATCCAGGGCCAGCTGACCGGCATTGTAAAAGAGGTGATCTTTAAGGGCGTGCATTTTGAGATGCATGTGGAGCAGGCGGGCTACGAGTGGATGATCCATTCCACCCAGGCAAGCCAGCCGGGCGAGCTGATCGGCATGAACATTGGCCCGGACGAGATCCACATCATGGCCCGCACGGAGGAATAAGCCATGCTCAAAAACAAACGCCTTGCCTCGCCGTACCTTGTTTGGATGGCCGCCTTTATTGCGGCGCCCCTTTTGATCGTTGTGTATTTTGCCTTTACCACCCGCGCGGGGCGCTTTACGCTGGATAACCTAACCGGCTTGGGCGAATACACCGCCGTGTTTGCCCGCAGCCTGCTGCTGGCGGCGGTGGCCACCGTGATCTGCCTTTTGCTGGCCTTCCCGGTGGGGTACTACCTCTCGCGGCTGCGGGCGTCCAAGCAGCACATCATGCTGATGCTGGTGATGCTGCCCATGTGGATGAACTTTTTGCTGCGCACCTACGCCTGGATGAGCCTTTTGGAAAACAACGGCATCATCAACCGGCTGCTGGGCCTTGTGGGGCTGGGCCCGGTGCCGATGATCAACACCAGCGGCGCGGTGGTGCTGGGCATGGTGTACAACTACCTGCCCTACATGATCCTGCCGCTCTACACCGTGATGGTCAAGATCGACCAGAGCGTGATCGAGGCCGCCGAGGACCTGGGCGCAAATCTGTTCCAGGTGGTGGCCAACGTGCTGGTGCCCCTGTCGGTACCCGGCATCTCCACCGGCATCACCATGGTATTTGTACCAAGCGTCTCCACCTTTATCATCAGCCGGATGCTGGGCGGCGGCTCGAACCTCTTGGTGGGCGATCTGATCGAGCTGCAGTTTTTGGGCAACAGCTACAACTACAACCTCGGCAGCGCCATGAGCCTGGTGCTGATGGTGATCGTGCTGCTCTGCATGAGCCTGACCAACACCTTTGCGGGAGAAGACGGGCTGGAGGGCGTAATGTAATGAAGAAAGCGCATTTTCGCGCATTGCAGCGCGTATTTTTGGTTTTTATCTTTTCGTTTATGTACCTGCCCATCGCGGTGATGGCGGTGTTCAGCTTTAACGAGAGCAAAAGCCGCACCCTGTTTACCGGCTTTACGCTGGACTGGTACAAGAGCCTGTTTTCCAACGAGATGATTTTAAACGCGCTCTGGCTCAGCCTTGTGGTGGCCCTTGTTTCGGCGGTGGCGGCCACCGTGATGGGCACCCTGGCCGCCATCGGCATCAACGCCATGGGCAAGGGCAGCCAGGCGGTCATCAACAACATCAGCTATATGCCGGTGGTAAACCCCGAGATCATTACCGGCGTCTCGCTGATGCTGCTGTTCGTGGTGGCCAAAAACGGCATCGGCTGGGCCAACGCGCATCTGGGCTGGCAGCTGCCCGAAAACATCTTTGGCCTGCCCACCCTTTTGATCGCGCACATCTCCTTTTGCCTGCCCTACGTTATTTTTAATGTCGCGCCCAAGCTGCGGCAGATGGATGTGCGGATGTACGAGGCCGCGCTGGACCTGGGCTGCAACCCGCGGCAGGCCTTTTTTAAGGTGGTGCTGCCCGAGCTGACGCCGGCCATCCTCTCGGCCTTTTTGATCTGCCTGACCTATTCCATCGACGATTTTATCATCTCCTACTTTACCTGCGGCACCCTGCAGACCCTGCCCATCGCCATCTACAGCATGACCCGCAAAAAGGTAAGCCCGGAGATCAACGCCCTGTCCACCATCATGTTTTTGGTGATCCTCTCGATCATCCTGATCTCCAATTATCTGGACAGCCGGCAAAAAGGGGCCGAGCGCCGCTAAAAAACAGCCTGTACGGCGGCGGCTGGCCTGCCCCGGCAAAAATCTGCCATCATTCCCTGCGCAAAGCCCTGCGCAGAAAAATCGGGAGCCGCGCAAACCGCGGCGAATGGAGGAACAACTGTGATGAACCTGAAAAAACTGCTTGCCCTTGCCCTGTGCGCCGCCCTCTGCGCCGGCCTGCTGGCCCTGCCCGCCGCCGCCGAGGGGGATACCATCCAGGTGACCGAGGACATCTCGGTTTCGGCCGATTACGACTGGGAGCGCTTTCGCGGCGCGGGCATCACCCTCAATGTGTATAACTGGGGGCTGTATATCTCGGACGGCTCGGACGACAGCGTTGACGTGCTGGCCGCCTTTGAGGAGCTGACCGGCATTGAGGTAAACTATACCACCTTTGACACCAACGAGAGCCTTTACGCCAAGCTGAAGAGCGGCGGGGCGGATTACGACGTGGTCGTGCCCAGCGACTATATGATCGGCAAGATGATCGCCGAAGGGATGCTGGAGCCGCTGGATTACTCAAACATCCCCAACGCGGCCGATATTGGCGAAAGCTACCGCGGGCTGGATTTTGACCCCGAAGACGCCTACAGCGTACCCTACACCTGGGGCATGGTGGGGCTGGTGTACAACACCACCATGGTGGAGGAGGCCCCCACCTCCTGGAGCGCCCTGTGGGACGAGCGGTACGCCGGCAGCGTGCTGATGTTCAACAACAGCCGGGACGCCTTTGCCATTGCCGCCAAAAAGCTGGGCATGAGCCTGAACCCCTCCAGCACCGCGGACATCGACCGCATCGCCCAGGAACTCAAGGCCCAGAAGAGCGTGGTGCAGGCCTATGTGATGGACGAGATTTTTGACAAGATGGAGGGCGGCGAGGCGGCCCTTGCCCCCTACTACGCGGGGGACGCCATTACCATGATCAGCGAAAACCCGGACCTTGCCTTTGTGTTCCCCAGCGAGGGCACCAACTACTTTGTGGATTCGCTCTGCATCCCGGCCGGCAGCAAAAACAAGGAGGCCGCCGAGATGTTCATCAACTATATGTGCGAGCGGGACGTGGGGGTGGCCAACTGCGACTTTATCGGCTATTCCACCCCCATCCAGACGGTGTGGGAGCAGCTGGACGACGAGCTGAAATACAGCGAGATCGCCTACCCCAGCGCCGAGGTGCTGGCCAACACCGAGGTGTTCAACGTGCTGCCGGACGAACTGAACGCCGCGATGGACAAGGCCTGGAGCGACATGAAAAGCTACGACGAAAACGGCAACGGCTGGCTGATCCCGGTCTTTTTGGTGCTGGCCCTTGCGGTGGTGGTGCTGCTGTTCTGGCGGCGCAGCGTGAAGAAAAAGCGGGACGATTATTGAGCGGCGGTCCCACAAAAAGCCCCCCGGGGGATCCTCCCCTGCCCCTTTGGGGCGATCCGCCTTGCCGCCGCTTTGCGCGGCAGCCCATCTGACGCCCCGGTACAAAATGCCCGCCTTCCCCCATGGGGAGGGCGGGTTTGTACCAGATAGGGCGGCGAAGCCTTTATTTTTGCCGCCGCCCAAAAAGCACTTTTGCGAAAGGAACACCATCTATGCAGCCAACTACCTATACCCAAAAAATCACGGTCAACAGCGTGGACTGCGACCTTGCCCGCCGCATGACCCCCGGCGCGCTGCTGCGCCTGTGCCAGCAGGCCGCCACCGACCACTGCACCGCGCTGGGGCTTACCAACGAATACTACCAAACCGAGCATGTGGCCTTTTTGCTGGCAAAGCTGGCCTGCCAATGGGCCCGCCCCATCCATCTGGACGAGGAACTGACCCTGATTACCCGGCCCGAGGCCGCAAAGCGCGCGGTGTATAAGCGCATTACCGAGATATGGGACGCCGCCGGCCGCGAGGTGGCCCTGGTGGACAGCCGCTGGGTGCTGGTGGACACCGAAAGCCGGCACATCCTGCGCCGCCCCACCCCGGCCATTGCCGCCGTGCCCTTTGCCGACACGGTGGACCGGGAGCTGTCCTTTACCCTGCCCCGGCCCGAGCGCCCCGAGCCGCTGGGCGAGCAGCGCGCCCTTTACAGCCTGTGCGACCAGAACGGCCATATCAACAACACCCGCTACATTGACCTTGCCTGCGACGCGCTGCCGCTGGAGGAGCTGACGCGCGCGCCGGTGGCCTACCTGTGCGCCAACTACCACAGCGAGATCCCGGCCGGGCAGGCCTTTGCGGCCGAGCGGGCCCGGCTGGAAAACGGCTGGTATTTTGCCTGCAGCCAGCCCCAAAAGCGCTGCTTTGAGGCCTTTTTGACCTTTGCCGAAAAGGCCGCCCCGCAACAGCCGTAAGCCGGGGCGCCAAACGCAAGCCAAATTGCGCCGGGGCGGGGCGCGGGACCAAAGCGCATGAAAACAAAGCGCGCAAAAACGCGCCGGGCCAGCCTGCGCCGGGATAAGAACGCGCAAACGATATAAACGAACCGAAACGCGGCGTGGAGCATACGCCGGGCCAGCGCAAAAAACGCGCAAAACAAAAGCCACCTGCTGGAGGGACAGCAGATGGCTTTTGCCACAGGATTTTGGGGTTCCGTTTTGGCCGGGCGGCCAGAACCGCGTGGAGAGCGCGGCAGGAGGAGAAGGCCGCCCCGAAACCCCGGACACATGAAAAAGGCTTGTAACTTTCTTGCAATTAAATTGTAACCCTTTTGATACCAGTTGTCAAGGCCTTTTTGTAATTCTTTTTTAACTTTTTGTGAAAATTTGCCCCCTGTCCCCTGTCCAACTTGGGAAAAGGCGGGCGGCGCGGGGTTTGCGGCAGCCGATGGGGACTGACCCTTTTGCGTCCCCGCCTGATGCGGGCAAAAACGGCGGCGCGGGGTTTGCGGCAGCCGATGGGGGTTAACGCCTTTGTGCCCCCCTGCCCCACTCAGGCAAAGGCGTGCCAGCCCGCCGTCTGGCTGGCACGCAGCACCACCTGGCCCTGCTCCACCGCGGCGGTAAAGCTGCCGCCCGGCTTTGCCTCGCCCGAGGCGATGCTGTCGGCCAGGGCCTGTTCCACCGCGCGGCTCACCCTGCGGCGCAGCTCCCGCGCGCCGTAGGGCGATTTGGCCTGGGTGGCCTGGGCGGCCAGGGCGGCGGGCAGTTCGGGGGCGTGGCGCAAATGGTAGCCGCAGTGCTCGGCCCTTGCTTCCAGTTCGCGCAGCAGGTTTTCGGCAATGCGGGCAAGGTCGGCCTCGTTCAGGGGGCGAAAGACCACCACCTCGTCCATCCGGCCCAGCAGTTCGGGCCTGAAATAGGCCTTGGCCTCGGCCAGGGCCTGTTCTTTTTGCTTTTCAAACGCGGCGGCGTGCCCCGCGCCAAAGCCCAGCGCCCCGCTCTGGCCGGCCAGGTACCGGGCCCCGAGGTTGGAGGTAAGCAGGATGATCGTGTTGCAAAAATCCGCCTTGCGCCCGGCCGAGTCGGTCAGCTGGCCGTCCTCCAAGATCTGCAAAAGGATGTTTTGCAGTTCGCCATGGGCCTTTTCCACCTCGTCAAACAGTACCACGCTGTAAGGGCGGCGGCGCACCGCCTCGGTAAGCTGGCCGCCGTCGTCGTGCCCCACATAGCCCGGGGGCGCGCCGATCAGCTTTGCCACCGTGTGGGCCTCCATATATTCGCTCATGTCAAACCGCAAAAGCGCCCTGGGGCTGCCAAACCAGTGCTCGGCCAACGCGCGGGCCAGATGGGTCTTGCCCACCCCGGAGGGCCCCAAAAACAGCATGGCCCCCATGGGGCGGCCGGCGTCCCGCAGGCCGGTGCGGCTGCGGCGCACCGCGCCCGCCACCGCCGCCACCGCCTGGCCCTGGCCCACCACCCGCTGGCTCAGCCGCTCCTCCAGCCGGGCCAGCCTGAGCCGCTGCTCCTCGCTGATTTTGCTGGCCGGCACCCCGCTTGCCCGGGAGATCACCTCGGCCACGTCGTCCGGGGTCACCACCCGGTGCACGCCGGCCGCCTTTTGCTCGCACCGGATGCGCACCGAGGCGGCGGCCTCGTCCAGCAGGTCGATGGCCTTATCCGGCAAAAAGCGGCCGGGCAGGTACCGCACCGACAATTCCACCGCCGCGGCAATGGCCGGCTCAGGCAGCAGCACCCCGTGGAAGGCCGCGTACCGGGGGGCCAGCCCCCGGATGATCTCTTTTGCCTGCCCGGGGCTGGGCTCCTCCACCAGCACCCGGCCAAACCGCCGTTCCAACGCGGCGTCCTTTTGGATGCAGCGGCGGTACTCCTCCTGGGTGGTGGCCCCGATCAGCTGCAGCTCCCCCCTTGCCAGCAGGGGCTTGAGGATGCTGGCCGCGTCGATGGCCCCCTCGGCCGCGCCCGCGCCCACGATGATATGGATCTCGTCGATAAACAGGATGGTGGCATGGTCCCGGCAAAGCTCCTCCAAAAGGCCCTTGAACCGCTCCTCAAAATCGCCCCGGTACTTGGTGCCCGCCACCATGCCGGCCATGTCCAGGCTCAGCAGCCGCTTGCCGCGCAAAGCGGCCGGCACGGCCCCCTTGGCGATCCGGTCGGCCAGGGCCTCGGCCAGGGCGGTTTTGCCCACCCCCGGCTCGCCGATCAGGCAGGGGTTGTTTTTTTGGCGGCGGCAGAGGATCTCGGTCATGCGGGCCAGTTCCTTTTCGCGGCAGAGCACCGGGTCCAGCCGGCCCTCCTGGGCAAGGCGGGTCAGGTCGCGGCCGTACTTGTCGCTGGGGCGGGCACCGCGGCCGGGCGCGGCGGCGCGGGGCGGCAGGGGCAGCACCAGCTGGCCGGAAAGCTGCCGGCACTCCCGCGCGGCCTCGGCCACCTCCAGCCCCAGCTCCTGCAGCCAGCCGCTGGCGGTACAGCCCGCGTCCTCCAAAATGGCGCAGAGCAGATGCTCGCTGCGCGCCTCGGTCTGGCGCGCCGTGCGCGCGCCCAGCAGCGCGTACTCCATGGCGCGGCTTGCCTCGGGCGCAAAGGCCTGCGCCGCAAAGCTCTGCTGTGTGCCGCCCTCGGCCTTCAGCTTTGCCTCCACCGCGCCGGCCGTGATCTGCCGCGCGTTTAAAAACAGGGCGGCCGGCTCGCTCTCCTGCTGCAAAATGGCCAGCAGCAGATGCCTTGTATCCGCCTGCGGCTGCCCATGCCGCCCGGCAAGACGCAGCGCCTGGCGCAGCACCCGCCCCGCCCGGCGCGAAAAACCCTGGTATCGGTTCATCCCGCATCCCCTTTCGCACAAAAGCACTCTTTGCAGTATGGGCCGGACGCAAAGGGACTTATGCGCCCTGGGGCAAAAAAGCGGGAGTGTCCCGGCTGGGTGCGTGGGAGCAGTCTCTCAAGGCAACAGGACCCCTGCCCCGAAAGCCTTTCGAGACTCTCCCCCGCCCCCGGCCTGGGGCCGGCAAAAAAACCTTGCAGCGGACACTCCTAAAAAGCCGCCGGGTTGTACAAGCGCGGCCAAACCGTGTATAATAAAAGGGTATCTTTGCGGCAGGTAGAAAAACGCCCCCATAAAAACCGCAGGCCGCGAGGGAAAGGAATTATATGGACAACGAAAATAAGGTCATCGCCCTTTTGATCGACGCCGAAAACGTCTCGCCCAAATACATCAAGACCATCATCGACGAGGTGAGCATGTACGGCACCCCCGCCTACAAGCGCATTTACGGCGACTGGACCAGCCTGGAGATGGGCAGCTGGAAAAAGGTGCTGCTGGAGCACAACCTCACCCCCATCCAGCAGTTCAGCTATACCCAGGGCAAAAACGCGTCCGACTCGGCCATGATCATCGACGCGATGGATATTTTGTACGCAAAAAATGTGGACGGCTTTTGTTTGGTAAGCTCGGATTCCGACTTTACCCGGCTGGCCGCCCGCCTGCGGGAGAGCCGGATGTTCGTGATTGGCATGGGCGAGAGCAAGACCCCCACCGCCTTTAAATCCGCCTGCGACACCTTTAAATATCTGGACGTATTGCAGGGCCTTAAAAAGGAGGCCTCGGCCAAAAAGCCCGAAAAGCCCGCAAAGGCCCAGCCCGCCGCCAAAAAGGAAAAACCGGCCGACAAGGAAAAGCCGGCCCGCGCAAAGCAGGCCGCCAAGGCAAAGGCCGCGGCCGAGCCGCCCGCCCCCCTGCCCGAGCCCGCGCCGGCCGAGCCGCACGAGGGCGCACAGGACGCCGCCTTTGTGCCGCTGGACGAGATCGTGGAGAAGATCCGGGACCTGATCGAGCATGACTCGGACGAGGACGGCTACATGCCCCTTTCCCAGATCGGGGTGATGCTCAGCCGCATCTATGCCGATTTTGATTCCCGCAACTATGGGTTTTCCAAGCTGCACAAGCTGATCGACTCCACCAAGGCCTTTGACACCAAATACGAGCGGCTGCCGGGCGGCGGCAAAAACTTGGTGGTGCGCAACAACACCGCCGGCTGAGCCGCTTTTGTGGGCGCTTTTGTGAGAAACCGGCCCGCCGGCAAGGGCAGCCCGGCCGGCCAAACCGGCGGTGAAGCGGGAAAACTGCCGCAAAGGAGGGAAACCGGATGCAGGAGGATTTTTTGCCCATCGTCAGGGCGCATGCCGCCCGGTACCCCCAGATGCAGCCGCAGGACTACGCCAAGCTTGCCTACCAGAGCGAGTACGGCCCCGAACATCTGGTAACGGACGAAGCGGAAGCCGCGGCGGCGATCCGCGCCGAATGGCAGGCGCTTGCCGGCGAGGATGATGCCGGCGGCTGTGGGGCCCGCCCCGAGGGGCCTGCCGCCGAAAGCGGCAAGGGCAGCAGCCCTGCCGGGCCCATAGGGCCTGCCGGCGCGGGCGGCTGCTGGGCCGAGCCGATCGGCGGGGGGCTGTGCCGGCTGCATCTGGCCGGCCCGGTTTTGCCCGACGCCCCCGAGTGCCTGGCTTGGCTTTTTTGCCGCAGCGCGGAGCATACCGGCACGCCGGAGGGCCTTGGCCGCCGGCTGGAGGTACTGGAAACGCTGCATATCCCCCACATGGCCGGCTGGCTTACCAGCTACCGCACCCGCGGCATGCCGGCGGTGCGCCACAGCCCGCTTTACCGCGCGGCCTACCGGCCCCACTACCGAGTGCTGCTGGCTGGATATGCCCGGTACTTTGCGGTACTGCTGGCGGTTTACCGGCTGTGCCGGGCGGGAACGCCGGCCCTTGTTTCGATCGATGGGCGGTGCGGCAGCGGCAAAAGCAGCCTTGCCGCGCTTTTGCAGCGGCTGTTTGGCTGCCGGGTTCTGCACACCGACGATTTTTACCTGCCCCCTGCACAGCGCGCGCCGGGCTGGGAGACCCAGCCCGGCGGCAATATGGATTTTGAGCGCCTGATGCGGGAAGCGATCCGGCCGGCGCTGGCCGGCCAGCCCATTGATTACCGGGCCTACAGCTGCCAGCAGGGCCGGCTGCTGCCCCCGCAGCGGCTTGCCCCCGCGCCGCTTACCCTGCTGGAGGGCAGCTATTCGCAGCACCCCGCGCTGGGCGCACCCTATGCGCTGCGGGTGCTTTTGCACTGTGCCCCCGAGGAGCAGGCCCGCCGGCTGAAAGCCCGGGAGGAGGAATATTTTGAGACCTTCCAAACGCGGTGGATCCCGCTGGAGGAGGGGTATTTTGCCCGGTACCGCATCCCGGAGCAGTGCGATGTGTTTGTGGACACCACCGGGTTTTTCCCGGATGGCCCGGCGGCCTGAATTTCTGCCCTCAGGAGGGGCCCTGGCCGCTGCAGGGGCAGGCCTCCATCGCCTTCAGCAGCTGCCGGGCGGAGGCAAGCAGCGCGGCCTGTTCGTTTGGGGCCAGCGGGATCTCCAATACCTTTTCGATGCCGCCGCGCCCCACAATGGCCGGGATGCTCAGGGCCAGGCCCTCGAGCCCATACTCCCCCTGCAGCGCCACCGAGACCGGCAGCACCGCGTGCTCGTCCTTTACGATGCAGGCGGCAATGCGGCCCACCGCCATGGCAATGCCGTAGTAGGTGGCCCCCTTGCGCCGGATGATGGCGTCGGCGCTGCCCTGCACCTCGTGGTAGATGCGCCGCATATCGGCCGGGCGCAGGGCTTTTTGCCGGATGCGGCAGAAGCTGTCGAGGTCCAGCCCGGACACATTGGCCCCGCTCCAGACCGGCAGTTCGCTGTCGCCGTGTTCGCCAATGATAAAGGCGTGGACGTTGCGGCTGTCCACCCGCAGTTCCTCCCCCAAAAGCTGCTTGAGCCGAGCGGTGTCCAGCACGGTGCCCGAGCCGATCACCCGCTCCCGCGGCAGGCCGGACAGCCGCCAGGCCGCATGGGTCAGCACGTCCACCGGATTTGAAACGATCAGCAGGATGCCGCCAAACTCCCGCGCGGTAAGCTGCCGGATGATTTCTTGCATGATGGCCGTATTTTTGCCGATCAGGTCCAGCCGGGTCTCGCCGGGCTTTTGGTTTGCGCCGGCTGTGATGACCACCAGCGCGCAGTCGGCCAGGTCGTCGTAGCCGCCGGCCCGGATCTCCATGGCCGCGCCGTAGGGCATGCCGTCGCCCAGGTCCATGGCCTCCCCTTCGGCCTTGTCCTGGTTTGCGTCCAGCAGCACCAGATGCGAAAACAGGCCCTGCTGCAAAAACCGGAAGGCGATGGACGCCCCCACCGACCCGCAGCCGATGATGGCTGCCTTGCGTGGATTTGTATGCATTTGCCTTGCCCCTTTTTTGGCGGGCGGGCCGCCGTGATTTTGCCTTATTGTGCCCGCTTTGTAACGCCATATCCCGCTGTAAAGGAGAGGAACGCCATGTTTTTGCGCCGCAAAAAGGCCGCCGCGCCCCCCATGCCCTTTGACAAAACCGGAAAGGTACCGGTGCTGCGCTCCAGCATCTGCACCGGCGAACAGGTGGCCGGGTTTAAGGACGCCGTCAGCGGCCGGTTTACCGAGATCATGCTCATCCGCACCGCGGGCGACCTTGAGGAGTTTTTGCGCGCCTACGGCCTGCGCGAGGAAGAGCTGCGGCGGGAGTGGTGAGGCGCGCGGAGATATTTTTGCATGAAAAACGATCTGACAAAAGGAAGCATTGGAAAAGCGCTGGTGCTTTTTACGATCCCCCTGATCCTGAGCGGGCTGCTCCAGCAGGTTTTTAACTGGGTGGACGCCTTTATCGTGGGGAACGTGGAGGGGGAACTGGCGCTTGCCGCCATTGGGGCCACCGGCTCGGTCTATCATTTGTTTGTAAACGTGATCATTGGCTTTACCTCCGGCCTCTCGGTTCTGGCCGCGCAGCAGTGCGGCATGGGCAAAAAAGAGGAGGCCCAAAAGGCCCTGGCCGCCTTTACGATCCTGCTGGGCGGTGTGTTTTTTGCAGTGGCCGCCGCCGGGTTTGGGTTCTGCCGCCAGATCCTGGCTGTGTTGGATACCCCGCAAAACATCTTTGGCATGGCAAAAAATTACCTTGAGCTCCTTTTTTGGGGCGTGCCCTGCCTGGCGGTTTACAATACCTACGCCGCCGTGCTGCGGGGCCTTGGCGACAGCCGGGCGCCCTTTTTGTCGGTGCTCGTCTCCTCCCTTGCCAACGCGGCCCTGGACCTGCTTTTGGTGGCGGTTTTCCGGTTTGGAACAAGGGGCGCGGCGGCGGCCACCCTGCTTTCGCAGTGCGCCATGGCGGTATTTGTGGTGGTCTACGCGGTCAAAAAATACCCCTATCTGCGTTTTCGTCCCCAAAAAGGCCTGCTCTGCGCTTCCATGCTGCCCAGCGGCTTTCGCTTTGGCGGGCCGCCCGCGGTCCAGTCTGCCGCCAGCTCGGCGGGCAACCTTGTGCTGCAGCGGTTTATGAACGGCTTTGGGGAGCAGACGGTCGCGGCCATTACAACGGCATACCGGGTCGATTCGGTCATTATCCTGCCCATCGTCAATTTTGGCTCGGGCATTGCCACCGTTGTGGCCCAGAACATCGGCGCCCAAAAACCCGCGCGGGCCAAACAAGCGGTAAAAACGGGCGCTGTGATGATCTCGGCCGTATCGATCTGCCTTACCCTCTTTATCCTGCTTGCGGGGGAATTTTTGATCGCCATGTTTGGCCTTACCAGCGATTCGGTCGCCATTGGCAAGGCGTTTTTCCGCACCATTGCCAGCTGCTACCTGGTCTACGGCCTGGCCATGGCCGTAAGAGGGTATCTGGAGGGTATCGGGGACCTGCTGTTTTCCGGCGCGGCCGGCATTGCCGCACTGCTTGTGCGGATCGCGGCCTCCTACGCGTTTGCCCATCGGTTTGGCAACATGGTAATTGGATACGCGGAAGCCTTTTCCTGGGTGGCACTGCTGCTCATGCTTGCCTGCCGGGCCTTTGCCCGGATGAAAAAGCAGGACGGGCGGTAAGGTGACGCCTGGGCGTTTTTGCCTGCCGCACCATACAAAAGCCTCCCCGGTGCGCCGGGGAGGCTTTTTATCTTTATTTTATCATAACCGTAAAACCTGGACGTCGCACGGTGCGGATACTGCTGCGCCATTTTCATGGGGTAGTGTCAAGAATTTTTCGCAAATTGGTTTACAGACTCTGGGAGAAAGAAGTCAGCCGGCAATAGAGACATCTTCC
>CAJTVI010000040.1 GCA_910579545.1 uncultured Oscillospiraceae bacterium | reverse complement strand
AAACAGGTCTTACTTTCCTTCCCTTTTTTTGTAACACCTCTTTGACAAACCTACAGAAAAATGGTGAAAATGCCCGGGTTTGCATTGATTCCCGGCCGCCAATAGTGTAAAATAGAACAAATTGGTAACAGTAATGCCAAGGGACGCGCCCCGCTTTTTGCGCCTTTGTTTTGCGCCCATCAAAAAGCCGCGGGGCCGCCTTTGAGAAATCTGGTGATACGATTTGACCAAAACCTCCGGCGGCCTGTTGCGCCGCTTCCGCAAGCAGGTGCTGGCCCTGTTTGATATCTTCATCCTCACCGTGTCCTACCTGCTGCCCTGGATCCTCATCAACGGGCGGGCCTCCTACCGCCGGTACGCCAGCCTGCTGGTGGCCAGCTGCTTTTTCTTTGTCTGCTGCTTTGAGATCGTCTACCTGCTTATGGGCATGTACGACAGCCTCTGGCGCTATGCCGAGATCGTGGAGTTTTTCCGGCTCTGCATGGCCTCCGGCATTGCGGTGGCGGTGTTTGTGTGCGGCAGCCTGCTGCTTTACCGGGACGTGCGCATTCCCAAGTCGGTGTATATGCTCAGCGCTATGTTCGCGGTTTCGCTCACCGTCTACTCCCGCCTGACCTACCGGATGTATCGCAACGTGCAGCTGGGCAAAAACAGCAAAAAGGCGCGGCGCACCCTGCTAATCGGCGCGGGGGACGCGGCGTCCACCCTGCTGCACGAGCAGTTCAAGGCCCCCAGCCCGGACATGAACATCATCGCCTGCGTGGACGACGCGCCCGAAAAAACCGGCCGCTACATCATGGGGGTGCAGATCATGGGCACCACCGAGGACATCCCCGAGATCGTGGAAGCCTGCGAGATCGAGAGCATCCTGCTGGCCATCCCCACCATTGACGAGGAGAGCAAGCGCCGGGTGCTTTCCATCTGCAACCGCACCAAGTGCAACGTAAAGATCCTGCCGGACATCGTAAAGATGATCACCGACGGGCAGGACATCGCCTCCCGCATCCGGGACGTGCAGGTGGAGGACCTGCTGGGCCGGGAGGAGGTGCAGCTCTCCGGCTCGATCACCCAGTACCTGCGGGACCATGTGGTGATGGTGACCGGCGGGGGCGGCTCGATCGGCTCGGAGCTCTGCCGGCAGATCGCCTCCTGCGGGCCGTCCAAGCTGATCGTGGTGGACATCTACGAAAACAACGCCTACGCCATCCAGCAGGAGCTTGTGCGCCAGTACGGCGTGGGGCTGAACCTGGAGGTGCAGATCGCCTCGGTGCGGGATTCCCGCAAGATGGACGCCCTGTTTGAGCATTACCGCCCGCAGGTGGTCTTTCACGCGGCGGCCCACAAGCATGTGCCCCTGATGGAGGACAGCCCCGAGGAGGCGGTCAAAAACAACGTCTGCGGCACCTTCAACGTGGCCCAGTCCGCCGCCAAATACGGCGCCGAGCGGTTTATCTTGATCTCGACCGACAAGGCGGTCAACCCCACCAACGTGATGGGGGCCACCAAGCGGGTGTGCGAGATGGTGGTGCAGGCCATGGCCGGCCGGGGCGCCACCCATTTTGCGGCGGTGCGGTTTGGCAACGTGCTGGGGTCCAACGGCTCGGTGATCCCGCTGTTTAAGGACCAGATCGAGGCGGGCGGGCCGGTCACCGTGACCCATCCGGACATCGTGCGCTATTTTATGACCATCTCCGAGGCGGTAAGCCTTGTGCTGGAGGCCGGGGCTATGGCCCAGGGCGGCGAGATCTTTGTGCTGGACATGGGCAAGCCGATGCGCATTTTGGACCTGGCCGAAAACCTTATCAAGCTGGCCGGGTTTATCCCGTATAAGGATATCGAGATCCGGTTTACCGGCCTGCGCCCGGGCGAAAAGCTCTACGAGGAGCTGCTGATGGACGAGGAGGGTCTGCGCAAAACCGACAACAGCAAGATCTTTATCGGCGCGCCCATCCGCATGAACGCCGCCACCTTTTTTGACCATCTGGCGGCCCTCAAGCAGATCGCCTATTCCAACAACAGCGAAAACTTAGTGCAGGCGCTGGTGGACATGGTGCCCACCTTCCACCACAAGGGCGCAAACCTCGACAATATTGCCTGACGGCGCTGCCAAATGGCCGGGGGCAAAGCAAAAGGTGCCCGGGCCGGACCGCTTTGCCGGCGCGGCCGCCGCAAAAAACAGGGGAGGGGACAGGGTATGTATCTGCGCTTTGGCAAGCGGGCCATCGACCTGCTGCTCTCGGCCTGCGGCATCCTGGTGCTCTCGCCGCTTTTGCTGGTGCTGGCCCTCTGGGTCAAGTGCTCCTCGCCGGGGCCGGTGCTCTTTTTGCAAAAGCGGGTGGGCAAAAACAAGAGCTTTTTTATGATCTACAAGTTCCGCAGCATGCGCACCGACACCCCCCACGATATGCCCACCCATTTATTGGAAAACCCGGACGCCTTTATTACCCCGGCCGGGCGGTTTTTGCGCAGGACCAGCCTGGACGAACTGCCCCAGATTTTTAACATCTTTAAGGGGCAGATGAGCATCGTGGGGCCCCGGCCCGCCCTGTGGAACCAGGACGACCTGATCGCCGAGCGGGACAAGTACGGCGCCAACGCCCTGGTGCCGGGCCTGACCGGGTATGCCCAGATCCATGGGCGGGACGAACTGCCCATCCCGGTCAAGGCCGAACTGGATGGATACTACGCCGCCCATCTCAGCTTTTGGCTGGATGTAAAGATCTTTTTTGGAACCATCGGCAGCGTACTGGGGCACAAGGGCGTTGTGGAGGGCCGGCAGGACGCGGGCAAAGGCGAGGGGTAAGGGGCACAAAAAGGCAATTCTTCCTTTTTCTTAAAAGAAAAAGGAAGCGAAAAAGAATTGGACAAATTCCATATATAAGCAAGAGGGCGTTTTGCAGGCAGTGCTTGCAAAACGCCCTCTTCATTATTTTAAATCACGTAAAAACCTGTGGGCTTACTTGACCATGCTGGCAACCTCGGCCGCAAAGTCGTCCTCGCGCTTTTCCAGGCCCTCGCCCTTCTCGTAGCGCACAAACTTGACGATCTTGATCTCGCCGCCCAGCTCCTTGCCGGTCTTTTCGGTGTACTTGGCAACGCTCAGCTCCGAGTCCTTTACAAACTCCTGGTCCAGCAGGCAGTTCTCCTTGTAGAACTTGCCGATCTTGCCCTGCACCATCTTTTCCTTGATGTTGTCCGGCTTGTTGGCGTTCTTGGGGTCGTTGGAGATCTGAACCAGCAGGATCTCCTTTTCCTTGTCCAGCACGCTCTGGGGCACCTCGGCCTCGCAGACATAGCCGGGGTTGGCGGCGGCGATCTGCATGGCAATGTCCTTGCCGTACACGCCAAATTCGGGCTTGGCGGCGATCTCGTCCGAGGTCTCAAAGTTCACCAGCACGGCATGGGTGCCGCCGGCATGGATATAAGCGGCGCAAACGCCCTCCATCCGCTCAAAGCGGCGGATCTTGATGTTCTCGCCGATCACCAAAATCTTTTCCTTCAAAGCGTCCTCTACCGTGCCCTCGCCCAGCTTGCAGGCCAAAAGCGCCTCCACGTCGGCGGGGTTCTCCTTCATTACCACCGCTGCAACGTCCTTTACAAAGGTCTGGAACAGTTCGTTCTTGGCAACAAAGTCGGTCTCGGCGTTTACTTCCAGCGCAACGCCCACCTTGCACTCGCTGCAAACGGTGGCGTACACCATGCCCTCGGCGGCAATGCGGCCGGCCTTTTTCTGGGCGGCGGCAAGGCCCTTTTCGCGCAGATATTCCACGGCCTTTTCAAAGTTGCCGTCCGCCTCGGTCAGCGCCTTTTTGCAGTCCATCATGCCGCAGCCGGTCTGCTCGCGCAGCGTCTTTACATCCTGTGCGGTAAAAGCCATAATTGTTTGTTCCCCTTTCTCTTTTTTGCCCGGCCTTATCAGGCCTCGGCGGCAGCGGCCGGCTCTTCGGTGGTCTGCTCGCCCTGCTTGCCCTCCAGCACCGCGTCAGCCATGGCGCCGGCGATCAGCTTCACGGCGCGGATGGCGTCGTCGTTGCCGGGGATGACATAGTCGATCTCGTCCGGGTTGCAGTTGGTGTCCACAATGGCCACGATGGGAATGTGCAGCTTGATGGCCTCGGCCACCGCGATCCGCTCCTTGTGGGGGTCCACGATAAACAGGGCCTTGGGCAGGGCGCGCATGTTCTTTACGCCGCCCAAAAACTTTTCAAGCTTTTCCACCTCAAGCTGCAGCTTGGCAACCTCTTTTTTGGGCAGCAGGTCAAAGGTGCCGTCCTCGCCCATCTTTTTCAGCTGGTCCAGCCGGTCGATCCGCTTGCGGATGGTGCGGAAGTTGGTCAGCATACCGCCCAGCCAGCGGGCGTTTACATAATGCATGCCGCAGCGGGTCGCCTCGTCCCGGATCGACTCCTGCGCCTGCTTTTTGGTGCCAACAAACAGCAGCTCGCCGCCCTCGGCGGCCATGTCCCGCACAAAGCTGTAAGCCTCGTCCAGCTTTTTCACCGTCTTTTGCAGGTCGATGATATAGATGCCGTTGCGCTCGGTAAAGATATACTTTGCCATTTTGGGGTTCCAGCGGCGGGTCTGGTGCCCAAAATGCACGCCGGCTTCCAAGAGCTGCTTCATAGATACAACTGCCATAATACGTTCCTCCAATAAAATTGTTTTTACCCTCCGCATTGCCTGCATGTTTTCCAACCCCAAAGCGCTTTGCAAAAAGCCCGCAGGGCACAAAAAAACAAAGCAATGCGTGTGTATTGCCCAAATAGTATAGCACAGCCGCGCGCGCATTACAAGCACTATTTTGCGGCCCTTTGCCGCTTTTTTTGCGCGGCGGCAAACTGCCGCTTATTACCGCAGCGACTCGTTAAAGGCCTTAAAGGCGCGGTAGGCCATGTACACGTCGATCTTGCTTACCACCTCAAAGGGGGCGTGCATGCTCAGCACCGGCACCCCGATGTCGATGGTGTCAATGTTGCGGTTGGCCACATACTTGGCCACCGTGCCGCCGCCGCCCAGGTCCACCCGGCCCAGCTCGCCGGTCTGCCAGGCAACCCCGTTTTCGTCCAACAGGTCGGCCAGGTAGGCCACCAGCTCGGCCGGGGCGTCGTTGGTGGAGGATTTGCCCCGCGCGCCGGTGTATTTTTCCACCGTGATGCCCCTGCCCAAAAAGGCGCTGTTCTGCTTTTCGTACGCCGAGGCAAAGGTGGGGTCAAAGGCGGCGGACACGTCGGCCGAAAGGCACTTGGAGGCCCGGAAGGCGGTGATCCAGTCGGCGTCCTGCCCGGCGCAGAGCTGGCGCAGGAAATGGAACAAAAAGTCGCTCTGCAGCCCGGTGACCCCGTCCGAGCCGATCTCTTCCTTGTCGGCAAAGACGCAGACGGTGGTGTAGTGGGGGGCCTTGGTCTCGATTTCGGCCATCAGGGCGGGGTAGGCGTCCACCCGGTCGTCGTGGCCGTAGGCGCCGATCATCGAGCGGTCAAACCCAAGGTCCCGTGCCTTAAAGGCCGGCACCGCCTCGATTTCGGCGCGGATAAAGTCCTTTTCCACAATGCCGTATTTTTCGTGCAGCAGCTGCATGGTGTACAGCTTTACCCGGTTTTTGGCCTCCTCGTCGGCCACCGGGGTGCCGCCCACCAGGATGTTCAGCTCCTCGCCCTTGATGCCGTCCCGCAGCTTGCGCTCGTTTTGCTCGGCGCTCAGATGGGGCAAAAGGTCGGTCACGCAAAAAACCGGGTCGCCCTCATCCTCGCCCACGCAAAGGCGCACCGTTTCGCCGTTTGGCCGGCAGAACACCCCGTGCAGCGCCAGCGGGATGGCCGCCCACTGGTACTTGCGCACCCCGCCGTAGTAGTGGGTTTTTAAAAGGGCAAGGTCGCCGTCCTCGTAAAGGGGCAGCGGCTTGAGGTCCAGCCGGGGCGAGTCGATGTGGGCGATGTTGATGTGGAAGCCCTGCTCCATCGGCTGGCTGCCGATCGTGGCCGCCAGGATGTTTTTGCCCCGGTTGACCATGTACACCTTAAAGCCGGCCGGGTAGTTGGTGCCGGGGCAGAAGGGCTGATACCCCTTTTGCAGCAGCAGCTGTTCGCACCAGGCGGTAACCTCCCGCTCGGTTTTGCCCTCGTTCAAAAAGGCCTTGTAGCCCTCGCAAAAGTTCTGGGCCGCCTCGGCGGTTTCGGCCGAGGCCACCGGCCGCGGCTCGTACAGCAGTTCCTTGGCCAGCTGCTTTGCCTTGGAGGTTTTCTTTTCCATCTTTTTCAGCATCCTTTCTTTTAAATTGGCAAATTGGAAAATGGAGCGCGGATCACAGCGCCTCGCCGGCCTGCGCGCCGGGCGGGTAAAGCTCCTGATACCGCGCGTAGCTGCGGGTGATCTTTTCCACATACCGCTTCATCTGCGGGTAGGGGAAGCCGGTCAGGGTCTGGCCGTCCTGCGAGTGGCCGCCTTCCAGCAGCCGGTCCACCGTGCCCCAGCCGCTGTGGTAGGCCGCGGCGGCGGTGGCCAGGTCGTATTGGTACCGCTCCAAACAGCAGGTAAAATAGTAGCTGCCAAAGCGGATGTTGGTTTCGGGGTCGTACAGGTCCTCAAAGGCGATGGCCTCGTCCGGCGCAATGCGGCCCTTGATCCACTGGAAGGTCTCCTCGGTGATCTGCATCAGCCCGCGGGCGTCCACCCCCGAGCGGGCGTCGGGGTCAAAGCCGCTCTCGGTGCGGATCACCGCGTACAGCACAAGCGGGTCCAGCGAATACTTGCCGGCGTAATACTCCACATATTCGCTGTATTTCTGCGGGTAGCTGCCCTCGTCCATCCGGGCAACGCCGGCCCGCATACCGGCCACCGCCAGCAAAAATACCAACAGCAGCCCGGCCAGCAAAAGCAGCCGCCGTTTTTGTTGTTTTGGCATGGCGCCTCCTTTTTTAAAATAAGGCCCGCGGCCGCCGCAGGGCGGCGGTACCGGCGCGGTCTGCACCGCGGCCGGGGGGTGTTACAGGGCCTTCAGCTTGTTCAGCGCGGCGTCCGCCTGGGCGGCCAGCTCCTGCGGGCCGGCGTTGTTGCGTATTTCGGCCTGGGCAAAGCCGCGCAGCCATTCCTCGGGGGGCTGGGCGTCCAGCCGGCGGCGGGCCATCTCGGGGGAGATGCCGTCCCGCCGGCAGATGCGCTCCACCGACTGCTCATACGGCGCGCTCACCAGTAAGATGCCGTCGCAGTCCTTTTCAAAGGGCGAGCCCAGGATCGCCGCGCCGTCCACAAAAAACAGCGCTGCCCCGGCCTGCCGGGCCGCGTCTGCCGCCGCGCGCAGCCGCCGCACGATCTCGGGGTGGGTGATGGCCGAGAGGGCCGCCGTGCCCTCGGGGGTGGCAAAGGCCAGGTCAGCCAGCATCCGCCGGCGCAGGCTGCCGTCCGGCGCAAGGATGCCCGGCCCAAAGGCCCGGCAGAGCGCCGCAAGGCAGGGCGAGCCGGGGGCCAGGATCTCGCGGGAAACAGCGTCCGCGTCGGCGGTGGGGTAGCCCAGCGCGGCGTAGCGGGCGGTCACGGCGGATTTGCCGCAGCCCGAGCGGCCGGTGATGCCAATGGTTTTCATAGTGAATCTCTGGCTCCTTTTTTCGGATGCGCCCGGCGTGCTTTGAGCAAAGGGCACAAAAGCCGCCTTCCCCGCGGCAGGCATATAAGTCCGCGCGTGCGGGCGCGTCTGCCCGCGCGCTCTGTGCGGCAAAAAGGCCGCTTTACAGCTTTACCACCCGGAAGGCCGCCGCCCGCAGCAGCCGGTTGTACACCGCAAGGCCCACCCCATCCTGCCCGGGGCAGCGGGCAAAGGCCCGCACCGCGCCCGCCTCGTCCAGCGCGCGCAGCGCCCGGAAGAGGGCGCGGGCCTGCTCCTCGGGGTGGCCGGCCCGGCCGTAGGCCACGCAGGGCAGCGGCAGGGAGGCCTGCTCCCCCGCAAAGCAGAGGCAGTAATCCCCCGGCCGGCCGTGGGCCGCGGCATAGGCCGCAAAGGCCTCGAGCCCCCCCTGCAGGATGGTCACCTCGGCCCTGGGGGCGTAGTGCTTATACTTCATGCCGGGCGAGCGGGCGGTCTCGCCCTCCCGCAGCTTTTCCAGGATGGCGGGGGAGAGGGCCACCGGCGTTTTGAGCACCGCCGCCAGCTGTTCCCGGGTGATAAAGCCGGGCCGCAGCAGGGTGGGCGCGCCCACCAGGGTCACCACGGTGGACTCCACCCCCACCTCGCAGGCCCCGCCGTCCAGGATCAGGGGCAGCCGGCCGTCCATGTCCGCCAGCACGTCGGCGGCGGTGGTGGGGCTGGGGCTGCCCGAGCGGTTGGCCGAGGGGGCGGCCAGCGGCCGGCCGCAGGCGGCGATCACCGCCCGGGCCACCGGGTGGCTGGGCATCCGCACCGCCACCGTGTCCAGCCCGGCGCATACCTCATCCGCCACCGCCGGCCCGCGGGGCAGGATGACCGTGAGCGGCCCCGGCCAAAAGGCCGCGGCCAGCGCCTGCACCTGCCCCGCAAGGGGGTCGGGCAGGGGGGCGGCCAGGCCGTCCAGCATGGCAAGGCTGTCGATATGGGCGATCAACGGGTTATCCTGGGGGCGGCCCTTGGCGGCAAAAATTTTGCCCACCGCCCCGCCGTTTTGGGCGTCGGCCGCAATGCCGTACACCGTCTCGGTGGGGATGGCCGCGATCTGCCCCTGGCGCAAAAGCTGCCCTGCCTGCCGGATGGCCTCGGGGGAGGCCGGCGTTACAAGCGTCTGCATGGCTTACCCTTCCTCCCCGGCAGCCCGCAGCTTTTCGGCCTGGTCCGCCGTGATCAGCACGTCCAGCACCTCGTCCAGCCCGCCGTCCATCACGCTGGCCAGCTTGTAAAGGGTTAGGCCCACCCGGTGGTCGGTCAGCCGGCCCTGGGGGAAGTTGTAGGTGCGGATGCGCTCGCTGCGGTCGCCGGTGCCCACCTGGCTGCGGCGGGCGGCGTCGATCTCGCTTTTTTGGGCGGCCTGCTTTTGGGCCAAAAGGCGGCTGCGCAGCACCTTAAGGGCCTTATCCTTGTTTTTGTACTGGCTGCGCTCGTCCTGGCATTCCACCACCATGCCGGTGGGTAGGTGGGTCACCCGGATGGCGCTGGAGGTCTTGTTGATGTGCTGGCCCCCCGCGCCGGAGGAGCGGAAGGTGTCGATCTTTACCTCCGCCAGGTCCAGCTCCAGATCCACCTCCTGGGCCTCGGGCATCACCGCCACGGTCACGGTGGAGGTGTGCACCCGGCCTTGCGTTTCGGTTTCGGGCACCCGCTGCACCCGGTGCACCCCGCTCTCAAACTTTAAGCGGCTGTATGCGCCGGGGCCCTCCACCAAAAAGCTTACCTCCTTTACGCCGCCCAGCTCGGTTTCGCTGCAGCCCAGCACCTCGCAGCGCCAGCCCTGCCGCTCGGCGTACATGGTGTACATCCGCCACAGGCTGTGGGCAAACAGGGCGGCCTCCTCGCCGCCCGCGCCGGCGCGGATCTCGATGATGATGTTTTTGCCGTCGTTTTCGTCCCGGGGCAGCAGCAAAATTTTTAGCTGCCGGCTCAATTCCTCCAGCTTTTGCCTGTTTTCGCACAGCTCCTGCTGTACCATTTCCTTAAAATCCGGCTCAAGGCCCCCCTCCTCCAGCAGGGCTTTGGCCTCCTCACAGGCGGCCTCGGCCCTGCGGTAGGCGCCGTAGGCCTCCACCAGCGGGGTCAGGGCCTTGTACTCCTTCATCAGGGCCGGGTAGCGGGCCGGGTCGGCCAGGACGGCCGGGTCCTGCAGCTGGCAGCCGACCTCCTCCAGCCGCCGCGCAACATCGCGCAAACGTTCAAACATGGCAGTCTCCCGTGCATCTGGCCTTAAGCGTCACCGGCTGGCCGCAGCACCTTTTTGATGTTCTTTTCGATCTTGGCGCGGGGCAAAAAAATCTCCCGCCCGCAGCCGGTGCACCGGATGCGGAAATCCATGCCCACCCGCAGCACCGCAAAGGTGTTTGCCCCGCAGGGGTGGTTTTTTTTGGTCAGGATGGTATCGCCCACCTGTACGTCCATGCGCCGCGCCCCTTTTCTTTGTTTCCTTACGCAACCGCCGCCAAGCCTGCGGCGGCGTTCTCTATTATATACTATACGGCGGGTTTTGCAAATAATATCTGCATGGCCGGGCGCATATATTTTTGCAGGGGCGGCCCCGCCGGGCCGCCCCCAAAAGAAAGGATGAGCGAGATGTTGGACTATCCTGCGGAAGAACTCTGCCGCCCCGCCGGGCTTTTGGGCCGCGAGGCGCTGCGCGCCGCCGCCCAGAGCGGCGAGATCCTGCAAAGCACGGCCCTTGCCTTTGACACCCGCCGCCAGCTGCATTTTTCGCTGGGCGGGCTGCCGGCCGTGATGCCCTATGAGGAGTGCGCGCTGGGGGCGGAAAAGGGCGAGGTGCGGGACATTGCCATCCTTACGCGGGTGGGGCGGCCCACCTGCTTTGTGGTGCAGCAGGTAAGCGCCGGCGAGGCCGGGCCGGTGCTGCTCTCCCGCCGGGTCGCCCAGCAGCGCTGCCAGGGGGAATACCTCGACCGGCTGGCCCCCGGCACCATCATCCCCTGCATGGTGACCCACATCGAACCGTTTGGGGCCTTTTGCGACGTAGGCTGCGGCATCAGCGCCCTTTTGCCCATCGACTGCCTCTCGGTCTCCCGCATCCAGAGCCCGGCCGACCGGGTGGCGGTGGGCCAGCAGCTGCTCTGCGCGGTAAAAAGCCGGGACGCGCAGGGCCGGCTGGTGCTGACCCTGCGGGAACTGCTGGGCACCTGGAGCGAGAACGCGGCCCGGTTTTCGCCGGGGGACACGGTGGTGGGCATCGTGCGCAGCGTGGAGGAGTACGGGGTGTTTATCGAGATCGCGCCCAACCTTGCCGGCCTTGCCGAGGCGGGCGAGGGGCTGCGGCCGGGCCAGGCGGTGAGCGTTTACATCAAAAACATCCTGCCCGAAAAGATGAAGGTCAAGCTGGTGATCGTAAACCGGTCGCTGGCCGCGCCGCTGC
Source organism: uncultured Oscillospiraceae bacterium (assembly GCA_910579545.1). Lineage (GTDB taxonomy): Bacteria > Bacillota > Clostridia > Oscillospirales > Ruminococcaceae > UBA7177. The sequence goes on along the minus strand of CAJTVI010000040.1, from coordinate 12,721 downwards.
GGTTCGAGCCGCAGTACTTTGTTACCGAGGGCCGGCTGCGCCGCTGGGTCTACTCCACCCCGGGCAGCCGCAAGCAGATCGAAACCGTGTTTGCCTGAAGCGCCTTTTTACAAGCCGGGCGGGGGAGTATCCAAACCGGGGAGGGATGTCTGCCGGCCGGGCGCGTGGGAGCAGTCTCTCAAGGCAACAGGACCCCTGCCCCGAAAGCCTTTCGAGACTCTCCCCCGCACCCGGTTTTAGCACCCAAAACTCCTTAAAATGGACGCTCCCCCGCCCGGCGGCCCCTTGCAATCGGGGCCGCCGGCTCGTATAATAGGGGCAGTGGGGCAAAAGCATCGGGGGCGCGCGCTTTGTGCGCCCCCGCCCATATGCCCCAAACCCAAAAAAGGACGTGAAGCAATGCCCGGAGACGCCTTTACCGCCGGGGTCAAGCCGGGCGGGCTTACCAGCGGGGCCGAGATCCGCATCCTGCTGTGCTACCTCATCCGCACGGCCGGCCCGGTGCAGCGCGATACCCTGGAGGACGCGCTGATGGAGGAGGAGCTGGTCAACTATTTTGAGCTCTGCGCGGCCCTTGGGGCCCTGCCGGAGCAGGGGCTCGCGGTGTATGCCCCGGAGCGGGGCGGCTATTCCATTACCCCCAAGGGGGCTGAGGTGGCCGACGCCTTGGGGTACGACCTGCCCCGCAGCGTGCGCGAGAGCGCGGGCCGGGCGGTGCTGCGCCTGCAAAGCTGGCAGCGCAAGGCCGCCCAGAACAAGGCCGAGGTGCAAACCACCCCGGAGGGCTTTGCAGTGGACTGCTCGATCACCGACCTGGGCGGCGAGGTGCTGCACCTGCGGCTGGCCATGCCCGACCGGCTCACCGCCGAGACTGCCCAAAAATGCTTTGTGGAAAACGGCAGCGAGGTCTACCGCCTGCTGCTTACCTGCCTGACCGACGAGGCGTCAATGTAAAAAAAGGGCGGCCCTTTCCCCCGAGCCAGCGCGCTGCGGGGAAGAGGGCCGCCTGTTTGTTTGCCTGTTTGCAAAACCAGGCCCGTTTGCAGGGCCGTTCCGGTTTGCTTTTTCGGCTTGTGCGGGCCTTTGCGGGCCCAAGCCCGCCTACCCCTCCAGCGAAACCGCGGGCGCGGGGGCGGCCTCCAAAGCCGGGGTGGGGGTGGTAACGGCCTGCTGGGCAAGGTAGTGCTGGGCCACCGCGTCGGCCGAAGCCGGGCGGATGCCCGCCCGCTCGGCCGCAAGCTGCTGCTCGGCCCGCTGGCGTGCCATCTGGGCCTGCTGCATGCCGTCCATCACCGCGCCGCTCACATAGCTGCTCTCGCGCAAAGCGCGCAGGGTCTTGGTGCGGCGCAGCTGGTATTTCAGCCGGGCGGCCTTTTGGCGGTCGCGCTGGCGCTCGGCCTTGGCGCGGCGCCTTTCCATCAGGCGCTCGTCCTCCAGCTCCCGCTTTTTGCGGCTGGCGCGGGTAATGGCGCTCTCCAGCTGGCGCACCGCGGCCTGGATGCGCTGGGTGTCGCCGCCGCCCTGCCGCAGGGCGGTTTTGCACTGGGCCAGCTGGCGGCGGGCGTAGCTGGCGGCGGCGCTCACGTCGGTCTGGCTGCGCGCGCGGGAGAGGCGGGCGTAGGCCTCCACCGCCGCAAGGCTGTACCGGCTGTTGTTTTTGGGCAGCTCAAACTGCTTGCGGATCTTTTCGGCCTGCTCCTTGGCCTCCTTCATCATCTCGGCCAGGGTCCTGACCTCGTCGTCCCGCTCCGTAAGCTTGGCCAGCAGGGCCTCCTGGGTTTCCTGCGCCTGCTTTTGGGCCTCCTCCAGCGCCTGGGCAAGGCCCTGCGCACCGGGCTGGCCGGCGGCCTGCTGGGCCTCCTCGCGGGTTTTGGCAAGGCTCAGCTGTACCTGCTGGGCCGCCTGCTGGGCCAGCAGTTCCCCGGCATCCGGCCCGGCGTCTGGGCCTTGGGGCGCGGGGGCCGGCGCGGCCGGCTGGGGGGCATCGGGGGCCGCGGCTTCGGCCGGCGGGGCAAGCGGGCCCTGCCACGGCGCGGCAAAGCCCCTTGTGGGCAGGATGGTATTGGCCATTGCAAAGCACCCCCTTTTTATGGTTTTGATCCCGCGCGCAGGTGTATGCGACGGGCGTTTTTGTGTTTATGGGGCGGCCGCGCCCCGGCGGTTTTACAAAAGGGCCTTTTTAGGGCTTACCGGGTGTGGCGCACAAAATCGCTTAATTCGTCCGGCCCGCTCAGGCCCAGCGCAAAGGCCTTGGCCCGCAAAGCGGCGTACAGTTCGGCGTGGGTGGCCTGCATATAGGGCTCCACAAAGTAGGCGCCCAGCCCCGAAAAAGCGCCCAGGGTCACAAACCCGGCGCCCAGCCCCGCCAAAAACAGCCAGCCAAAAAACGAGAGGTCCAGCACAAAGATGTTCCATTTTTCCCCCTCGGTCATGGCGGCGCTCAGCTCCCGCGCGCGCTGGGGGGTCATATAGGGGTTTTCGGCCAGCAGGTAGGGCACCATCGAGTACTGGTAGGCCTTATAAATGCCCGGGAACACAAACAGCAGCGACCAGCCGATGATCCGCAGGTCGGTAAACAAAATGCCCTTGACCACATTGAGATACGGCCCGCGAAAGACCGAAAAGATGGTCTCAAAGGGGCTGTACCCAAACCGGTTTTCCATCATATAGCGGCTGATGCCCACCGAGAGCGGCCCCGCAACAAACACCATAAAGGCGATGGCCACGGCCGCCGCCAGCAGCGCGATGAGCAGCAAAAAGGGCAGTGCCAGCCAGGTAAGCCAGGGATAGCCAAGGTCAAAATGCCACCCCCACCCGTAGCGGCCCGAAAAGCCGTCGCTTGCGTCCATTACAAGGTCCAGCCGCGGGCCGCTCATCCCCCCCAGCAGCGAAACCACCAGGCAGGCCAAAAAACACGCCCAATACCGCCCGCGCAGGGCATTTTTGGCGTTCCCCTTTAAAAGGCCGCGGGTCCACATACAGCAGCAACTCCCCCCGGGCGGCAAGCCCATTTTTCTTTGTCTTTATTGTACCCCTTTGCCGCCCCGCGCGCAAGAGCAAACAGGCTCCGGGCCGCAAATTGCAAAAAATGGGGGATTTTTCCGCCGCAACCCTCTGCCGCATACTTGATTTACGGCCCGAAACCCGCTAAAATAAAAACAGTTGTTTTTGCCAAAAACGCAGTTTGCCGCCCCTGGGGGCGGCGGGCGGACAGTTTTTGCCCCATTGCTTTTTTGGCCGGGCCGCGCCTGGCCCCTGGCGGGGGCCGCAGCCGCGCGGCCCTTTTGCGGGCCGGGCCGCCCATTCCGATCAAAACAAGTGAGGTGCAGATGTTCTTATGAAGTTTTGCGAGATGCCCTATCTCCGGCCGGACCTGGAGGCGGTCAAGCAGCAGCTTTCGGCCCTGACCGGCCGGCTGCAGCAGGCGGAAAGCTATGCCGAGGCAAAGGCGGCCTTTTTAAAAAAGGAGGAACTGGAGCGCCACGTTTCCACCGCCGGCACCCTCGTGAGCATCCGGCATTCGATCGATACCCGGGACGAATTTTACGACGCGGAGGAAAAATTCTGGAACGCCGCTCTGCCCGAGCTGGAGGAGTACGAGCAGGCCTGGACCAGCGCGATGCTCAAAAGCCCCTTCCGGGCGGATTTTTCGGCCGAGTACGGCGATCTGATGTTTTTGAACGCCGAGATCAAGCTTAAGACCTTTTCGCCCCAGATCATCCCCGACCTGCAAAAGGAAAACGACCTGACCCAGGAGTACGAAAAGCTGCTGGCCTCGGCCCAGATCCCCTTTGAGGGCAAAACCTACACCCTCTCCCAGCTGACCCCCTTTAAGGTGGACCCGGACGACGCCCGCCGCCGCGCGGCCTGGCAGGCCGAAGGGGCCTGGTACAAGCAGAACCAGCCCGAGCTGGACCGGCTGTACGACGAGCTGGTGCACCTGCGGGACCGCATGGGCAAGGCGCTGGGCTACGGGGGCTATATCCCGCTTGGCTACTACCGCATGGGCCGCAACTGCTACACCCGGCAGGATGTGGAGGCCTTTAGGGCGGCGGTGGTCCGGTATCTTGTGCCGGTGGCGGACGAGATTTACCGCCAGCAGGCAAAGCGGCTGGGCAAGGCCTACCCCATGGATTATGCCGACAATGCCATCCAGTTCCGCTCGGGCAACCCAAAGCCCCAGGGCGGGCCGGAGGATATCCTGGCCGAGGGGCTGGCTTTTTACAAAAACCTCAGCAGCGAGACCGATGTGTTTTTTACCACCATGACCGAGGGCGGCCTGCTGGACGTGCTCTCCACCGAGGGCAAGCAGTCGGGCGGGTACTGCACCAGCCTGCCGGATTATGGGGTGCCCTTTATCTTTGCCAACTTTAACGGCACCCAGCACGACGTGGAGGTGGTGACCCACGAGGCCGGCCACGCCTTTGCGGGCTGGCTCAACCGGCACCGGGTGCCGCTGGAATACTGCTGGCCCGGCATGGAGGCCTGCGAGGTGCACTCGATGTCGATGGAGTTTTTTGCCGAGCCCTGGGCCGGCCGCTTCTTTGGCCCGGACGCGCAGAAGTTCCTCTACAGCCACCTCTCCGGCGCGCTGACCTTTATCCCCTACGGGTGTTTGGTGGATCATTTCCAGCACGAGGTGTTTGAGCACCCCGAGATGACCCCCGCCGAGCGGCATGCCGTCTGGAAGCGTCTGCAGGGCATGTATATGCCCTGGATGCGGCTGGATGGGGCGATCCCCTTTTACGGCGAGGGCGAGGCCTGGCAGCGCCAGCACCATATTTATTCTATGCCCTTTTATTATATTGATTACTGCCTGGCCCAAACCGTCTCGCTGGAGTTCTGGGCCATGATCGACGAGGACCCCAAAAACGCCTGGCAGCACTATATGGCCTACACCAGCCAGGGCGGCAGCCACACCTTTACCGACCTTTTGGCCAATGCCGGCCTTGCCAGCCCCTTTGAGGAGGCCACCCTGCGCGGGGTCTGCCAGAAGGCGGTGGAAAAGCTGGCCGGCTTTGACCTTTCGGGCATCGGCTGAGCCCTGCCGCGCAAAACCCAATACGCCAAAAGGGGGTACCCCCTTTTCAAGTTTGCTCTGCAAACTTGATCCATCTGTTTGGTGGGACGCGGCCCGGCCGCGCAAAACCGGCCGGGCCGCTTTCACAATACAATAAGGAGTGGAAAACACATGAAAAACGCAAAAAAACTGCTTGCGCTCTTGGCGGCGCTCGCCCTCTGCCTCGGCACGCTGGCCGGGTGCGGCGGCGGGGCCTCCCCGGCGGCAAGCACCCCGGCCAGCGGCCAGCAGCCCGCCGATGACGGAACGGTCAACGAGACCCTGGTGGCCGCCTGCGAGATGGGCCTGGAGGGCAAGTTCTCGCCCTTCTTTGCCCTGTCTGCCGGCGACATGGACGTGGTAGAATTGTTCACCATCTATTCGGTGATGGTTGACCGTGTGTCCAACCCGGTCAACAACGCCATTGAGGGCGAGACCCGCCCCTATAACGGCACCGATTACACATACAGCGATGCCGGCAACGTGACCGTAACCGAAAATGCGGACGGCAGCGTCGCCTACGACCTGACCATCCGTGACGATATGACCTTTGCCGACGGCAAGCCGGTCACCATCGACGACCTGATCTTCAGCATCTATGTGACGCTGGACCCCACCTACGACGGCAATATCACCCTCTACTCGGTGCCCATCAAGGGCCTGGAGGCCTACCGCAGCGGCATGGACTCGATGTTCAACCTGATGGCCAAGGCCGGCAGGGACAACACCGACTTTACCTACTGGGACGAGGCCACCCAGACCGCCTTCTGGGCCGACCTGACCCAGGCCGGCACCGCCTTTGCCCAGGAGATCGTGGACTATGTGGGCGCGGACACGGTTGCCGAGTGCGCCGCCGCCTGGAACTTTGACGGCCTGCCCGAGGACGCCACCGCCGAAGACTTCTTCTGGCATATGTGCGAGGAGTACGGCTGGGACATCATGAACCTCAGCAGCACCGAGACGGCCGGCTCGAGCATCCCCGACCTGATGAAGGACTACGACTCCTACTCGGTGGGTATCTCCACCGGCGAATCGGCCGACTATGTGGAGGGCATCGAGCGCACCGGCGACTACTCGCTGCGCATCACCACCACCGAGCTGGACGCCACCGCCATCTACCAGTTTGCCCAGCCCATTGCCCCGCTGCACTGGTACGGCGACCCCGCCCAGTACAACTATGACGCCCACCAGTTCGGCTTCCCCAAGGGCGATCTGTCCATCGTCAAGGCCAAGACCAGCACCCCGCTGGGCGCCGGCCCCTACCAGCTTACCGACTATTCCAACGGCGTTGTGTACATGGAGGCCAACCCCAGCTACTTCAAGGGCGAGCCGGTCATCAAGTACCTCAACTTCAAGGAGACCAGCGAGGACAATATGGTCAGCGGCATCACCACCGCCACCCTGGACCTCGCCGCTCCCTCTTACAGCACCGACACCGCCATCCAGATCGCCAAGGAGAACGGCTTCTCCGAGGACGAGTGGCAGAACTTTGACGGCCCGGTGCTCACCACCCGCCTGATCGACTACCGCGGCTACGGCTATGTGGGCGTCAACCCCAACCGGGTCAAGGTGGGCGATGATCCCTATTCGGACGCGTCCAAGGACCTGCGCAAGGCCCTTGCCACCCTGATCGCGGTCTACCGCGACGAGGCGATCGACTCCTACTACGGCTCCACCGCCTCAATCATCAACTACCCCATCTCCAACACCTCCTGGGCCGCGCCCCAGACCACCGACGACGGCTACAAGGTGGCCTACTCGCTGGATGTAAACGGCCAGCCCATCTATACCGCCGGCATGAACGCGCAGGACAAGTACGCCGCCGCGCTCGAGGCCGCCCTGGGCTACTTTGAGGCCGCCGGCTACACGGTGGAGGACGGCAAGCTCACCGCTGCCCCGGCCGGCGGGCCGATGGGCTGCCAGGTGGACATCGGCGCCGACGGCACCGGCAACCACCCCAGCTTCCTGCTGCTCAAGAACGCCTCCGAGGCGCTGGCATCCATCGGCTTTACCCTTACGGTCAACGACATTGCCGACGCCAACCAGCTCTATGCCGCCTACCAGACCGGCGAGTCGGATATGTGGTGTGCCGCCTGGCAGGCCGGCACCGACCCGGATATGTTCCAGCTGTACCACAGCCAGGGTACCACCAACTACTACCGGATCGCGGACGACGAGCTGGACAGCATCATCATGACCGCCCGCAAGAGCATCGACCAGACCTACCGCAAGACCCTCTACCAGGCCGCGATGGAGATCGTGATGGACTACGCTGTGGAGGTGCCCATTTACCAGCGCAGCGAATGCTACCTTCTCTCCACCGAGCGGGTGGACGCTGACAGCCTGCCCGGCGACATGACCCCCTACTGGGGCTGGAGGGCCGAAATCAACACCCTTGCCGTAAAGTAAGCAGGTAATTTTCTGGTCCCTGCACCGCTGCCCGGCCCGGGCCCTGAATGGGCCGGGCAGCGCGCAGAGACTGGCATTTTGTGCCCGGCTGCCCCGGGCATTTCGGGTTTTTGGGGGCGGCTTTAGCAGAGATGGGAGGAGTGTTGTTTTGCGCAACTACATCATCAAACGTGTGGTGATCTCGGTTTTTATCCTGTTTTTTGTAACCCTGGTCATCTATGGCCTGGTGCGCGCCATGCCCACCTCGTATGTTGAAAGCATGGCCATCAAGCTTTCGCAGGCGCCGGGCTCCAAGCCCTACGACGAGTGGCTGGCTCAGCTCAACGCGGCCTATGGGCTCGACCAGCCCTTTTTGGTGGGCTGGTTTACCTGGGTCAAGGAGTTCTGTACCGGCAATTTTGGCGACAGCTGGCGCTTTACCATGCCGGTGGCCCAAAAGTTCAAGGAGGTCATTGGGGTGTCGTTTGTCATGGCGGCCATTTCAATGTTCTTTGAGCTGATCATCGCCATCCCGCTGGGCATCGTGGCCGCCACCAAGCAGTATTCCAAGGCAGACTACACCATCTCGGCCACCGCCCTCATCGGGCTTTCGCTGCCCACCTTCTTTTTTGCCTCCCTGCTCAAGCTGGCCTTTGCGGTCAAGCTGGGCTGGTTTGACACCCATGGCCTTGTGGGCCGCAATTTTGCCCAGCTTTCGGCCTCGGGGCAGTTTTGGGATATGGCCCACCATCTGGTGCTGCCCATCATCACCTTGGTCATCATCCAGGTGGGCTCGCTCATGCGGTACACCCGCACCAACATGCTGGAGGTGCTCAACGCCGACTACATCCGCACCGCCCGGGCCAAGGGCCTTTCGGAGGGCAGGGTGGTCTACCACCATGCCTTCCGCAACACCCTCATCCCGCTGGTCACCATCATCGGCGGCTCGCTGCCCGGCCTGTTTTCGGGCGCGCTCATCACCGAGACCCTCTTTTCCATCCCCGGCATCGGCTACACCAGCTACCAGGCCATGGTGGGCGGCGACATCCCCTTTACCATGTTCTATCTCACCTTTATCGCCATCCTTACCCTGGCCGGCAACCTGATCTCGGACATCCTGTACGCCGTGGTGGACCCGCGCGTGCGGCTGTCGTAAGAAGGGGGGAGCAGCAATGCGTGAAGAAGCAAACGCCGCCCGCGAAAACACCGCGGCGGCAGAAGAGCAGCAGTACTCCCTCAACGACGACCGGCGGGTCAAGGTGCTCACCCCGGGCGCGCTGGTGGCCAAGCGGTTTTTCCGCAACCGGCTGGCCATCCTGGGCCTTGTAATGCTGGTGGCCATGTTCCTCTTTTCGTTTGTGGGGGGGCTTGTTACCCCCTACGGGCAGGCGGAGATCTTTTACACCTACACCATGATGGAAAAGGAGTATGTGGGGGTCACCCGCAACGACAGCCTGCGCTACGCCGCGGCCGAGGGCGCTGCCTTTGCCACCCTGGACCAGGCCCAGTTTGTGCTGGCCCTCAACACCGGCAAAACCGAGTTTTCCAACAACGGGGTGGACTACACCTTTGTGGACGAGGGGGGCGACGTCTACTCCATCTACGCCGGCGGCGCGCTGGTGGCCATGGCCTATAAGGACATCGTCAACACGGCCGACGGCATGCCTGAGCTGCCCTTTGAGGTGCGGCACGCGGCCCTGTGCGCCTTTGCGGCGGGCGAGCCCGGCTTTGAGGCCGGGGGCGCCGCCTACACCCTCGACGCCGAGGGCAACATCCTGCAAAACGGCGCCGAGGCCGGCTACATCAGCCGGTTTGTGGTGCAGTCCAAGGAGGTCGGGGTGGTCATTTCCCGCGACTTCAAGGAGCGGCTGGAGGAGGCGCTGGAGGGCGATGCCAAGGAGTTTGTGTACACCGACCCCGCCGACGGGGTGGAGCACAACTACACCATCGCCTACGACGCCTCGGCCAAGGTCTGGTCGGTGCAGCAGGAGACCGAGACCTACGTCTCGATCAAGTACGCCAGCCCAAGCCTTGAGCACCCCTTAGGCACCGACGGCGCGGGCATGGATATGCTCACCCGCCTGATGTACGGCGGCCGTGTCTCGCTCATCATCGGGTTTATCGTGGTGGGCATCGAGACGGTGCTGGGGGTGATCATGGGCGGCATCTCCGGCTACTTCGGCGGCTGGGTGGACAACCTCATCATGCGCATCGTGGATATCTTTTACTGCATCCCCTCCACCCCCATCATCATCATCCTGGGCGCGGCGATGGACGGCATGCAGGTGGACCCGCAGATCCGCATGCTCTACCTCATGCTGCTGCTGGGCTTTTTGGGCTGGCCCAGCGTGGCCCGCATGGTGCGCGGGCAGATCCTCTCGCTGCGCGAGCAGGAGTTCATGACCGCCACCGAGGCCTGCGGCATCAGCGTTTCCCACCGCATTTTTAAGCACCTGGTGCCCAATGTTATCCCGCAGCTCATCGTTATCTGCACCATGGGCCTTGGCAGCGTCATCATCACCGAGGCCACCCTCTCGTTTTTGGGCCTTGGGGTCAAGTTCCCGTTTGCCTCCTGGGGCAATATCATCAGCGACGTCAACAACTCGTTTGTAATGACCAACTACTGGTTTGTCTGGATCCCGGCCGGCATCTGCCTGCTCATCACGGTGCTTGGCTTCAACTTTGTGGGCGACGGCCTGCGGGACGCCTTTGACCCGCGGATGAAACGCTGAGAAGGAGGGCATTGCAGGATGGCTAAAAAGCATGCAGAAGGCTACCTCTCGGCCAGGGAGTCGCGGAGGATCGCCAGGGAAAACCGCCGGATCACCGACCGGCTCGAACAACAGCGCAAGCGCAAAAACGTGCCCGAAACCGAGTACCTTACCCAGATGCACGACCCCGCCAACGCGGTGGAATTTGACAACCTGCACACCTGCTTTTTTACCGACGCCGGCGTTGTGCGCTCGGTGGACGGCATCTCGTTTGAGGTGCCCATCGGCAAAACGGTGGGGGTGGTAGGGGAGTCCGGCTGCGGCAAAAGCGTCACCAGCCTCTCGCTGATGCAGCTGCTGCAGCGCCCCCAGGGCCAGATCGTGGAGGGCGAGATCCGCCTCAACCTTGGCGACAAGGCCTACGATGTTGCCAAGGTGCCGGCCGAAAAGATGCAGGCGCTGCGGGGCAACTATATCTCGATGATCTTTCAGGAGCCAATGACCGCCTTGAACCCGGTCTTCCGCATCGGCGACCAGCTCAACGAGGTGCTGGAGCTGCACAACGAGGAGGGCCGCAGCGAGGCCGAGATCAAGGCCCGCACCATCGAACTGCTTGGGATGGTGGGCATCGCCAACGCCGAGGGGGTCTACGCCATGTACCCGCACGAGCTGTCGGGCGGGATGCGCCAGCGGGTCATGATCGCCATGGCGCTGGCCTGCAGCCCCAGGATCATCATTGCGGACGAACCCACCACCGCCCTGGACGTGACCATCCAGGCCCAGATCCTGGACCTGCTGCGCCAGCTCAAGGACCGGATCAACTCCTCCATCCTCTTTATCACCCACGACCTTGGGGTGATCGCCGAGATGGCCGACTATGTAGTGGTGATGTACGCGGGCCGCATTGTGGAAAAGGGCACCGTGCAGGAGATCTTTGCAAACCCCGCCCATCCCTACACCATCGGGCTCATGGCCTCCAAGCCGGTCGTGGGCAAAAAGGTGGAAAAGCTCTATTCCATCCCCGGCAAGGTGCCCAACCCCATCAATATGCCCCACTACTGCTATTTCCGGGACCGCTGCGAGATGCAGTGCCCCGGCTGCGAGGGGGACTACCCGGGCGAGGTGAGCCTTTCGGCCACCCATAAGGTCAGCTGTTACCGCTACGCCCAGAACAACCAGAAGGGAGGGGAGGGCTGATGGCCGCCAAAACCCCGCAGCCGGACATTGCCCCCGGCGCAGACAAGATGCAGTGGAAGCAGGAAAAACAGGCCGAGCGGGTAAAAACCGAGATGGAGCTGGGCGAAAAAACGCCCGCCCCGGCCCCCGCGCCGGACGGCTCGTTTACCCCCATCCAGCCGGACGATCGATACCTTTTGCAGGTCAACGCGCTCAAAAAGTATTTCCCCATCAAGGGCGGGCTTACCAGCCGCACGGTGGGGTATGTCAAGGCGGTGGACGGGGTCACCTTTAACCTAAAGCGCGGCGCCACCATGGGCCTTGTGGGCGAATCCGGCTGCGGCAAAACCACCACCGGGCGCACCATCCTGCGGCTGTCCGGCCCCAAAACCGGCGGCCAGGTGCTGTTTGAGGGCCGCGAGGTCTACGACCTGCCCCCCAAGGAGCTGCGGGCCCTGCGCACTAAGATGCAGATCATCTTCCAGGACCCCTTCTCCTCCCTTTCGCCCCGGCTGCCGGTGGGGGAGATCATCGGCGAGGCGGTGCGGGAGCACGGCCTTGTGCCCAAGGCCGAGTTTGCCGATTACATCGACCAGGTCATGGACAACTGCGGCCTCCAGCCCTTCCACAAGGACCGCTACCCCCACGAGTTTTCGGGCGGGCAGCGCCAGCGCATCTGCATTGCCCGGGCGCTGGCCCTAAACCCCGCGTTTATCGTCTGCGATGAGCCGGTCTCGGCGCTGGATGTCTCGATCCAGGCCCAGATCATCAACCTGCTCAAGGACCTTCAGGAAAAATACGGCCTTACCTACCTGTTTATCTCCCACGACCTCAGCGTGGTGGAGCACATCTCGGACACGGTGGGGGTCATGTATCTGGGCAGCCTGGTGGAGTACGGCGCCACCGAGGACATCTTTGCCCATCCGCTGCACCCCTATACCGAGGCGCTCTTTTCGGCCATCCCGGTGCCGGATCCCACCGCCCGGATGAACCGCATCGTGCTGGAGGGCTCGATCCCCTCGCCGGCCAACCCGCCCGCGGGCTGCAAGTTCCACACCCGCTGCGCCCGCTGCACCGAGCGCTGCAAAAAGGAGGCTCCCAAACAGGTGGAGGTGGAGCCGGGCCACTATGTGGTCTGCCACCTGTATGACCGATGAAAGGGCAAGGCGCGCGCCCCTTTGAGCAGGACGACGGCCGCACTATCGCGGATATGAGCGGCATCAGCCGGCAGCCGCTGTTTTTGCCGCGCCTGCCCGGCAGGGCAGGGCGGCCGGGCGGGGCCGGGCATTTGCCCGGCCCCGGCGCGCCGTCCGGCGCGCCTATGCCCCCGCCTGCGGCGGGGGCCGCCCGGCCGCAGCCCTGGGTGGACGATGCCCCCAGCCGGGAG
>CAJTVI010000039.1 GCA_910579545.1 uncultured Oscillospiraceae bacterium | reverse complement strand
AAACAGGTCTTACTTTCCTTCCCTTTTTTTGTAACACCTCTTTGACAAACCTACATTCGGATAAACTCCTCAACATAAGACTCCATGTGTAACTTTTCAATCAACGTACCGCCCGCAACAGCGATGACCAGCCCCAGGAGTACATACCAAATCGCTATCTTTGCTCCGAAGATGCTCATGAGCAATACCAAGCTGCCCAGGTCAACCATTGGAGAGGAAATTAAGAAAGAAAAAGTCACACCCAGCGGCAGGCCCGCGCTGGTAAAACCGATGAACAACGGGATAGACGAGCAGGAACAGAACGGCGTCACAGTTCCCAGCAGGGCGGCGATGATATTGGCTCCGATGCCGTGAAAACGGCCCAAAATCTGCTTGCTCCGCTCTGGCGGGAAATAGCTCTGGATGTATGAGATGATAAAGATCAGGGTACAGAGCAAGATTGTAATTTTGATTACATCGTAAATGAAGAATTGGATGCTCCCGCCCCAGCGGGACGCAGGGTCCAGACCAATTGCTGAAATCAAATTTCCAACCAGCACATTCAACCACTTCATACCAAGAATTTGATTCTGGATGAACAGCCAGATGCTTTGCAGCAGTTCCATGTTGTGATTACCTCCATTAAAATCTACAAATCTCAAAATATCGATTTATTATTGCTAAAGGAAACCGCCAGTGGCCACATAGCGGTTTTCTCTACGCACAGGGAAATAAATTACACAGCAGCACGGTCAGAACAGCAAGAACAAGATACATCAACTTCTGCCTCTGCGTTGCAGGTTGTCAGTTGGGTAAGCAAGGCAATCGCCTGGGCGCTCCCCTCTGGGTCGATACTATAATGAACCCATTTCCCCTCTTTTCGTCCAACTACAACGCCGGAATCGCAAAGAATCTTCATGTGATGGGAAAGAGTAGACTGCCCGATGTGAAGTTCTTCCAGTAATTTGCAGGCACACTTTTCGCCCCCGCGTAGCAGGGCGAGGATTTGTAGGCGGTTCTCATCACAGAAAGCCTTGAATACCCGTGTACTCTGTTTATCTGATTGGTACATAGTCTCACCTCGTATCGATTATCTTCGATGTTATTATATGCAACGTTTCGAGAAATGTCAATATATCTTTTGAAATTTTTTTGTCCCCCGGATTTTGATGTAGCATTTTAGATGCGATTTAACGATACCCCCAATAAAGAAACGATACCCAATAAAAACACGATACCTCGGCACTAACAATCCCCAAAAAGCAAAAAAGCACCGCCTCCGGCCCGGCTTTCTGTCAGGTCAGAAACGGCGCTTTTCCCAAAAGTGCTTGGAAAACCGCTATTTTCAGCGGTTTTAGGCAAAAAGTAAGGACGCATATCTTGATAACCATTGTATCAAAATATGCGTCCTTACATGGTGCGGATGAAGGGACTTGAACCCATATGAGATTGCTCTCACTAGAACCTGAATCTAGCGCGTCTGCCAATTCCGCCACATCCGCATATGGCCGGGAGGCTGTACCCCCCGCGGAACATTGCTTATTTTACCATACGGCCCCGGGCTTGTCAATACCCTTTTTTGCGCCCATTTGCGTCCCTTTTTAACAGGCCGCGCGCCGGCAAGGGGCGCGCCGGCGGGGAACCTGTAGCGCAGGGCGCGCCGGGTGGGCGGCGGGGAACCCCTGGCCAGGCTGCGCCCCGCCGGATGGCCGCCCTTAACCGGGCTGCGCCCCGGCGGCGGGCGGCGCGGCCTGCCCGCTTTTTGCGGCGCGCTTTTGGTAAAAGCGGCGCTTTTCGGCAAAATAGCACTGGGGGCACAGGCTCTGGTACTCCACGTCGTTCTGCTGGTCGATGGCTACCTGGTCCCCCTCAAACACAAACTCGCCCCCCACCTTGCGGGCGTTGCAGATGGCCTTGCGCCCGCAGGTACAGATGGTCTTCATCTCCTCGATGGCGTGGGCCAGTTCCAAAAGGCGGGTGGAGCCCGGAAAACCCCTGAGCGAAAAATCCGTGCGCAGGCCGTAGCAGATCACCGGGATGTTCAATTCCACCGTGACCAAAAACAGCTGCTCGGCCTGGGCCGGGGTAAAAAACTGGCTCTCGTCGGCCAGCACGCAGGCCGGCGGCTGGCCGGCCTCGGCCCGGGCGCGCACCAGCTCCAGCACGTCCATCCCCGGGGGCACCAGCACGTCCACCTGCCGCGAGACCCCCAGCCGCGAGAGCAGCCTTGCGCCGGCCTTGGTGTCGATGCTGGGCTTGAGGATCAGCACCTGCATGCCCCGCTCCTCGTAGTTGTGCGCCACCTGCATCAGCGCGGTGCTCTTGCCGCTGTTCATGGCGCCATACCGGTAATACAGCTTTGCCATCTCTGCTTTATCCTTTCGCCGGGGCGCTCCCCCGCCGTTTTTTACTCGTTGCGCAAACGGTAGCCCAGGCTCATGAGGCTGTCGCCCAGATGGACGTTTTCCACCGTGATCTGGGGGTAGGGCACCGAGAGGTCGTAATGGCTGAAGTTCCAGACTCCCCGGATCCCCAGCGCCACCAGCCGGGAGGCCACCTCCTGCGCGCTCTCGCGCGGGACGCAGAGCACCGCCACCATGGGGTGGTGCTCCCGGCAGAAGGCCTCGAGGTCCCGGATGTGCCGCACGCTCACCCCGCTCAGCTGCCGGCCGATCTCCTCGTCCTTTACGTCAAAGGCCGCGATCAGCCGGTAGCCGTTGACGTCCCGCACCAAAAAGCTGGAGACCGCCGTGCCCAGCCGCCCGGTGCCGATCAGGATGGTGGGCAGCTTTTCGCCGTCGCCAAACAGCAAAAGGGCGATCTCGTGCAGCAGCACCTCCACATTGTAGCCAATGCCCTGCTGCCCAAACCCGCCAAAGCAGTTAAAATCCTGCCGCACCTGCGAGGCCGTGGTGCCCATCATGCGGGCCAGCTCGCTGGAGGATACCTTGGTGATCCCGCCGCGCTGCAGCGAGGTGAGGTACCGGTAATATTTGGGCAGGCGTTTGATAACGGGGAGCGAGACCTTGCCGTGCTGCGCCTTTTGCTGCATAACTGCCCTCCTGCTCCGGGCGGCCCAGAGAGGCCGCGCCTAAAACAAAACAAACCCATCCAGGGCGGCCCTGTGCCGGGCACAGCGCCGCCCTGGATCAATTTTTATTCCATCTCCAGTATACCGCATTTGCGCCATTTGTCAATCCGGCGGCGGGTATATCCCGCCGGCAGCCGGGCAGGCTAAGCGTGAGCACAAAAAAACGCCGTCCAAGGAGGAAGCGCATGGAATACCGCAGCAGCGAGCCCCTTACCGACGCAGGGGTGGAACAGGAAAAGCTGGAAAAGGATTATATTATGGACACCGGCTCGGTGCTGTGCACCAAGGGCCGGCACGGCATCCACTGCCTCACCGTGGTGGGCCAGATCGAGGGGCACGTGGCCGCGCCCCAGGGGCAAAAAACCACCAAGTACGAGCATGTGATCCCGCAGCTGGTGGGCATTGAGGAGGACCCGGAGATCGAGGGCCTTCTGGTGATTTTGAACACGGTGGGCGGGGACGTGGAGGCCGGCCTTGCCCTGGCCGAGCTGATCAGCGGGATCACCAAGCCCAGCGCCACCCTGGTGCTGGGGGGCGGGCACTCGATCGGCATCCCGCTGGCCGTGAGCGCGCGGCGCAGCTTTATCGTGCCCACCGCCACCATGACCATCCACCCGGTGCGCCATTCGGGGCTGGTGCTGGGCGTGCCCCAGACCATGCGGTATTTTGAGCAGATGCAGGAGCGGATCACCGGCTTTGTGGCCGGGCATTCCGGCATGGGGGCCGAGCGGTTTACCCAGCTGATGATGCACACCGGCGAGCTGGTGATGGACGTGGGCACCGTGCTGGACGGCGAGCGGGCCGTGCAGGAGGGGCTGATCGACGAACTGGGCAGCGTGGGCAGCGCGCTGCGCTACCTCTACCGCGAGATCGAGCAGGGCTGAGCCCCGCGCCCGGCCGCCCCGCCCACGCCGCGCCCCGGCCGCCCCGCCCACGGCGGGACGGCCTTTGCCGTTTTGCAGCCCTTGCAAGCACAGGCGGGGTGTAGTATAATGGTACACAACCGCGCAATTCATCTTAACTTAGTAAGGAGCGTATGGATCATGGTTCAACTGGAATATACCGCGCAAAAAGCCATCACCGAAAACGCGGCCAAGGTTCTGGCCAAGCACGGCATGCTCTGCGCAAGCGACATTACCCTGATGGTGGGCAACGTTACGGTAAACGGCAGCAGCATCAAGGCCCTGAGCGAGGCCCCCTTTGGCCCGGGGGTGGCGGTGCAGGTGTGCGCCGCCGGCTCGGACGAGGAGGACGCCGCGGCCACATACCTCAAGGTGCTGCGCGAGCAGGTATGACCGCCCTTTTGTACATTTGCCCTTAAAACCGCTTTGCAGGCGCCAAAGGCCGGCCTTTGGTGCCTGCCTTTTTCGTTGCGGGCATTTGCGGCGCTTTTGGCGGCTGTTTGCCGCTTTTTGGCCCTTCTGCTTGCATTTTGGAGGCATTGCGTTTACAATAAAGGCATAAACAAAGCAGCCGCGCCGCGCTGGCGGCTGTCACGCCGAGGAGGGTATACAAATGTTTGAAAATCTGATCGAAGTTTTAAAAAAGGACCCGCGCCGCATCGTGTTTACCGAGGGGCCGGACCCGCGCATCCTGGAGGCCGCCGCGCGCTTAAAACAGGGCGGCTTTCTGACCCCGGTGCTGGTGGGCAATGTGGCCGAGGTGGAGGCCGCGGCCAAGGCCGGCGGCTTTGACATTGCGGGCCTTGAGATCCTGGATCCCGCCACCTACCCCAGGATGGACGAGATGGTGGAAACGATGGCCGAGCTGCGCAAGGGCAAGATGACCCCGGAGGAATGCCGCAAGGCCCTTTCCAAGGGCAACTATTTCGGCACCATGCTGGTCAAGCTTGGGGTGGCCGACGCGCTGCTGGGCGGCGCTACCTATTCCACCGCCGACACGGTGCGCCCCGCTTTGCAGATCGTAAAAACCAAGCCGGGCAGCAAGATCGTGTCCTCCTGCTTTATCATGATCCGGGATACCGGGGCCGGCCAGGAGACCCTTGCCATGGGCGACTGCGCCATCAACATCGCCCCGAATGAGGACGAGCTGGTGGAGATCGCGGTGGAAACCGCCCGCACCGCCAAGGTGTTTGGGGTGGATCCCAAGGTCGCGCTGCTCTCCTACTCCACCCTGGGCTCGGGCAAGGGCGAGAGCGTGGACAAGATGAAGAACGCCACCGCCAAGGTCAAGGCCGCCGCGCCTGAACTGGCGGTGGACGGCGAGCTGCAGTTTGACGCCGCCGTCTCCCCCACCGTCGCCTCGATCAAGTGCAAGGGCTCGCCGGTGGCCGGGCAGGCCAACACCTTTATCTTCCCGGACATCAACGCCGGCAACATCGGCTACAAGATCGCCCAGCGGCTGGGCGGGTTTGCCGCCTTTGGCCCGATCCTGCAGGGGCTCAACGCGCCCATCAACGATTTGTCGCGCGGATGCAACGCCGAGGAAGTGTACCAGATGGCCATCATCACCGCCGCGCTGAAATAACCGCTCGGCATGTTCGGCGGCCGCCTGCCGGGGTTTGGGCAGGCGGCCGTTTCTGCTTTTGGGCGCTCTGCCGCCCAAGGCCCAAAAAACGAGGTGTCCCCCCATGGAATTTGAAGCCCTGCGGCAGCAGTGCCTTGCCTGCACCCGCTGCCCCCTTTGCGAAACCCGCACCCATGTGGTGTTTGGCATGGGCGCGCCCGACGCCGAGGTACTGTTTGTGGGCGAGGGCCCCGGCCAGAACGAGGACGAACAGGGCCTGCCCTTTGTGGGCCGCAGCGGCAAGCTGCTGGACCAGTACCTGGACGCGGTCGATCTTAGCCGGGCCAGCAATGTGTTTATTGCCAACATCGTAAAATGCCGCCCGCCCCAGAACCGCGACCCCCTGCCCGAGGAGCGGGCCGCCTGCATGCCCTGGCTGAAGGAGCAGATAGCGCTCATCCGCCCCAAGATCGTGGTCTGCCTGGGGCGCATCGCCGCCCAGCAGCTGATCCGGCCGGACTTTTCGGTAACGCGCGAGCACGGGCAGTTTTTTGAGCAGGAGGGCGTTTGGTACATGGCCACCCTGCACCCCGCGGCGCTCTTGCGCAACCCGCGCCAGAAGCCGGACGCCTTTGGGGATTTTGTGGCCCTGCGCCAAAAGATCACCGAGGTGTGCACCCACACCTATGGCTGACGGGCGGGCGCCCTGCCCGCGCGGCTGGGCCTGAAAACACAAAGGAGGCTTTGCAGGCCGATGGATTTTTTGATCGCGGAGAGCACCAGCTACAACCTGATCCGTACCCGCTGGCTGTTTGGCGCGGCGCTGCTGGCCGCCGCGGCGCTGGGGCTGCTGACCCTGCGCTGGCTGCTGGCCCGGGCCGCCGCAAATGGGCAGAAGGGCCCGGCTGCCGCCCTGCGCGGCTGGTGGACCGAGGAGATCTGGCTGGGAGGGCCGTTTGCCGCGCAGGCCCGTGAGCGGCTGGCGCAGGGGTGGTTCACCGCCGTATTTTTTCTGTTCATGCTGCGCTGGCTGCTGGCTGATATTCTGGCGGCGTCCTTTTCGCTGCGGCCGCTGACCGATCTGCTGTTTTGGGGCATTGCCGCAAAGCTGTTGGTTTTTACGCGGTACAGCGCAAAGCAGCTGCTGACAGCCGGGGCCTTTTGCCTGCCCTTTCTTGCTGCCGCGGCTATGGGCAGCTCCCAGATGCTGCTCTACCAGATCCTGTTTTTGATCTGCGTCAAGGATGTGGACCTGCGCCGGGCCTTCCGCTGGGTCCTGGCAGCAATGGCAGGGATCGTTGCTGCCGTGATGCTGCTGGCGGCAGCCGGCCTGCTGCCAACCATCTCCTGGGGGGAGAGCAGCCGGGCCCGGTATACGTTCGGCTTCACCTACCCCAACAGCTGCGGCAAAAATCTGCTGTACCTTGCGTTCGGCTGGCTGCTGCTGCGGTTCGAGCGCATCCGCTGGTGGGACTGGATGGGCCTTGGCGCACTTTTTTGGCTCTGCAACAGCATTGTTGACACCCGCGCCCCCGCCATCAGCATCCTGGTACTGTTGGCGGCAGGGCTGACCGCCCGGTACCTGCCGGGGCTGTGGCAGGCAAAGCCGCTGCGGCTGCTGGGTGCGGCCTGCCCGTGGGCCGCAGCCGCGGCAAGCTTTGGGCTTGCGCTTGGCTACCGCCCGGGAACTGCCCTGTGGGACAAGCTGAACGACTTTTCCAGCGGCCGGCTCGAGCTGTTCAAGCTGGCGGTGGAACGGCTGCGGATCACCCCCTTTGGGCAGGTGGTCAAGGATGAAGAGCTGTATACCTTGGACAATATGTACCTGAACAACTTTTATGCCCTGGGGCTTGTTGGGTTTTTTCTCTATTTTGGGCTGCTGAGCTGGCTGCTCTGGCGCTGCTGGAAGCAGGGCTGGGCGGCTGAAACGGTCGTGTTTCTGGGGTTGGCCGCCTATGGAATGTTTGAATCCTTTTGCTGGGAGAGCGTATGCCCCGCCGTTTTTCTGTTTGCCAACGTGATCTGCCAGCCCGCGCCGGGGCGGGAGGTGCGCATCTCGCGGGATAGGCCAACCGGCGCGGATGCCCCCGCCGGCCGGCCATAGGCCGGGCAGACAGCGATCAACAAACGTAAGGGCCGCGGCTTAGCCGCGGCCCCCGGTACTTTATTGCCTCTGCGCACGGATCATGGCAAGGGCCTTATCCCGCAGCTCCTGCGAAAAAAAGCCCATGGCGGCGTCCGCCGGGGTATCGGCCGAAAGGCCGGCGGATATCCGCTGCGCGCTGTAAAAACAGATGGTGTAGAGGGTAAAATGGCAGATCGACCGGCTTTTGGCCCGGGTGATCGTGGCGGTCTTTTGCTCCTCCTCAGCCCGGATGCCCTCGGGGCCCATGTCCGCCAGCCGCACCAGGTTGACCAGCGGGTACCCCCCGCGCAGGTAGGCGTAGTGGGGGGTGGCGTAAAAGCTGGCCGGGGTGTTGTTGGTGTTTGGCCCGCTCATGGTAAAGTCGATGTGGGCGGCAGGATCGTTTGCGGCGGCCAGCAGTTCGGCGGCCATCCGTTCGGTTTCCTCTTGAGAAAGCCCCATCCTTTTTGCCGCCCTGCGCAGCCCCCGCCGCAGCCGGCCGGCGCTCAGCCCAGGCAAAAGGCAGAGGATGTACACCCCCACCAAAAACGCCCCCACCCCGGCGCCGGCGGCAAACAGCCCGGCGGTTTCGGGGGTAAAGCCATCGTAAATGGCCGAGGTGGCGGCCATCAGCCCGCCCAGCAGCAGCGCCGTGAGCGGCAGTACCACGCACACGGCCGTTTTTAAAAGCTTCCAGCGGTAGCGCGCCATCCAGCGCTTTTCCAGCTGCATCCACTCAGCCATTGCATCCATTGCCAAAACATCCTCCCTTTGCAAAAACTATGCCCCAGAGCGCCCGGCCGGAATGAGATGTGCCTTGTCTCGGGGCGCAGGGGTAAAAATCTGTACCCCAGAGCGCCCGGCCGGGGTGAGATAGGCCCCATCCCGGGGGGCATGGGTAAAAAACTACACCCCAAAGCGCCCGGCCGGGGCCGCTCAAGCTCTTTTGATCTGCGGATACGGAACGATGGGGGCCGCCGCCCGATGCTCCCCCAGCGTTTTCTCCATCCAGATCATATCGTACCAGCGCCCAAATTTATAGCCGCACCGGCGGAACAGCCCCACCTTTTGGTAGCCCAGATGGGCGTGAAACTGTGCGCTGTTGGCCGTGAGGTATTCGTCCTCGGTTTGGGGAAGGGCAATGCAGGCGTACAAATTTAAAACGCCCATGGCCCGCAGCGCCTCTTCCAGCGCCTCGTAAAGGGCCCGGCCCAGGCCGCATTTTTGGGCGGCGGGGGCAAGGTAGATGGTGGTTTCGCAGGACCAGTCGTAGGCGGCCCGGCCCACAAAGGCCCCCGCGTAGGCGTAGCCCTCGACCCGGCCGTCCCGCTCGGCCACAAGGTACGGATACCGCCGCATGGTCTTTTCCATCCGGGCCCGGAACTCCCCGAGGGACGGCGGGTCGTATTCAAAGGTGACCGCCGTGTTTTTTACATAGTGGGCGTAGATCTCCAGCAGCCGCGGGGCGTCTGCCGGCGCCGCGTCCCGCACAAGCATCATAAGGCCCGCCTCCCCCGCAAAATGTAAGCCCGCCCCCTCTGCCAATGGGAGGGCGGGCCTTTTGCTTATTATAGTGCCGGGGCGGGATTTTCGCAAGGCAGGGTTCAGTTTTTGTGGAAAAAGGCCACCGCCACGGCCCCCGGCCCCACATGGGTGCCGATCGCGCCGCCCACCGTGCAGACCGGCAGCTGCTCGGCGTGGCCGCTCCAGAGCGACCGGCTGTCCTCAATGTACTTTTGCAGCAGTTCGTCGCTCAGGCCGGTGTAGCCCAGCCGCAGCGGGCGGGAAAAATCCACCCCGCCGGCTTTCTGGATCAGCTGCACCAGCAGGTTGTTGCCGTTTTTGGAGCCGCGGGCCTTGCCCAGCAGCACCACCTGGCCCTCCTGCACCGCAACCACCGGCTTGATGGACAAAAGCCCGCCTACCAGCGCCACCGAGGGGGCGATCCGCCCGCCCCGCTTGAGATATTCCAGGGTGTCCAGCAGCGCGACCAGCCGGATCTGCTTTTTTTCCTGCTCCAGCCGGGCGGCGATCTGCGCGGCGTCCAGCCCTTCTTTGACCAGTTCCACCGCCCGCTCCACCAGCACCAGCTGGCCGATGGTGGCGTTTTCGCTGTCCACCACAAACACCTGGCCGGCAAACCGCTCGGCCGCAATGCAAGCGCTCTGCCAGGTGCCGGACAGCCGGGACGAAAGGGTGATCGCCACCACCGTCTCCCCCGCCGCCGTGGCTTGGGCAAACGCCTCCTCAAACCGGCCGGGGGCGATCTGGCTGGTGGTGGGCAAAACCTCGCCCTCCACCAGCTTTTCGTAAAAGGCCCGGTGGCTCAGGGTCACGCCGTCCTCAAAGCTCTCCTGCCCAAAGGTAACCGTGAGCGGCAGCACCGTCACGCAGGAAGGGTACGGCTGCGGCATATCGCAGCCGGAATCGGCAATAATACGGATCTTCATAATAACCTTCTCCTTTTTGCCGCCGCCCTTTGGCGGCGTTTTTTGGGTGGACCGCCGCACGCGCGGCCCTTACCCTTCGCCGGCGTTTTTGCGGGCCGTTACAGCCGCACCCCGGCCGCGCGGATCTTTTGGTACATCCGCACAAAGCATTGGGCGTCCTGCCTGCCCACCAGGGCGATGATCTGCCGGGCCAGCGCCAAAGAGCGGCGATGCACCGTTAAAAAATCCGGAAGCCGCTGCGGCACCGGCCGCACAAACAGGGTGCGCGCATCCTCGGCCCCGCGCTCGGTGCACAGGTACCCCTGCCGGCAAAGCGAGCCCACCGTGCGGTTTACAAGGCTTTTGAGCATGTTGGTCTGCCGCACGATCTCGCTTACCGGGGTGCGCCCGACTCCGTCCTGCCGGTAGCGGGCGTAGACCAGCCGCATCACCACCGCCTCGTTGTAGCGCATGGTACTGGTAATGCGGGACGCCTTGAGCAGGCCGCTGAGCCCCACCCAGGCGGCCAAAAGTTCTTCTTCCAGCAGTTCGCCGGACATGCAGAGCGCCCCCCTCTCGTTTTATCCCATTGAGATTGCCCTCCCGGCAGTTAGTTCACTTTGTGAACCATTGCATTGTACCATACCTTGCTGGACTTTACAAGCACAAAATGCTATACTTTGGGCATTCTTTTTTGGCAAAGCCTCCCGCCGGCATGGGTAAACCGGCGGCAGAGCAAACAGCAGGGAGGGATCTTATGCAAACACCGGCCGAAAAGCGGCTGGCCGCCTTTGAGGCGATGCTGGCGGCCGTTTTGGAAAATTATCGCCTTACCACCGAAAAGATGCGCCAGCTCAAGGCCGCCGGCAGGGAAAAGAGCGCCACCTACCGCCAGCTGATGGGCAACCGGCTGCAATACCAAAGCGTGCTTTCGCTCTACCAGGTATACGGGCTGACCGGCCCCGCCCCTGCGGACGAAAAAAGCCCGCCGGCCGGCGGGCAATAACCTTGTGCAGGGCTGGGTCGTGAAGGGCTTTCCCCCAAGGCGGGCCGTAAGCAAGGGGGCGGACGATCAAAGCCTGCCAGCCCCCGATCCCGCGGACGGCCGCTGCGGCCCAGGCTGTTTGCGGCGCCTTTGGCTCACACAGTGAGGTCCGCAGCCGAAAACGGGACCGCCTTGCGCAGCTCGTCCAGCGCGATCTCGATGTGCACG
Source organism: uncultured Oscillospiraceae bacterium (assembly GCA_910579545.1). Lineage (GTDB taxonomy): Bacteria > Bacillota > Clostridia > Oscillospirales > Ruminococcaceae > UBA7177. The sequence goes on along the minus strand of CAJTVI010000039.1, from coordinate 12,954 downwards.
CCCACCCTGCCCCCGCTGAGGACCACCGTGCCGTGATCCCCGGCGCTCTGGTCGATAAAGGAGGCAAACTGCTTTTTCATCCCCACCGGGGAGCAGCCGCCATGCACATACCCGGTCAGGCCCAAAAGGTCCTTTGCCTTGAGCATGGCGACGCTCTTCTCCCCCGCCGCCGCGGCCGCCTTTTTCAGGTCCAGCTCCGCCGCGGCCGGGATCATAAACACATAGTGCTCCCCCGACCGACCGGTGGTCACAAGGGTCTTAAAAACGGCCTGCGGGGCCCTGCCCAGCCGCGCCGCCGCCTCCACCCCGCTCAGCACATGGTCCGGCTCCGGCTCGTAGCACAGCACCGTAAACTGCGCCTTCTTCTGGGTCAAAAGCCGGATAGCATTGGTTTTGACAGACATATTTTTCATCCCGCGTCACCCAATCTCCAGTTCCCCGGCCCAGGCGGCCGATTCTGCCGCCCGCGCGCCAGCCCGGAACGCCCTGCCCTGCAAAAGCCTTGCGCCCGGAGAAAAGAAAAAAGCCTTGGTTTCCGCCAAAAACGATAAACCAAGACTTTTTGTGGTGGAGATGAGGGGGATCGAACCCCTTACCTCTTGAATGCCATTCAAGCGCTCTCCCAAGTGAGCTACACCCCCACGGGCCAGCCACGGCGCGTCCTGAAAACAGCCCTGCGCCGGACTGCTTGATTATTATAGCAAGCGCGGGCGGGATTGTCAACACCTTTTTGCGGTTTTTCCGGCCGTTTTTTGCCCAATATCTGCGGCGGGGCCCTGTGGCCCAGCGCGCTGTTCCAAACACCGCCCGCGCCATCCCGCGCTATACAAAACCGCCGTTTTGTGGTATGCTTAAAAACAGCCCGGCAGTGGGCGCCCCCCGCCCGCGGGGAGCCTTGCGCCCGCCTGCTGCCATACCGATGAGGAGTATCCGCCCATGACCTACCGCCTGCTTTGCCAGAACGGCGACTCGGTCGCCGTGCCCCAGCTGATTTTTGCCCAGCTTGCCCGCGCGGACGAAAACTGCGTGCGGGTGGCCTTGTATGTTCTGGCATCCGGCAGCACCGACCCGCGGGACATTGCCCACGCGCTGCACCTGAAGAGCCAGCGCGCAGCCGAGGACGCGCTGAAATGGTGGGCGGGCGCAGGGCTGCTGGAGGCCGAGCGGGGCGGCGCGCCCCTGCCCGCCGCCCCCACACCGGTGCTGACCCAGGAGGAGATGAACCTGGCCGCCCTGCGCGACCCCCTTGTGGCCACCCTGACCAGCGAGGCCCAGCGCAACCTGGGCCGGGCGCTGGGGCCCAAGGAGGCCCAGCGGCTGGTGTCGCTGTATGTAAACGAGGGGATCGCGCCGGAGGTGATCCTGCTGTGCTGCGCGCATCTGGCCGGCGGCGGGCAGACAGGGATGGCCGCGCTGGAGCGGGAGCTGGCCCGCTGGCGGGACGCCGGGGTGGACAGCGGCGAGGACGCCGAGCGCTATTTGCAGCTTTTGGGGCTGCGAAGGCAGCGGGAGCAGGCCGCCGCCGCGCTGCTGGGCCTTGCGCCGGATGACCTGCGCCTGGCCGACAAGCGGATGATCCAGCGGTGGTACGAGGAATACGGCTTTGACGACGCGATGGTGCGGGAGGCCGCGGCCCACGCCGAGGACAAAAAGGAGATCCGCTACCTCAACGGCATCTTAAAGAGCTGGCACGGCCGGGGCTACCGCACCCCGCAGGATGTGCGGGGCGGCGGGGCGCTGGCCGCGGCCAACCTGCGGGTGGACCGCAAGAGCCCATCCGGCAACAACTTTTTGCAGCACGGGGCGCGCCGCCCTTTGCGCATTACACGGGAGGACTGAGCCATGCGCACCCGCACCCAACTGCTTTTGGCCGCCCGCAGCGAGGTGGCGGCCCGCCGCCAGCGGGCGGTGACCCTGGCGCAGGAGGCCCGCCGCCGGGCCGGGCAGGCGATCCCCGCCCTGGACGGCGCCGAAAACGAGGCCCGCCGCTGTGCTTTGGAGCCGGCGCGGCTGGCCGCCTGCGGGGCCGCGCCAGAGGAGATAAAGGCCGCCAAGGAGGCCGCGCTGAAGGCGCGGCAGGCGGTGGAGGATCTGCTGCGGCAGAACGGCTACAGCCCCGAACAGCTGAAGCCCCGGTACACCTGCGCCCAGTGCGAGGACACCGGGCGCAGCGGCGGGCGGCCCTGCCCCTGCGTGGGGGCGCTGTGCCGCGCTTTGCGCCGGGAGGAGCTGGCCCGCCAGAGTGCCCTTGCGGTGAGCAGCTTTGAGAGCATGGACGCCGCGGTGTACCCCGACACCCCCGACCCGGCCCTTGGCGCCACCGTGCGTGAATATATGGCCCGCACGCTGGACGCCCTGCGGCAGTACGCCGAGCAGTTTGGCCCCAAGAGCACCAGCCTGCTGCTGTACGGCAACGCGGGTCTGGGCAAGACCCACGCCGCGCTGGCCATTGCGGGGATGGTGCTGGACAAGGGGTTTGACGTGGTATATATCAGCGCGCAGGAGCTGTGCGCCGGGCTGGAAAAGACCCGCTTTGAGGAGGAACACCCCCTGATGGAGGCGGCGCTGGAGGCCGACCTGCTGATTTTGGACGACCTTGGCACCGAGAGCCTGACCAGCTACTCGATAAGCTGCCTGTACACCCTTGTAAACACCCGCATGGCCCGCAGCGCCCCCACCATTTACACCACCAACATTGTGGACGGCGCGCTGCTGGAGCAGCGGTACACCGAAAAGATCGCCAGCCGGCTTTCGGGCAGCTGCGAGCCGGTGGAGTTTCTGGGCGAGGACGTGCGGCAGCTGCTGCACCGCTGAGCCGGCCTGGTTCCTTTGCCTTTTGCGCTCCCTTCAAAGGGCCCCCTGGCAGGCGCTTTTTGCGAAAAAGCAGCCCTTTTGGGCGGTCAGAAAACAACAAAACCCCCGCGCTGGGCGTACAGGGCCCATGCGCGGGGGGATTTTTTGCGCGGTAAGGATGGGGCCGCTGCCGGCGTGCCGCCTGCGGGGGCAGACGCCCGCCGCAAAATGGCGGATAGCTGGCAGCGCGTCCGCCGCCTGCGGGGGCAAACGCGGCCCTGTGCGGTCAGGCCGGGTTTTTGGCCAGCTCGATGACCCCCCAGCCCTCCTCGGTTTTGACCCAGGCCCGGCCCTCAAAGGCGCTGGCCGCGCCCAAAAAGTCCATGGCGGTGTAGGGGCGGCCATCCATATCCACAAAGCCCCAGCCGGTGTCGGTGCGGGCGGCGGCCACCCCGTCCACAAAGGGGCGCAGCTCAAGGTATGTACAGGCAAGCACCTGATGGCCTTCAGCGTCCACACAGCCCCACAGGCCGTTTTGCTGCACCGTAAACAGGCTGCCGCGCTGCTCGTAGGCGGTGTACCGCTGGCCGCTGACCGGCCGGCCTGAATTGAGGTCCAGCAGGATGTACTCGTCGGTATAGGTCACCTCAACGGGATATTCGGTATCCCCCTCATACAAATATTCGGGGAAATCCAGCTCATCCGTTTCCAGCAGGTCGATCCGCACGACCGGGGCCACGATGTAGCCCACACTCCACTCTTTTTTTGCGTCCCATACATCGTAAGCACCAATAGACTGCCAGCAGACCCGGCCGCCTGCCTCGTCGTAAACGCACCCGTCCGTTCTTCCGCCGTGGCCATTGTCGGTGCGGACATTGCCGTTGCCGTCAAACATGCGGTGGTCGGCCACACCGACAATGCCGCAAACAGGGCACCACTCCACATTTTCAGACGCGGGCACCAAAATGCCGCCCGAAAGATCGATGACTCCGGTGCTGCCGTTTTGGGTAAAAAAGGCAAGCTGGTTCTTCTGCGGCAGCCTGTCCGAGGGCGACCCCGGGGTGAGCGGGTCGTAATCGGCCAGCGAGCGGGTGATCTCAATGTCGGTGCGGGGCTCGAGGGCCCATACGATCCCCTCCGGCTGGGCGTCGCCGCTGCTGGCCGGCTGGGAGGGCGCGGGCGCGCTGGTGCGCTTGGGGCCCTCCACCTCGATGCCGTAGTCCTCCGGCGGCTTGTCCCCGCAGGCGGCAAGCGAAAGGCCAAGGGCCAGCGCAAGGGCCAGGGCCGCGGTGGTTTTTGGAAAGCTGCGGCGTTTCATGGAGTTTGCACTTCCTTTCAAAAAGGGCTTTTGGGGGCGATTCGATAAAACACAGAGCCGCACGATTCGGCAAAATAAGCCCTTGCGCGGCCGGGCAGCTGTAAAAGGCCCGCCGGCCTTTTTGCCAAAAACAAGCGTACCGCCGTTTATTTGTGGTATTTGCTGCCCGCGTTGATGGCAAAGGCGCGGTAGAGCTGTTCGGCCAGCACCAGCCGGGCCAGCTGGTGGGGCAGGGTGATGCGCCCCATGGAAAAGCGCAGCGCCGCCGCCTGCTTGACGGCCGGCGAGAGGCCGTGGGAGGAGCCGATGGCAAAGGCGAGGTCCGGCATGCCCGCGGCCGCCCGCCGGGCGATAAAGCCGGCCAGCTCCTCGCTGGAAAGCTGCTCCCCCTCGATGCAGAGGGCCACCAGCCCCGCCCCTTTGCGCACACTGGCCAGGATGGCCTCCCCTTCCTTTTGCAGCGCCCGGGCGATCAGGGCGTCACCGGCGGACTTTTCGGCAATGGGCGCCTCGGGCAGCTCGAGGATGCGGAAATTGCAAAAGGCCGCCAGCCGCTTTTGGTATTCGGCCACGCCGGCGGCGCAAAAGGCGGCGCTGAGCCGGCCAACGCAGATCAAATCGATGTTCTGCACGGGGGCGTTTTCCTCCTTTGCCTGCCCTTAAAACTCCAAAAAGGGGCTTGTCTCACTGCGCCGCTGGGCCTGCACCACCGTGTCCGGGTCGGGCACGACGCCCGCCGCCGCAAGGGTGCGCCGCACCGCCTCCAGCGCAAGGGCCGGGGTGTTGTTTTCCTGGCTGAGGTGGCACAAGGCAAACCTCTTGCAGCCCTGCTGTACCAGCTCGAGGCATTTGGCGGCGCATTCGTCGTTGGAGAGGTGGCCCCGCGCGGATTCGATGCGGGTTTTTAAGTAGTAGGGGTAGGGCCCATGGCGCAGGCTGTAGAGGTCGTAGTTGGCCTCCAGCGCCACCAGCGCCGCCCCGCCAAGCTGCTGGTGCACCACCGGGGTAAGGGTGCCAAGGTCGGTGGCGATGGCCATGGTGGCGCCCCCCGGCGTTTGGATGCGGAAGCCGCAGCAGGGCACATCGTGGCTGGTGGGAAAGGCGGTGACCCCAAACCCGCCCACATCCTCGGTGCGGCCCTCCAGGGCCACCGCCTCCAGCCCCGGCGGCAGGATGCCCCGGCTTTCCAGCGCGTCGAGGGTGGCGGCCCCGGCGTAGACCGGGACGCTGTAATGCCGCAGAAACACCTCGAGCCCGGCGATGTGGTCGATGTGCTCGTGGGTAACGAGGACGCCCCGGCAGTCGCTTACCGCAAGGCCGAGGTTTTTGAGCGCGCCGAGGGTGGCGCGGCAGCTTTTGCCCATATCGATGAGCAGGTAGCCGCCGCCGCTTACAACAAGCCCGCAGTTGCCGGACGAGCCGGAATAAAGGGTGGTGAACGAGGCCATGCCCCCGCCCCTTTCTACAATAGATGCTGAAAACTGCCAAAACGGCATTTTTTGCGCGCCGGCAGATACAAAAAGCCGGCCGCCCCTGCCACGGGGCGGCCGCGCGGCGTGTGTGCCAAAAACCGGTTGCGGTACAGGGGCTTTTACAGCGCCTGCGGGATGGGCGCGGGGGCCACCTGCACCCGGCGGATGTCCGCCCCAAGGCCCTGCAGCTTGCCGGCCATATCCTCGTAGCCGCGCTCGATATACTGGATCTGCTCGATCTCGCTGACGCCGTGGGCCGCCAGAGCCGCCAGCACCAGGGCCGCGCCGGCCCGCAGGTCCGGCGCGTGCAGGGGCGCAGGCTGCAGCCGGGGTACCCCCTCGATCACGGCCACCTGGCCGTCCACCTGGATGTTTGCGCCCATGCGGGCCAGCTCGTCCACATAGCGGAAGCGGTTTTCCCAGATGCCCTCGGTGATGATCGAGGTGCCCTGCGCAAGGCTTAACAGCACGGTCATCATGGGCTGCATATCGGTGGGGAAGCCGGGATGCGGCATGGTTTTGATCTTGAGGGGGGCAAGGTCGCCGGTGCGGTAGACCCGCACCGCCTCGTCAAACTCCTCCACCGTGGCGCCGGCCTGCTCTAACTTGGCGCTGATCGGCTCTAAATGCTTGGGGATGATGTTTTTGACGAGCACATTGCCCCCGGTGATGGCCGCGGCCACCATAAAGCTGCCTGCCTCGATCTGATCCGGGATGATGGAATAGCTGCACCCGTGCAGCGATTCGACCCCGCGGATCTTGATAACGTCGGTGCCGGCGCCCCGCACGTCCGCCCCCATCATGTTGAGGAAGTTGGCGAGATCCACGATGTGGGGCTCCTTGGCCACGTTTTCGAGCACGGTCTGCCCCTTGGCCAGCACCGCGCTGAGCATCGCGTTCATGGTGGCCCCCACCGAGACGGTGTCAAAAAAGGTGTGCGCCCCCGCAAGCTGGTCGCTTTCCACATGGATGCGGCCGTACTCCACCGCGTAGGACGCCCCCAGCGCCGAAAAGGCCTTGAGGTGCTGGTCGATGGGGCGCACGCCTAAGTTGCAGCCGCCGGGCATGGCCACCTGGGCGGTGCCGCAGCGCCCCAGCAGCGCCCCCAAAAAGTAGTAGCTGGCCCGCATCTGGCGGGACAGGTCGTCCGGCACCTGGGTGCCGGAAAGGCGGGTGGTGTCGATCTCGTAGGTGTTGCGGTTGAGCATGCGCACCCGCGCGCCCAGCGCCTGCAGGATCTGCAGCGAAACCAGCACGTCGCTGATGTCCGGCAGGTTTTCGATGACGCATTTGCCCCCTGCCAGGATGGTGGCAGGCAGGATGGCAACCGCGGCATTTTTTGCGCCGCTGATGGTTACCTCTCCCACAAGCGGCCTGCCGCCGTTGATGACGAATTTCTCCAAAGCTTGTCCCTCTCCTTTAAGCAGCCGTTCCTGAAATACGGCGCCTTCCTCCTCGGCCGGCGGATCCTCCGCGCCGGCCTGCCCGCCGGGCCAAAGCACATGGGCGGGCAACTGTTTTATTATACACCAAAACGGCCGGATTGAAAAGCGCAAACTTAGTATTTGTTGCTTTGCAAAAAATATGTCCCGCTAAAAGGTAAAAACCGGGCCCAAAAAGAGGGCCAAAAACAGGGCAAGGCACAGCCAAAACGGCGCCCGCCGCGGGGCCTTTTTTTGCAAAGGCCCGCGGCGGGCGCCGCAAAGCCCGCGTTACATGCCGCCAAAGAAGTTGTAGGCGCTGACCCGCGCGCCGTTACTGTACATCTCGAAGTGGCAGTGGTTGCCGGAAGAGTTGCCGGTGGAGCCCACCGAGGCGATGATCTGGCCCTGCTGCACATACTGGCCGACGCTGACATGCAGCGCCGAGGCGTGGGCATAGAGGGTGGTCCAGCCGTTGCCGTGGTTGATGACGACATAGTTGCCGTAGCTGTAGTGGTAGCCCGCGGTGACCACCACGCCGTTGTCCGACGCGAGGATGGCCGAGCCGTAGGGGGCGCAGATGTCGGCGCCCTTGTGGTAGCTGCTCATCCAGCGGCTGACATACCGGTACTGCGGCACCGGCCACATCCAGCTGCCGGTGGCGGTGGCGACGATCGCGCCGGTGGGCAGCTTGGTGCCCTTGACGATCTCGCGGGTGACCGGGGCAGAGAGGGTGACCCGGCTGATCTCCTGCTCGGTGGTCTGGCCGCCGATGGTGATAAAGTCGGAGGTGACCTCGTCCAGCCCATTGACCCCCTCCTGCACCGTGCGGGTGCTGCCCCAGGCGTAATCGCCGGATTCGGTGGTATGGGTCTCGAAGGGGATCTCCTGCTGGTAGGTGCGGCGCACGATGGTTTTGACATTGAGGAAATCCACCGACTGGCGGATGAGGAACTGCTGGCCGGGGAACATCCGGCTGTTGACCGCGTCCTCGCCGCCGTTCATCTCGTAGAACTGGGCAAGGGTCAGATCGTTGCGGGCGGCCATGCCGGAGGGGGAATCCCCCTGCTGCACCGTGTCGTACACCTCGCCCTGCACCTGGCCGTGCAGCATCGAGTCGATCTCGCCGTACTCGGTGATGGAATCGGTAAAGAATACCCCATCCACCAGCTCGACATTCTGCACAAACTCCACTCGCTGGTCGGGGTTTTCGTGGTCGCGGTAGGGCTCAAGCAGGCCGTCCAGGTCGGCGCGCAGCCGCTCGCCCTCGGTGGTGATGGCCTCTAATTCGCCGTTGACATACATGGCCGAGGCCTCGATGATCTGGTCGCTGGCCGTGCGCAGGATGGCGTCGGCCATAGTGTTCTGGTCCATGGTAAAGTCCGAGATGGCAAGGGTGTAGCTGGGGCTTACCGACCACTCGTCGTGCTCGCTGCCGGCGGTTTCCACCCGCTCGGCCACCGCGTCCCGCGCGCGGTCAAACACGGTCTCGCTCTCCACATAGCCCACGAGGTTGCCGTCCACCGAGACGGCCAGCACATAGTTGTAGGCCAGCACGGTTTTGACCGTGTACCAAAAAACGCCCAGCGCCAGCACCGGCAAAATGTAGGTGACCATGCGGCCCACCAGCGGGAAATACCGGCGGATGCCCCTGAAAAAGTAGGCGACGCCGCCGCCCACGGCGCGGCCCCCGCCCACCAGCTGGCGCTGCTGGCGCACAAAGGTGCGCAGGTTGTGCAGCCCGATGCCGATGCGCACAAAGGGCTGGGTAATGTCGGTCCAGAAGGTGGCCAGGATGCCGCCAAAAAAGCGGCCGACCGCCCCCAGCACCCCGCCGGCGCGGCGCAGCACCACGGCCGAGGCGGCCCGGGCGGCGCGCAGGGCGCGCAGGGTAAAATACTCGCTGGCAAAGCCCACCGAGTAGAGGAAATCGCCCAGGCGGCCCGCCTCGGGCCGGCGCTTGAGCCTGGCCCAGAGCCGGCCCAGAGCCCGGCGCACCCAAAAGGCGGCCCGCATCCAGGCGCAGGAAATTGCCCCGGAGACCTGGCGGCGCCAGAAGGCAAAGCGCCAGCCAAAGCTGCCCGCTTTGCGCGGCGCGGGCAGACGGCGTGCCGGCGGTTTTTGCTGCTGGGACACGGCGGGTCCCTCCTTTCGTAAGATGGGGGTGTTTTGCGTAACCGCGCAAAGCGCGGGGGTGTCCAAACCGAGGAGAGATGTCCGCCGGTCGGGCGCGTGGGAGCAGTCTCTCAAGGCAACAGGACCCCTGCCCCGAAAGCCTTTCGAGACTCTCCCCCGCACCCGGCCTTAGCACCATATAACTCCTTGAAATGGACACTTCCCAAAGCGCGGGGGGTTGGCATTTTAAAACGCGGGAGCTGGTTTTGCCCGGGCGCTGAGGGGTGCGGCAGGGCAGTTTATTGCGGCGCCGCCTCGCTTTGGACATCCTCTGCATAAAAGGCCGCGAGGGCCGCGCCCGCGCCCGGGATGCCGCCGGCCAGCGCCGCCAGGTCCGGCGGCAGGGGGGCCCGGATGACGCGGGGGCGCCCATCGGCCGGGCTTGCAAAGCACAAGCGCGCGCAGTGCAGCGCCTGCCGGGCAATGCGCAGACGGCTGCCGCCGTAAAGCTCGTCCCCCGCCAGGGGGCAGCCCAAAAAGGCAAAATGCACCCGGATCTGGTGGGTGCGCCCGGTGAGCAGCCGGGCCCGCACAAGGCTTAGCCCGCCGCCCGACGCCAGCACCGCGTACCGGGTGCGGCTGGGCTTGCCCTGCCCGCAGACCTGCCGCACCACCGTGCTGCCCGGCGCAAGGCCGATGGGGGCGTCGATGATCCCCTCCGGCGCGGCCGGCCGGCCCTGGCAGAGGGCAAGGTATTCCTTTTGGGCAGTTTGGGCCAGCAGCGGCGCGGCGTAAACATTTTTGGCGCAGAGCACAAGGCCGCTGGTATCCCGGTCCAGCCGGGTGATGGGCCGGAACACCCCCGCCTGCCCCCGGCTTTGCAAAAGGCCCAGCCAGGCGTTGGCAAGGGTGCCGTTTGGGTAGCCTTTAGTGGGGTGCACCGCCATGCCGGCCGGCTTGCAGAGCACGGCGGCCTGCCCGTCCTCGTAGCAGACCGTAAGGGGCAGCGGCTGGGGGAGCACCTGGGTGGGCGGCTCGTCTGGCAGGCAGAAGGAGAGGGTCTGGCCCGCGCGACAGACCGCATTGGTGTGCACCGGCGCGCCGTCCAAAAAAAAGCCGCCGCCCTGCTTGACCGCCCGCGAGAGCCGGGCGCTGATGGCCAGCCGCCGCAGAACATCCCGCAGGTGCCAGCCGCCGCAGTATTCCGGCACGGCAAAGCGCAGCCACACGCCACACTCCCCCTTATACATGGTGATTATAGCACAAACCGCCCCGCCTGGCAAATCGGGGCAAGGGGAGGGGCCGAACGATCCCTGTATAACGCTACGCCCCAACGGCCGCAAAGTCAATGAATAAAATGTGAAAATCGGGGCAGAGGGGCTGGAAATTGCTGGTTTTTTGCCAAAAAAGCGCCCGGCGGGCCGCAAAAAGCGGCGGGCCGGGCAGGGGCCGGGGCGGGCCGGGAGGCTTGGCGCAAAAGGGGTAATGGGATAGACAGGCGCAGGGCCAAACGCGGCCGAACCTGTTAAACCTGCGGGGCCTTCACATTTTTTGACCTCGCGGCCCCGCTCGGGAACCGCGCCGCTTTGCTCAGCGCAGGTAGGCCCCCTCGACGGTGCGCCAGGCGGGCCGGCCGGCAAAATAGTCCTCATACGAAATCACGCCCCAGAGGTTGACGGGGACCGTGCCGGTGATGGGGGCGCCGTCCTCGTAAAAGCCGGCCTGGTGCGGCAGCTCCCGGACCTCGTACTCCACCAGCAGGGAGTCGGCGCCCTGGCCCAGGATCTGCACCGGGTGCGGGAAGCCGTTGGCCATGTAGGAGAGGGGCAGGGGGACCGGTTCCCCGCCCTGCCCCGGCCCGAGCGGGAGGGCGTACCGCGAAAGGACGTCTGCGGCGGGGTCGTACCGGTCAAAGAGCAGATGGTTTTGCACCACGCCGCTTAGGGTAAAGACCGCTTCCGGGGCGTTCATGCTGTCTGGCAGCACCCCCGCCTCGCCGCTGCCGCCCGCCGCGTCCAGCCAGTGAACCGGGCCGGCGGCGGCGGAATCGCACCAGTAGAGCCGGCCGCCCGCCCAGAGCAGCGAGCGGCCCTCCCCCTCGCTGAGCGGTGTCTCCCAGCGATCGAGGGTGCGCTGGCTGCCGGTATCCATATCCACCAAAAGAACGCTGCGGCGGCCAAAAAGCCGGGTGAGCGCCTCGTTGTGGGCCTGCACGGCCGCCTCGATGCTCCCGGGTGAATCGTCGGTGATGGTGATCTCCGGGACCGGGTCGAGGTCCCAGGTATACAGGACCAGCCCGCGACCCTCGCAGCCCAGCAGCTGGCAGCCGTTTCCATCCCCCCCGGGCAGGCGGAACAGCTCCTCGGGCGCGCCGCCCGCCAGCGACAGGCGGGCATAGGCAAGGCTGCCGTCGCTTAAGGCGCGGCAGTAATAGAGATAGGTCCCATCCTGGGCGGCCAGCGAAAGGCCGTACTCCCCGGGCGGGCATTCCAGCAGCAGGCGGCGTTCGCCGTCCGGGCCGGCAAGCCAGGCCGCATCGCAGCCCCCGCTGCCGGCCACAAATACGACCCGGCCATCCCCCAGCGCCTGCGGCGTGCCGACATAGTCCGCGCCCGGCAGGCGGGCGGGGCAGTCCGGGCCGGTGTGTGCGCAGCCCGGTTTGCTGCAAAGGGGGGCGGCGGCGGCCGAGGCATAGTCGATATACCAGAACAGCCCCGCCTGCTCGCCCTGGCCAAGGCAGTAACGGCCCTCACCGGTATCGGGCGAGAGGGGCTGCAGCGGGCCGGGGGTGATGCCGGGCGCGGCCGGGGCCGCTGCCTGCCCGGAGGGGGCCGGCGCAGGGCCGCCGCAGCCGCAAAGGGCGGCCGCAAGCAACGCCAGGGCCGCCAGCCAAAGGGCCGCCAGCCAACCCAGCCGGCGGGGGGATCTTGCCCGGCCGACTGTTTGGCGGGGCATGGGGTTTTGGGGGTGCTGTAAGATACGCATAGGTTTGGAACCTTCTTTCCGGGGCGTGCCGCCCGCTTGTACTGCCCATAGCCTACCGCGCCGCTGTTTCAAAACCATTTCGGGCAAAAGCGCGCGGGCGGGCCGCCGGCTCCCATACTGGCCAAATACGCGGGCGGCTCAGGGCGGGGCTTGGGGCATCTGGTCCGGCGGCAGCGAGACGGCGCTGAGGGTAAACCGCCGCCCGGACCTTGCGCAAAACAGGTACAGCTGCCCCTTGGCCGACCAGCAGGCCGCCCCCTCCGCCTTGGGCAGGGGCTGTTCGGCCCAGTCGTTTAACACGTCCACCCCCAGGTAGGCGCGGTAGCGGGCCAGCAGGCCGGCGGCGTCCCACGCCGGGGCATCCCCTTCCCCGCCCTGCGGGGCCGCGCCGTTTTGGGCCGGGGCGGGCGCGGCAGCCGTTTGGGGCAGCAGCAGATCGCAGTGCACCACCCTGCCGGTGCCGGTGTGCCAATAAAGCAGGAGGAACCCGCCCGTCTCCTTCTCTTCTGACCAGACGCTGTACTGCGCGGCCGAAAAATCGCTCGGGGCCGCCGGGGCGTCCCCGGCCGTCTGCGCAAGGCCCTGCCCCTGCCCGCTGGCCTCGCCGCCCGGCTGGGCCAGCAGGGCGGCGAGGGCATCGGTGAGCGCATCGTTTAGCAGGCCGGCCTTTTGCAGTTCCGCCGCTTTGGCCCCCAGCTGCCCGGCCTGCCAGGCGGGCGGGGCCGGGGCGAGGGGCGGGTGGTAGGCCGTGCCCTCCAGATACCGCCTTTGGTAGAGGGCGTCGGCCAGCGGCAGCTCCCGCGCAGCCTGGCAGAGTGCGCCCTCCACCGCCGGGCGGGCGAGCGGCCGG
>CAJTVI010000038.1 GCA_910579545.1 uncultured Oscillospiraceae bacterium | reverse complement strand
CCCCGGTTTAACGCCGGGGCGCGGCGGGCCGTTTGTGCTTGGGGTTTGGTTATTCCGCCCTGGTGCAGGCGATCGAGAGGTCGGCAAGCTGCTTTTGGTCCACGAGGTCGGGCGCGCCGCTCATCAGCTCGCTGGCGTTCTGCACCTTGGGGAAGGCGATGACGTCCCGGATGCTGTCCTTTTTGAGCATGAGCATCACCAGCCGGTCCAGCCCATAGGCCATGCCGCCGTGGGGGGGCGCACCATAGCGGTAGGCGTCCATCAAAAAGCCAAAGCTCTCGCGGGCCTTTTCCTCGGTAAAGCCCAGGGCCCTGAACATCCGGTTCTGCAAAGCGGGGTCGTTGATGCGGATGGAACCGCCGCCCAGCTCCACCCCGTTGAGCACGATGTCGTAGGCCTCGGCGTAGCAGCCGCCGGGGTCGCTCTCAAGCTTATCGAGGCTGTCGGCGGTGGGCATGGTAAAGGGATGGTGCATGGCCATGTACCGGCCCTCGGTCTCGCTGTACTCAAAGAGCGGGAACCGCACCACCCAGAGGAAGTTGAAGGCGTTTGGGTCGATCAGGCCGCAGCGGCGGCCCACCTCCAGCCGCACCTGGCCCAGGGCGGTGCAGGCGCGGGTGGAATCGGCGTCGCTCACCAGCAGCAGCACGTCCCCCGTTTCGGCCTTTGCGGCGGCGCGCAGGGCGGATTTTTCGCCGTCGGTCAAAAACTTTTCAAAGCTGCTGGTCTCGCCCTCGGGCGTGAGCCGGGTATAGGCGAGCCCCTTGGCCCCATAGGTCTTGGCCACCTCGGCCAGCTTGTCGATGGTCTTGCGGGTCAGCTGGGCGGCCAGCCCCTTGCAGTTGATCAGCCGCACGCTGCCCCCGCCCGAAACCGCCGCCGCAAAGGGGGCAAAGCTGGAAGTGCGCACACAGCCGGTGACGTCCATGAGCTCAAGGCCAAAGCGGGTGTCCGGCTTGTCCGAGCCAAAGCGGGCCATGGCCTCGTCCCAGCACAGCCGGGGGAAGGCGTCGGGCAGCTCGATGCCCAGGATCTCCTTCCAGAGGGCCTTGATCAGCCCCTCGTTGACCTCCATCACCTCGTCCTGGGTGACAAAGCTCAGCTCCTCGTCGATCTGGGTGAACTCGGGCTGGCGGTCGGCCCGCAGGTCCTCGTCCCGGAAGCAGCGGGCGATCTGGTAGTACCGGTCAAAGCCCGAGAGCATCAGAAGCTGCTTGTAGATCTGGGGGCTTTGGGGCAGCGCGTAAAAGTGGCCGGGCTGCACCCGGCTGGGCACCAGGTAGTCCCGCGCGCCCTCGGGGGTGCTCTTGGTCAGGCAGGGGGTCTCGATCTCGCAGAAATGCGCGCCGGCCAGGTAGTTGCGCACGATCTGGCAGATGCGGCTGCGCAGCATGATCGGCTCGTGCATCGCGGGGCGGCGCAGGTCGAGGTAGCGGTATTTGAGCCGCAGCTCGTCCTTGACCGTGACCTCGTCCCGGATCTCAAAGGGCGGGGTCTCGGCCGCGCTGAGCACGCGCAGCTCGGTGACAAACAGCTCCACCTCGCCGGTGGGCAGCTTGTCGGTTTTGGCGTCCCGCTCGCGCAGTTTGCCCCTTGCGATGACCACGTACTCGCTTTTGAGGCTGCCGGCCTTGGCAAACACGGCCGGGTCGGTGAAATCGTCAAAGACCAATTGCAGGATGCCGGTGGTATCCCGCAGGTCGGCAAAGATGATGCCGCCCTTGTTGCGGCATTTGGCAATGGAACCGGCCACCGTCATTTCGGCGCCGGCGTCGGCCAGGCGCAGCCCCCCCACATAGTGGGTGCGGCGCAGGGTTCCCATGGTTTCCATCATGCTTCCTCCCTCTTGGTTTGTTCCGGGCCCAGGGCGGCGGCCTCCAGCGTTTCGAGCGCGCTGGCCAGCGCCCCGCCGGCCAGCTCGAGCGCCAGGGCCTCCGGGTTCAGCGCGACCTGTTTTTCGCTGCCGTCCGCCATCCGCTTGAGCCGGGCGCTGCCGGCGGCCAGATCGTCCTCCCCCAGCACCATGCTGTACACCGCGCCCAGCTTGTTGGCGTACTTCATCTGGGCCTTGAGGCCGCGGCCCACGATGTCGCACTCGGCGTACACCCCCGCCCGGCGCAGCCCGGCGGCCAGCAGGGCGGCGGCGTTGGCCCCGGCCTCGCCCAGGCCCGCGATGTAGATGGCGGGGGGTTCGTCCGCGCCAAAATCGGCGTTTTCGGCCTCCATGGCCAGCAGCAGCCGCTCGATGCCCATGCCAAAGCCCACCGCGGGGGTGGCGGGGCCGTCGAACTGCTCCACCAGGCCGTTGTACCGCCCGCCGCCGCAGATGGTGCCCTGGGTGCCCACGGCGGTGTGCACAAACTCGAACACCGCGCCGCAGTAGTAGTCCAGCCCGCGCACGATGCCGGGGTCCACCACAAAGCCGATCCCTTGAGCGGTGAGGGCCGCCTTGAGCGCCTCAAAGCGGGCGCGGCAGTCGTCACAGAGGTAATCGAGGATGACCGGCGCCGCCTGCGCCAGCTCCCGGCAGCGGGGCACCTTGCAGTCCAAAAGGCGCATGGGGTTGCGCTCGAGCCGGGCGCGGCAGTCCTCGCACAGTTCGCCCTCGTGCGCGCCAAAGTATTCGCGCAGGGCGGCGTGGTAGCGCGGGCGGCAGCTTTTGCAGCCGATCGAATTGATGCGCAGCTGCACCTGGCGGACCCCCGCGGCGCGCAGCAGCTCGCTGCCCAGCGCGATGACCTCGGCGTCGCTGGCGGCGGTGTCCGCCCCAAAGCACTCGACGCCCAGCTGATGGAACTCCCGCAGGCGGCCCTTTTGCGCCTTTTCGTACCGGAAGCAGCTTTGCAGGTAATAGGCCTTGAGGGGCATGGCCGCCGAGCCGAGCAGGCCGTTTTCCAGCACGGCCCGCACCACCCCGGAGGTGCCCTCCGGCCGCAGGGTAACGCTGCGGCCGCCCTTGTCGGTAAAGGTGTACATCTCCTTGGTAACAACGTCGGTGGTATCGCCCACGCCGCGGGCAAACACCTCGGTGTTTTCAAAGGTGGGCAGGCGGATCTCCCGGTAGCCGTACCGGCCGGCCACCTGCCGCAGAGCGGCCTCCAGCCGCAGCCATCGGCCGCTCTCGCCGGGCAGAAGGTCCTGGGTACCGCGGGGTTTTGTGTATTTTACTGCCATGGGTCCTTTCCTCACTCCCTGCCGCCGGGGGCCAAAAGGGCGGAACGCCCGGTTTGGGCATACGGCGGCGTACTTATTATAAGGCTTTCGGCCCCGGCGCGCAAGGGGGGCGGCGGGCTTACCCGCCGGCGCACAAAGCCGGGCCGGGCGAAACGCCCGGCCCGGCTGAACGCGCGCGAAAAAGCTGCGCCGCGCGGCAAGGGCCGCCGCAAGGGGCGGCGCTGCGCGGGCTACCGCTGGGGGTTGACGATGTCGCGCCAGGCGAAATCGTCCCGCTCGAGGCCGTGGATGAGCACCTCGGCGGTGGCGATGTTGGTGGCGAAGGGGATGTTGTGCACGTCGCACAGGCGCAGAAGGTTCATGTCGTTGGGCTCGGAGGGCTTGGCGTTGATAGGGTCGCGGAAGAACAGCAGGATGTCGATCTCGTTGCAGGCCACCCGGGCCGCGATCTGCTGCGCGCCGCCGTGGGTGCCGGACAAGAACCGCTGCACCGACAGCCCGGTGCCCTCGCTGACCAGCTTGCCGGTGGTGCCGGTGGCTACCAGCGTGTGCTGGCTGAGCACCCGGCAGTAGGCGATGCAGAACTGCACCATCAGCTCCTTTTTGGAATCGTGCGCGATCAGCGCGATATTCATGGGAACATCCCCCTCCTTGCTTGTTTGTTGGCGCGCCCTTTTGTGCGCCAAAGGGCGCCGGAAAATTTCTGTGCTAAACCGCCTCTTTTTTTGCAGGATCGCCGGGCGCTACCGCACCAGCAGGGGCACCCGCTGGCCTAAAAGCCGCCGGGCAAGGTTGTCGGCCGCCGCAAAGGCGGCGTCGTCGGCCGGGACGGCCTGTCCCCCCGCGCCGCCGGCCAGGGCCGGGCTTTCGGGAAAGACCGCGCCCAGCTGCACGGCCACCGTGTCGATGCATTCATCAAGGTCCCGCACCGACGCGCCGAAGCTTTTGGGCGAGACCCGGTTCATGACCAGCCGCAGGCTTTTTTGGCCCTGCCCCAGCAGCCGGTCGGCCACGATGCGGCCGTCCCGCAGGGCCACCGGGTCGGGGGTGAGCACCAGCAGCGCGGTGGGGCAGACCAGCGCCGCCGCCTCAAAGGGCGCGCCCATACCGGCCGCGGTGTCCAGCAGCAGAAAATCGAAAAAAGGGTCCATGGCCGCGGCAAGCCGCGCCAGCGCGTCCGGCCGGACGACCCCGCCCTCGTAGGGGGCCGAGATGACCGAAAGGCCCTTGTAAAACGGGCTTTCCACCACCGCCTTGGCCCCCTCGCACCGGCCGCAGAGCACGTCCTCGATGTCGTAGACGGTTTTGCCGCAGACCCCGGCGATGAGATCGACGCTGCGCAGACCGGAATCCAGCTCGATGAGCAGGGTCTTGTGCCCGTGGGCGGCCAGCCGCGCGCCCAGCAGCACCGAGACGGTGCTTTTGCCGGTGCCGCCCTTGCCGGACGTGATCATGATCCTTTGTGCGCTCAAAAGCATCCTCCAAACCGCCCCCCTGCCCGGGCCTTTTGCAGCCGCTTTCTGCCTGCGGGGCGGAAAGATGGAGACTCTGGTACATTATCATGTTACCATAGTTTGGCAGGGCGGGGCAAGGCTTTTTCACCAAATTATCAAAGATATTTTGTACAAAAATTTCCCGTTATCTTGTCTATTTTCCCGAGCGCGCGCCGTCTGGCAGGGGCGCGGGGCACGGCAGCGCGGGGGTGCGGGCGCGCAGGGCCCGGGGCGCGGGGCGGCCGTGCGGTATTTTCCGTTTTAGAACAAAAGCCGCGCCGCTCCCGCCGCCAAAAGGGCCCGGCCGGCGGCCGGCCGCTCGCCGCTGTCGGGCGCGGGGCCGGGCTTTTGCCCTGTCGGTCCGGCCCCGCCGCATCAGGGCAGCAGCACCCCCTCCTGGGTGGGCTGGAGGCTGCTGGTCTTGTCAAAATAATAGGCGTTGAAGATGTCCACCAAAAGCGGGGCGGCGTTGGAGCCGCCGCCGCCGTATTCCAGCACGATGGCCACCGCGATCTCGGGGTCGTCCACCGGGCCGTAGGCGATCATGACCGTATTGGTATAGTAGGTGCGCTGGGCGCCGTTCATATACCACTCGCTGCGCTGGGGGCTGCCGGTTTTGACCGCGAGGGGGTAGGCGTAGCCGGCCAGCACGGCGCTGGTTTGGGCGGCCGAGACCATGCCCTGCTGCACCGCGCTGAAGGCTCCCACCGTGTCCTCGATCTGGGCCTCGATTTCCGGCTCGACCTTTTGGATGATCTCGCCGGTGTTGGTATCGCAGAAGCCGGCCACCAGATGGGTGCGCCAGCGGGTGCCGTTGTTGGCGATGGTGCTGGCGTAGGTGGCCAGCTGCACCGGGGTGACCATCGTGTTGCCCTGCCCGATGGCGGCCTGGATCTCGAGGCCGACGGTGTAGTTGTCGTCCTCCTTATGGGTGAGATGGCCGGCGGCCTCGTTGACCTCGAGGCCGGTGCGCACCCCAAGGCCCAGGTCGCCCGCCATCTGGTCGTACCGGTCGATGCCCACCCGGCGGCCGACGTCGTAAAAATAGATGTTGCAGCTGTGCTGGAGGGCCACGTTGAGGTTGACCCGGGAGATGCCCCGGTGGTAGCGCAGGCAGCCGGGGGTGTAGGTGGGGGCATAGTACATATAGGTGCCGGTGCACTCCACCGTGTCCTGCGGGGTCACGACGCCCTGGGTGAGGGCCGCCAGCGCCACCGCCGGCTTAAAGGTGGAGCCGGGGGTGTACTGCCCCTGCAGCGCCCGGTTAAAAAGGGGCAGGCCGGGGTCGGCACTGTAGGCGCCGTACTGCTCGCTGTAAAGGTTCAGATCGTAGCTTGGGTAGTTGCTCATGGCAAGGACGCCGTTGTCGGCCAGGTCCAGCACCACCACCGCGCCGGCGTTGACCTCCTGCCCTCCGCCGGCGGGCAGGGTCTGCTGCATGCGCAGGATGTGGGCCTCCAGCGCCTCGTCCACCCGCTTTTGGAAGTCGAGGTTGGCGGTGAGCATGAGAGTCTGGCCCGGCTTGGGCTCCACGATGACCGCGTTGGACTGGATGACCCCGCTGGAATCCCGGATGATCTCCATCCGGCCGTCCGAGCCGCGCAGCCGGTCCTCATAGGCCTTTTCCAGCCCGGCCTGGCCGATGAGGTCGCTCATTTTATATCCCTTTTCGCGCAAGGGGTAGCTGACCGTGCCGTTCTCGTCGGTGACCCGCCACTGCTCCCGCAAAATGCTGCCCACGCTGCCCAGCACATGGGGCAGGATGGTGCCGTCCGGGTAGCTGCGCTGGGCGGTTTCGACGATCTGCACCCCATCGAGGGTGAGGCTGCGCTCCCGGATGGTGGCCACCGTTTTGACCGATACATCGGTGGCAAAGGTAAAGTTGTTGGAGGAGGAAAATTCCTCCAGCATCATCTGGTAGCGCACCCCGCCCAGCATCCGCTGCCAGATGGGGGCGTACCCCTCCAGCCCAAACCGGCGCACAAGCGCCGCCATGACCTCGTCGGCGGTGGCGTACTGCTGGAGGTTCATGGCCTCCTTTAAGGTGGAGAGCCGGCTTTGGGCGGTTTCGCTCTCGTCGGCGGTAAACACATAGCCGCCCCCGGCGTCCGGGTAGCTGATGAGCAGGGTGTCGTTCCAGCTTTCGCTGGAGGCCTGCAAAATGCCGATCAGCTGGCGGACCGTCTCGTTGAGGTCGGCCCCGCCCAGCATAAGCTTGTTGAGCACCACGTTGTAGCCGGTGGTGTTGGAGGCAAGGCTGCGGCCGTACCGGTCCACGATCTCGCCCCGGGCGGCCGTGATATCAAACAGGTAGGAGGTGGTGCTTTCGGCCTCGCCCAGCAGTTCCTCGCCCTTTACCAGCTGCAGGTAGACCAGCCGCAGCACAAACAGCAGCAGCACCGCCGACAAGACCCCCATGAGGGCGAACACACGCCGGCGGGTGGTTTTTTCTTCCATGGTGCGCAAAACCTTCCTGTTTTAAGGATGCCCCTTTTTGGGGGATACGGCGGGGCAGAAGCCCTGGTCACTCCTTGGGCGCAAACCGGGCGGCGGCGCGCAGGATGAGCCACCAGGCCAGCGGCGAGACCGCCGCGGTAAAAACGCTGGTGGGCAGCACAACGCTTAAAAACCGCTCGGCCGGCCGCGCGTAGCCCCGCATGAGGTAGTTGAACAAAAAGTCCATCGAGAGGATGGCAAGGCAGCCCACCCCCGCCAGCAGCAAAAAGTTGGTGCGGTTGGCACGCAGGTAGAGCTCCAGCAAAATGGCCGCCCCAAAGCAGAGCATCAGCACCCCAATGGCCATAAGGCCGGCGGTGCGCCCGGCGGTGAGGTCCCACAAAAGGCCGCCCACCGCGCCAAAGGCCGCGCCGGCCCAGGCCCCCTCGGCCACCGCCACCGCAAGGCAGACCGGCAGGATAAAGACCGGCTTGACGTTGCCGATGGTCAAAAAACCGGGGGTGGTTTGCAGCACCCCCCCCAGCACCAGCACGCAGCTGTAGCAAAACCACTTGCCCAGCAGCCGCGCCCGGCGCTTTTTGCGTGTTTCCATGCCGTACCCTCCCCTTTTTCAGCGGCGGTCAGCCCTGGGCGCCGGACGCGTCCGGGGCGGGCAGGCCCTCGGTATCGGGGGTGCTTTCCTGGCCGGCCAGCAGCTCGCCATCATAAGAAGTGATCACAAAGACATGGGTGAGGGCTTCGATCTCGACCCCGGGCTGCACCACCGCCATGGTGGATTTGCCGCTGGATTCCGGCACAAGTTCCCGGATGGTGCCCACTAAGATGTCCGGCGGGAAGACCCCACCAAGGCCGGTGGTGATGATCTGGTCGCCCACCGTGGCCAGGGTGTCCCGCGAGAGGTTGGTAAACAGGCACAGCCCCTCGGGCGCGTAGGCCGAGTCGCCGGTGAGGATGCCGTTGTCGCGGGTGCGGCTGACCACCCCGGCCGCGTTGAGGCTGGGGCTGAGGATGGTGAGCACCTTGGCCGAGGTAAAGTTTGCCTCGATGACCCGGCCCACGAGGTAGCCCTGGTCCGAGACCACGATGTCCCCCCGCTCCACCTCGTCCCGGGTGCCCTTGTCGATGGTAAAGCCAAAAAACTGCTCCAGGGGGTCCCGCCCGATCACAAAGCCGGAGGCGTAGGTGTACTCGGGGTGGTCCCGCTCGATGTTGTACCGGCTTTGGAAGGATTCGTTCTCCTGGCGCACCCGGTCGTAATCCACCAGCTGGTTGCGCAAAGCGGCGTTTTCCTGCCGGAGGGCCTCGTTTTCCTCCATGATGGCGTCGATGCGGGCGTATTTGTCCACCAGCTGGCTCACCCCGCCGCTCATAGCGGCGCTGATGCGCTGGATGGGCGCCATGACCGCCCCCAGCAGCTCCTGCGGGGCGGCGGTGAGCCGGCCGTTTGCGCCGGCATAGGCCATCATGCCCGCCAGCACCACCACCAGGCCGGCCAGCAGCTTAAACTTGATGGTGGAAAAAAAGTCCTTCATGCAAAGCCTCCTGTGCAAAAGCGGCGCCCTGCGCCCCGGCGCGCGCGGCGCCGCGCCCCCAACCGCAAAGCGCGGGCGCCAGGGGATGGCTGCCCGCGCGGGTGGTTGCGGTATTGCCCCGCCCGGGTATCCGGCGGGGGCGGGTCACATGTGCTGGGGGTCGGTATCCAGCACGTCGCCCAGAAGGTCGTAGTTGTCCAGCACCATGCCGGTGCCCATGGCCACGCAGTCCAGCGGGTTTTCGGCCACATGCACGTCGATGCCGGTCTCGCTCTGGATCAGCTGGTCCAGCCCGCGCAGCAGCGCGCCGCCGCCGGTGAGGGTGATGCCGTGGTCGATGATGTCGGCCGAGAGCTCGGGCGGGGTGCGCTCGAGGGTCTCCTTGACCGCGTCCACCACCTTGTCCAGGCTTTCGGAGAGGGCCTCGCGGATCTCCTCCGAGCGCACGGTGATGTTTTTGGGCAGGCCGTCCACTAAGTTGCGGCCCTTGATCTCGAGGCTGCCCTCGTCGTCCAGCGGGTAGGCCGAGCCGATCTCGATCTTGATCTGCTCGGCGGTGCGCTCGCCCACCAAGAGGTTATACTTGCGCTTGATGTAGGCGATGATGGCCTGGTCGAACTCGTCGCCGCCCACCCGCACGCTGCGGCTGGCCACGATGCCCCCCAGGCTGATCACCGCCACCTCGCTGGTGCCGCCGCCGATGTCCACCACCATGCTGCCCGAGGGCTCGCTGATGGGCAGCCCCGCGCCGATGGCCGCGGCCATGGGCTCCTCGATGACCCGCACCTCCCGCGCGCCGGCCTTTTCGGCCGCCTCGCGCACCGCGCGGCTCTCGACCTCGGTGACCCCCGAGGGGATGCAGATGACCACCCGCGGCCCAAAGAAGCGGCTGCTGCCGCAGACCTTTTTGATGAAATGGCTGAGCATGTTGGCGGTGATGTCGAAATCCGCGATGACCCCGTCCTTGAGGGGGCGCACCGCCACGATGCTGCCGGGGGTGCGCCCGATGACCGCCTTGGCCTCGTGGCCGACGCTGCGCACGTCCGGCACCTTGCTGCGGGTGTCGATGGCCACGACGCTGGGCTCCCGCATGACGATGCCCTTGCCCTTTACATATACCAAGGTGTTTGCGGTGCCAAGATCGATGCCGATTGCCTTGCTGAAACTCATAACGACCCTACTCCTCTTTCTGCCGCGCCGACCTGCCGGGGGCCGCCGCCCCGCCTGCAGGCGCTTTGCGCCTTGTATCTGGTTTGCCTGCCGATGCTTTGCGGGGCAGGATGTGTGCTGGCCTTTGCGGGCAGGCCGCCTGACGCGCCGCCCCCCGCGGCCGCCAAAAAAAGCGGCCATCCCCCCTATTATAACCGCACCGGGCCGGTTTCTCAATGACCCTGGGGATGTTTTTTCAATTTATTCATGGTTTTGCGGCGCAAACCGCCCTTCTTTTTGCAAAAACGGGGCCAGCGCCCGGGCCAGCCGGCTGACCGGCAGGCCCATGATGTTGTAGTAGTCCCCCTCGATCTCCTCGCAAAAGAGGGCCGCCGCCCCCTGGATGCCGTACCCCCCTGCCTTATCATATGGTTCGGGGGTGGCGATATACGCCTCGATCTGCGCATCGGTCAAAGGGAAAAACCGCACCCGGGTGGTGGCCGCGAAGCACTGGGCGTTTGCGAGCCCTGGGCCGGCAAGGGCCACCCCGGTGTGCACAAAGTGGTCGGCCCCCGAAAGGGCCGTGAGCATCCGGCGGGCGTCGGCCGCGTCCCTGGGCTTGCCGAACACCTGGCCGGCGCACTCCACCACCGTGTCGCAGCCCACCACCAGGTCCTGGGGGTGCAGCGCGGCCACCGCAAGGCATTTGCCCCTTGCCAGGGCCAGGGCGGTCTCGCGCGGGGTGGGGGCCGAGACGGCGCCCTCGTCAAAATCGCTCGCCTGCACCGTAAAGTGCGGGGTGATGCGGGCCAGCAGCTCGCTGCGGCGCGGGCTGGCCGACGCAAGGATCAGGGCCATGGCAAACACTCCTTTATCGGTGGTTCAAATTTTATCCGGGATCCCTGTTTTGCTGCCCCGCCGCCGCTTTTTGCGGTGTTTTTGCCGCGCGCGGCGGGGCCGGGCGGCGGGTTTTGGGCGGCCCCGCCCTTAAAACGAGCCAGGGGGCCGCGGGATTTCACAAACCGGAGGCATTTAGCCCGCCGCGCCTATGGGGCCAGGATGAGGGACACCAGGCAGAACGGTTCGGAATCCTCCCCACCGCCGGGCAGCACCTCAAGGCGCAGGGTGTGGGGGCCGGGCGCGCCGTGGTGCAGCACCGGCTCCAAATAGAGCCAGTCTCCCCAGCCGTTTGGGAAATGGCCGTCCAGAATGCGGGGATGGGCCTCGTCGCCGTCCAGCACCAGCCGGGCCCGCCGGGCGGGGGCCACCGCCTTTTTGTACTGCACCGCAAGGCAGCGGCCCTCGAGGGCAAACTCGATGGCGTCCCCCGGCTGCCGGCCCAGCCAGCCGTTTTTAAACAGGTCCAAAAGGCCCTCTTTGTTTCGCGCATCGGCCGCAAAGCCGGCCAGCCGTATGCCGCACTGGCCGGGGTGCAGGGCGGTGATCCGGCGGGCATGCTCGTACCCGTTGGGGGTGAGGGGGGCGGGCAGCGGGGGCTCGGGCGGGTCCGGCTCGTCGATCCGGGCCAGCACCCCCTCAAAAAAGGCCGCCAGCTCGGCCGCGATCAGCCCATGCCCAAAATCGTTGGGGTGCAGACCGTCCGGCGTGAGCTGGGCGCGGGTATACTGCCCGGCCCGCATCCGCTGCCAGATGGTGTCCCGCACGCTGACATGGGGCAGGGCGTAGTGGTCCCCCACCGCGTTGTGCAGGTCCTGGGCGCTTTTGCCGGTGTCGTAATAGACATTGTTGAGCAACAGCACCGCGGGCGCGCCGGGGGCGGTGAGCAGCCGGCGCAAAAGCCCCTCGTAGGTCTCCTTAAAAAAATCCGCCGAGTCCACCGCCTGGGGGAAGTAGTCGTTGACCTCGTCGTTGACGCTGAAGTCCACCACCACCGCGTCCGGCGAAAAGGCCAGCAGGTCCTCGGCCGCGCGGGCCGCGCCAAAGTGGGAGCTGGTTCCCCCGATGCCGGCGTTGAGCATGCGGACGCCGGCCTTGGGGAACCGGGCGCGCCACCAGCCGGCGGTTTGGGCGGCGTAGGTATTGCCGGGCGCGGAGGCAAGGCTGCCCTGGGTGATGGAGCCGCCGAGGAAGCCGAGGGTGAGCGGGCCGCCGGCCGCCGCCTTGCGCAGGCAGCGCTTCCAGCGGGCGAGGCTGGGCTGGGGCATCTGCGATCAGACCTTTCGGGTGTTTTGGGGGGCCAAAAAATGGGCAGGCCCTGTTTTTTGCAAAGCCGCCGGGTCAGCGCAAAGGGGTGCGGTTATAGAGGAAGATGGCAAGGCCGATGGTAAAGATCTGGGCCACGCTGATGCCCATGTAAAAATCGAGGTCGAGCCGCAGCACCCCTAAATCGACGATGGGGTGCAGGGTGATGCCGCTGGTGTAGGCCAGCCAGCCCAGCGCGCCGACGCCGGCGCAGAGGTTGGCGATCATGCCCCCCAGCACGATGCCGGAGAGCAGGTAAAAGCAGAGCAAAAAGGTGCGTTTCATGGCACAGAGGATCCTTTCGGTAGGTTTTTTGGGGGCGCTACGCCCGGCCAGTGGAGCCAAAGCCCCCCGCGCCCCGGGCGGTGGGGGTAAGCTGTTCGGCCTCGGCAAAGTCCGGCCGGGCCACCGGCAGCACCATAAGCTGGGCAACGCGCTCGCCGGGCTGGATGGTATAGGGCCCGGGGCCGAGGTTGACAAGGCCCACCCGGATCTCGCCCCGGTAGTCCGAGTCGATCACCCCCACCCCATTGGAGAGGGTGACCCCATGTTTGACCGCAAGGCCGCTGCGGGCGCAGACCAGCGCCACAAACTGCGGCCCCGGCAGCTGGATGGCAAGGCCGGTGGGCACCGCCGCCCGGCCGCCCGGCGCGAGGGTGAGGGGGGCTTTCAGCACTGCGCACAGGTCGGCCGCAGCCGCGCCGGGGGTGGCGTAGACCGGCGTTTTGGCGCTGGGGTCAAGGCGCTGGAAGAGCAGCTGCATAAGGGTGCTTCCTTTCTGGGGGGCGTTTTTTGTTTGCGCGGGCGCGGGGCAGTTTAAAAAGCTTTAGCTGGTGCCCTTAAAATACAGCCCGCGGGTAAAAGCGCCGTCAAAGGGGGCATGGGCGGCCAGCAGCCGCAGCACCGCCCCGGCCCGGGCGGCGGATTCGATGGTAAAATACGCAAGGCCGGCGTCCGCCGCCAGGGCGGCGGGCTTGTCGCCCATATAGAGCGGCACCGGGTTATAGATGCTGCGCACCCCAAGGCCGCACCGCACCGGGAAGGCCATGCCCTTGCGGTCGGTGAGGGTTCCCTCCCGCGGGCAGCCGGCGCAGCCCCGCACGTTTTGCAGCGGGCAGGCCCGGGTGAGCATGAGGGGCATGTGCCCATACACAAAGGCCGCGGTGGGCAGCTCCACGGCCGGCGGGCCGATGGCGGGCTGCCCGGCGGCGGCAAGCTCAGGTGAGAGGGTGAGCGAGCGCAGCCCCAGCGCCGCATACCGGGCGGCGGCCAGCTGGTTGGTGAGGTTGAGCCCCAGGCCGCCCTGCACCGGCTGGCCGGGGGCGTTTTGGGCCAAAAGGGGCAGATGGGCCAGGTTGTTTGCCTCAAAGCCGGCAAAGCCCAAGCCCGCGCAGGCCGCGATGCGGCGGGCGGTGGCCTCCTCGACGGGGCCGAACATCGCCCGCGGCAGCTCGAGCACGGTTTTGGCCCGCAGGGCCGCGGGCAGGCTTTCGGCCTCGGCAATGGGCAGGATGAGCCGTTCGACGCCCTCCAAAAGCGCCGGCTCCGGCAGCTGGGCCGCCGAGCCAAACCGCGCCCAGAGGGGCAGCGGGGCGGCCGGGCGCTTATGCCCCGCCGCGGGCAGGGCGGGCGCGGCGCAGGGGTGCGGGGCCGGGGCCTGCCGCAGGGCCAGCAGCCGCTCGAGGGCGGTGCGGCGCAGCTCGTTCCAAACCGAGCCGGGCAGGTAGCCGGGCGCGCCCTCCACCGCCAATTCCTGGCCCTCCGGCCAGCAAAAGGGGGTGCCGCCGGTTTTTTGCAGCGCCCGGCGCACCGCGGGCAGCGGGTCGGTTTGGGGGGGCTGGGGCGGCGTGTCGGCTTGGGCAATAGCGGTGCGGCCCTCCGGGTCCCGGGCGGTGAGGGTGACCCCCTTGGGCCCAAACGCCGCCGCAAAGGCCACCGGCACCCGCGGGCGCTCCCGCCGGTAGAGCTGCCGCAGCTTGGGCAGGGCCTGCCGGCTGGCGGCGGCATCCTCTGCCGTGCGCACCCCAAACATCCCTTTGCCGATCGCCCCATCGAGATAGGCCGAGGTAAAGCCGGAGCGGGAAAAAACGTCCCGCAAAAGCTGTTCGTCATACGGCCGGCCCTCGCGGGCGGCCAGGCAGGCGTCCACTGCCGCGGCCACATATTCCGGCCCGCGCAGCCGCCCCTCTATTTTAACGCTGCACACCCCGGCCGCGGCAAGCTGGGGCAGCCGGCCGATGGCCGAGAGGTCCTTGAGCGAGAGATGGAAGTCCGATATGGCGGGGGCGTCGGGCGCGCCGGCGGCCGAAAAGGGCAGCCGGCAGCTGCCGGCGCAGCTGCCCCGGTTGCCGCTGCGCCCGCCCAAAAAGGCGCTCATCATACACTGGCCGGACACCGACATGCACAGCGCCCCGTGCACAAACACCTCCAGCTGGATGCCGCAGGCGGCGCGGATGGCCGCGATCTCGGCCAGGCTGAGCTCCCGCGCCAGGATCACCCGGTCAAAGCCCATGGCCTCTAACTGGCGCGCGCCGGCGGGGGTGTGCACGCTCATCTGGGTGGAGCCGTGCAGCGCAAGGCCGGGGGCCATCTGCCGCACCAGGGCGGCGGCCGCAAGGTCCTGCACGATCACCGCGTTTACCCCGGCCTCGGCCGCGGCGCGCACCGCCCCGGCGGCGTCGGCCAGCTCGGCGGGGTAAAGCAGGGTGTTGAGGGCCAGGTAGACCCGCACCCCCCGCGCCCGGCAGAAGGCCGCCGCCTCCTTGAGCTGGGACGGCGTAAAATTGCCCGCCGAACGGCGGGCGCTGAAGCTGGTGAGCCCAAGATACACCGCGTCCGCCCCGCTCAAAACGGCGGCGCGCAGCGCCTCGGCGTCTCCGGCGGGGGCCAGGATCTCGGGCAGAGGGGCGGTGCTCATTCGCCGGCCTGCGCTTTCAGGTAGCGCAGCTCCCGGCGCAGCCGCTCCACCTCCCGGCCGGCCTCCTCGGCGGCGGCCTGGGCCTTGGCGGCGTCCTCCAGGTAATCGCGGATCTGGGTGCGCATATTGTCGGCCGCGCGCAGCGCCTTGTGCATCTCGTCCAGATAGCCCAGCGCCGCCACCACCGCCGCGGTGGACACCGACGCGCTGGGGGTGGCCGCCATGATGTCCTTCATCTCCTGGTCCAGCTGTTCGGCCAGGCCGAGCACATACTCCTCGCTCTCCTCGCTTGCCACCACATAGCTGGAACTGCACACCGTAAACCGGACCTTGTTTGCCATCCGGGCATCCCCCTTTTGTATGGATAAGCCGCCCCGGGCCGGGCGGCGCCAATTGGAATTTTTTAAAACAGACTATTACATCCCTTAACAAGGGCCCACACGCCGTCAGACCAACTCCAGCGGCGCGCTGGCTGCGTTGGCGCACCTTGGAATCCACCAAGGATTCCCGCGGCACGCCGCCTTGCCATCGCACCACTGGCCTTGCCCTGCCGGTCCTGCGGAGTTTTTGGGGCAAAGGCCTTTTCGTTCGGGCAAAAGGTTTCTTTGCTCTTTTCTTTTCTCTCCCTTTTGCCCCAAAAACCATGCGTGCCCTTGTCAAGCGATGTTTGTGTTTCTTATTATAATATAAATCCGGCGCGCTGCAAAGCCCGCGGGCAAAATTTTTCGGGGCAAGGGGCGCGGCGGGGTTTGGGGTGGGCGCTGGGCGGGGGACGGGACAGCGGGATGCGGGCAGACGGCGGCGGGCGGGCAGATGGGCGGATGGGCGGCAAGCGCGGCAATGGCCGGCGCGCGGATGGGCGGCAGGCGCGGCAATGACCGGCGCGCGGATGGGCGGCAGGCCGGCAAAGGGCGGCGCGGCCGGGGTTTTTGGGCCGGCGGGATGGAATTTCCGTTTTTTTCTTGAAACAGAGCGGTTTTGCCGGTATAATAAACTATAAGGCGGCCAAAACCCGGCCCCCGGCCGGGCCGCCCCTTAAGAGCCCACCCCGGTTTTTGCGCCGGGGCGCGCGGGTCGTTATTTTGCCGCCGGGCCCGCCCCCTTTGCGGGGCGTTTGGGCGCGGCGGGGACATTTTGGGGCCGGCAGCATTTTTTGCCCGGCCCCCGACAAGGGAGACGATCAACTATGCCTTCAAAACCGACCAAACAAGAATGTGAAAACCTGCTGCGCGCCACCCTGACCAGCGAGTACGGCGTGGAACTGGACCTTGCCAGCAACGCGCAGATCTACCGGGCGCTGGCCATTTTGTGCCGGCGGCGGATGAGCCGGCAGCACAAGGCGTTCCAGGCAAAGGCCTGCGGCGCGGGCAAAAAGCAGGTGTACTACCTGTGCATGGAGTTTTTGATGGGCCGCAGCCTTAAGATGGCCCTGTTCAACCTGGGGCTTAACGAGGTGGTGGAGAGCGTTCTGGCCGACCACGGCATCAAGCTGGAGGGCGTTTACGAGGAAGAGCCGGACGCCGGGCTGGGCAACGGCGGCCTGGGGCGGCTGGCGGCCTGCTATCTGGACGGCATGGCCACCACCGGCGTGCCGGGCACCGGGTACTCGATTTTGTACGAGTACGGCATCTTCAAGCAGAAGATCGTGGACGGCTGGCAGCAGGAGCGGGCGGACAACTGGCTGCCCGGCGGGCAGGTGTGGCTCAAGGCCCACCCGGACCAGGCCGTTGAGATCAAGTTTGACGGGTATGTGGAGGAGATCTGGGACAACGGCTTCCACCACGTGAACCACCGGGACTACAACAGCGTGCTGGCCGTGCCCCACGACATGTATGTGCGCGGGTACAACTGCCCGGGCGTTGCCAAGCTGCGGCTGTGGCAGGCCAAGGCCCCGGATTTTGACATGAACAGCTTTAACGCCGGCGAGTACGGCAGCGCCCTGAGCAAGAACGCCTCGGCCGAGCTGATCAGCAAGATCCTGTACCCCAACGACAACCACGTGGAGGGCAAGATCCTGCGGCTGCGCCAGCAGTACTTCCTCTCGGCGGCCTCGATCGGCGACATCGTGCACAACCACCTGAACCAGTACGGCACCCTCAACGACCTGCCCAACAAGGCCGCCATCCAGCTGAACGACACCCACCCCACCCTTGCCATCCCCGAGCTGATGCGCATTTTGTTGGACGAGTGCGGCTTTGACTGGGACTACGCCTTCAACATCTGCCAGCGCACCTTTGCCTACACCAACCACACGGTGATGAGCGAGGCGCTGGAAAAGTGGAACATCGACATCTTCAAGATGACCCTGCCCCGCATCTACACCATCGTGCAGGAGATGGACCGGCAGTGCCGCATGGCGCTGGAAAAGACCTTCCCCGGCGACGAGGGCAAGATCAACTATATGGCCATTTTGGGCGACGGGCAGGTGCGCATGGCCAACATCTGCTGCTATGTGTGCCACTCGATCAACGGCGTGTCCAAGCTGCACAGCGAGATCATCAAGGAGAGCGTCTTCCACGATTACTTCTTGTATAAGCCCCAGGCCTTCAAGAACGTGACCAACGGCATCGCCTACCGCCGCTGGCTGCTGGCCAGCAACCCCCGGCTGACAAGCCTTTTGACCGAGACGATCGGGGACGGCTTTAAGCGGGACGCCGCCGAGCTTGCCAAGTTTGCCAAGTATTCCAAGGACGCCTCCGTGCTGCAAAAGCTGGAGGAGGTAAAGCGGGCCAACAAGGAAGAGTTTGCCAATTACCTTTATAAGACCACCGGCCAGCAGATCGACCCGGATTCCATCTTTGACTGCCAGGTAAAGCGGCTGCACGAGTATAAGCGCCAGCACCTGAACGCTTTGAACATCGCGGCCCAGTACCTCTACCTCAAGGACAACCCGAACGCCGACGTGCCCGCCAAGACCTATATCTTTGGGGCCAAGGCCGCGCCCGGCTACTATATGGCCAAGCAGATCATCCGGATGATCTGCAAGCTGGGCAAGCTGATTGACGAGGACCCCGCCGTGCGCCAGAAGCTGCGGGTGGTGTACTTGGAGGATTACAGCGTGAGCCTTTCGGAGCGGCTGATGCCGGCCAGCGAGGTGAGCGAGCAGATCAGCCTGGCCGGCACCGAGGCCAGCGGCACCGGCAACATGAAGTTTATGCTGAACGGCGCGGTGACCCTTGGCACCCTGGACGGCGCCAATGTGGAGATCGCCACCGCCGCCGGCATGGAGAACGAGATCATCTTTGGCATGCGCACCGCCGAGGTGAACCGGCTCAAGGCGATGGGCTACCACCCCGCCATGTTCATCAACCACGACGACATTGCCATGGAGGTGCTGAACTTCTTAGAGCACGGCTTTGGCGGGGAGGATTTCCACGAGGTGATGAACAACCTGCGCACGGCCGACCCCTATATGGTAATGGCCGACTTTAAGGATTACCGCCGCGCCCAGAACGAGCTGGCCGCCCTGTATGCCGACCGCACCCGCTGGAACCAGATGAGCCTGGCCAACATTGCCCACAGCGGCATCTTCAGCGCCGACCGCAGCGTACTGGACTACACCCGCGATATCTGGCACGCCAGCCAGGTTCGCTGATGCATCACAGCAGGATATGGACCGACTGTACAACAGCCTGCTCCGGGAATATAAATCCCCCTTTGGGGCGGTGCGCGCGGGCGAACCTGTGCGCTTTTGCCTGACCATCCCCGAGCAGTACGGTTTTGTGGAGCCGCGCCTGGTGCTTTGCCGGGACGGCGGCGAGACGGCGGAGCATCAGATGCCCTGGACGGGCACTGAGGAGGGGGTCTGCCGGTTTGAGCTCACCCTGACCGTCCCGACGGTGGGCCTCTACTTTTACCATTTTGACCTGTACTCCGACTTTCGCAAGATCTGGCGCAGCCAGGGGGGCGAAGGGGTGATCGGCTGGGAGGAGGACGGCCCGGCCTGGCAGCTGACCGTGTACGAGCGGGATTTTGCCACCCCCGAGTCCCTCAAGGGCTCGCTGCTTTACCAGATCTTCCCCGACCGGTTCTACGAGGGCCGGCCGAACAAGCCCATGCCCTTCCCCGACCGGGTCTACCGGGAGCACAAGCAGGGGGAGCCGTATTTCTGGCCCAACGAGACCGGCGGCTTTTTGAACTGCGACTACTACGGCGGGGATTTTGAGGGCATCCGGCAAAAGCTGCCCTACCTTAAAAGCATGGGGGTGGGCTGGGTCTACCTCAACCCCATCTTTGAGGCCCACGCGAACCACCGCTACAACACGGCCGACTACCTCAACGCCGACCCGCTTTTGGGCACCAACGCCGAGTTCAGCCGGCTGTGCGCCGAGGCAAAGCAGCATGGCATCCGGATCATTTTGGACGGGGTGTTCAGCCACACCGGGTCGGACAGCCTGTATTTTAACCGGGAGGGGCGCTACGGCGTGAGCGGGGCCTACCACGACCCCGCCAGCCCCTATTACCGGTGGTACGATTTTGGCCCCCAGTACGCCTGCGGCTACCGCAGCTGGTGGGGCTTTGCCAGCCTGCCCGAGGTAAACGAGAACGACCCGGCCTACCAGGAGTTTATCTGCGGCAAGGGCGGGGTGATCGACACTTGGCTCTCCCGCGGGGCCAGCGGCTTTCGGCTGGACGTGGCGGACGAACTGCCCGACAACTTTATCCGCCGCATCCGCAAGGCGGTAAAGGCCCATGGGGAGGACTGCTACCTGCTGGGCGAGGTGTGGGAGGACGCCACCACCAAGATGGCCTACAATGTGCGCCGCACCTACCTGCTGGGCAAGGGGCTGGACGCGGTGATGAACTACCCCTTCCGCACCGCCATCCTTGATTTTGTAAAGGGGGGCGGCGGCGGCCTGTTTGCCGAGCGGGTGATGGAGATCTGCGAGCACTACCCCGCCCCGGCCCTGCACACCCTGATGAACTTTTTGGCCAGCCACGACACCGAGCGCACCCTGACCGCCCTGGCCGACGAGCCGGTGGGCGAGCACGACCGCTACTGGCAGAGCAAGCGCCGGGTAAAGGGCGAAAAATACGAGGAGGGCATCCGGCAGGTGATCCTGGCCTACACCATCCTGTACACCCTGCCGGGGGTGCCCTGCATCTATTACGGGGACGAGATGGCCATGCAGGGCTACAAGGACCCCTTTAACCGGGCCTACTACAACTGGGAGGGCCTGGAGACCCGGCTGCGCCCGGCGCTGCGGGGCCTGGCCGAGCTGCGCCAGAGCTGCGACGCCTTTAAAGAGGGGCCGATCGAGTTTGTGGCGGCCGGGCAGGGCGTTTTGCACTACCGCCGCATCGGCCCTACCCAGACGGCCGACATCATTGTGAACCGCACCCCAAAGCTTTTGCTGCGCACCGCCGCCGACGGCCAGACGGTAGAGGTGAACCCCAGGGGCCACACGGTGGTGGTGAGCGAAAACCTGCCCAGCGCCTCCCGGCCGCTCCCCGCAAAAGCGGACAGCGCCGAGTTGGACTGGTAAGGGCGGCTGGGCTGGTAAGGCCGGCCCGCGGCCCTGGCCTGAATGGCCCCGGCCCGCAATGACCCCAGCCCATAGCTTTGGCCTTGTAAATGGGGCCTGTGATTCGGTTTGTAAAAGCCCCGGCCCCGCGGCTGTGCCGCGGGGCCGGGGTTTTGATTTGGGTGCTTTTTTGCCCGCCGGCGGGGCGGGCCGTGTTTGGCCCGCCGAGGGCGCGGGGCGGCGCTTTGGGGCGGGCTTTCGCGGGCTTTTGCCCCTATGCGCGGGGGCGCACGATGATGGACACCCCGTTGGGGATCGCCGCCACCCGGGCGGCGTCCCCCGCCCCGCAGAGCCGGCGCGCCTCGGCCAGGGCGTCTTGCAGGGTGGGGGCGAAGCGCATCTTCATATCGGCCACGATGCCCGCAAGGGCCGGCCGGGTCACCGCGATCACCGGGTGGGCGCAGAGGATCCGGGCAAGGATCTGGCTTTCCCACTGGTCCGGGATGGTCTGGTTTTGGGGGGTATTTTTGAGCTGCTCGTAGAGGGCGGCGGGGCTTTCGCACTGTTTGAGGGTGTTGTAAAAGCCGTCGCCGCCGGTGCCGTCGGCACATTCGGCCACCAGGATCAGCACCCCGCCCGGCCGGGCCGCCGCCTCGGCCGCGGTGAGCCCCTTGACGCACTGGTAGAGGTTCTGGTCCAGCGGGGCGCCGCCGTTGGTGGTAATGACCACATCGGCCGGGTCGGCGCTGGCCTCGCAGTAGCCGCGCAAAAATTCGCACCCGGCCTCGTGGGCCGCAAAGGGGTCGCCCGCAAAGGCGGCCGCGGTGCGCTTGTCGTCATCAATGACCACGTTGACGATAAACCGCAGCTTTGCCAGCTTTGCCGCGGCCACCATGTCCCGGTGGAGGGGGTTGCCCTGCAAAACCCCGGTGCGGGCGCAGGGGTCGTCGATAAAGGCCCCGCAGTGGTTGCCCAGCACGGTGACCCGGTCGCACACGCCGGGCAGCACGCTCTTGCGTCCGCCCGAAAAACCGGCAAAAAAGTGCGGCTCTATAAACCCTTCGGACACCAGCAGGTCGGTGTCGGCCGCCAGCCGGTCGATGACCAGGGGCGCCCCGGAGGGCAGAGCGCCAATGGCCACGTTGCTTTGGGAGTCGGCGCAGTCGTGCACCGCCACCCGCTCGGCCGCAAAGAGCTCCCCGCCCAGCTTGGCCCGCAGTTCATCGGCGGTGGTGGGCCGGTGGAACCCGGTGGCCACCAGCAGGGTCACCTCGATGCCCGGGTTCTGGCTCCGCAGCTCGGCCAGCAGCTCGGGCAGGATGTCCTGGCTGGGCACCGGGCGGGTATGGTCCGAAATAATTACGGTGCAGCGCTTTTTATCCCGGGCAAGCTCGCACAGCCGGGGGCTGGCGATGGGGTTTTGCAGCGCCTGGCGCACCAGCGCGCGCCCGCTTTGCCCGGCCTTTAACTCGCCCACCCGGGAGGTGAGCACCTGCGCGCCGGCCTCGTCAAATGGGATAAAGCCTTTTCCGTAGGGCAGCTGGAGCATTCGATCGTCCCCCTTTTTTTATACGGCCCGCGCCGGCGGCCGGCGCGGGGCAAAATGGGCGTTTTTGCCTGCTGGGCGCAGGCCCCTGCCCTTAGTATACCGCGGCGCGGGCCGGCGGGCAAGCAAAAAAAGCGCCCGGCGGGCGGCTGGCCGCCCGCCGGGCAAAACCCGGTAACTCCGGTAAAGGTTTTTGTGGGTCTGCGCAATATGCGCCGGGGCGTTTTGCCGCGCGGGGGCGGGGCCGTTTTAGCCCGGGGCCCCCGCGGCGCCCACGTTCTGCCGCGCGGGGGCGGCGGGTTTCAGCTGCGGGCGGTGCAGCCGGGGCGGGCGGCCTCCCACCGCTGGCGGAAGGCTTCCCGGTTCTGGCGGTAGCTGGCCTCCACCTCCTTGCTGTAGCCCAGCACCACCCCGGGCATGGCCTGGCCCATGGCCTGCAAGGCGGCCTGCACCTCGGCCTGGCCCATCGAGATGTCCCGCTGCTTGCCGTTCATCAGCCGCAGCCGCAGCGCGTAGCTGGTGCCGGTCTTGATGACCCCCCGGTAATGGTTGGTGGTGCACTGGTAGGCCCAGGCCACCTCCCAGGGGCGCATCAGCTCCTGCTTGGCGCCGTTTTCGATCAGGAAAAACTCATCGTCCATCCGCAGGCCGGACACCGGCTCCCGCGACTGGTAGAACTGGTCAAACCGCTCCTCCATCTGGGTGGGATCCCCCATCGCGGCCAGCCTGCGGCGCAGCGCCTTCTGGTAGCCGCCGCCCGAGGCCTTTACCAGCCGCACGATGCCCCACACCAGCAGCGCCAGGCAGGCCGCGGCCACCACCCAGACCATCGTGATGTTGTGGCCGCCGATCTGGTCCGTATCAATGTACAGCAGCAGGAATTTTTCCTGCTGGGCGGCGGGCATATCGTCGTAGTTGAGCGCCTCTTTATAGTAGCGCAGCCGGGTGCCGTCCATCGGCATCACCATGCCGCGCACCTTGAACACGCTGCTCAGGTCCCCCTGCTGGCAGCGCTTGAGCATGGCCTTGGTGTCCTTGACCAGGTTCTGGGGCACCCGCAGGCCCATGTAGTAATCGCCGCAGTCGATCAGGTACTCGATGCTGGTAATGGTGCCGGTGGGCACGTTATTGCGGGTCTGCTCGCTGTACATGTAGTAATCGTACAGATAGTCGATGTCCGCCTGTACAACGGCGCCCTCCAACTCGTCCACCGGGACCTCGGTCAGGTTCTTGGGGGCGATCGTCTGGGGCAGCTTATAGCACCCATAGAAGAAAAAGAAGGCCAGGCTGCCCACGATCAGCAAAACCGAGACCGGCAGCACCTTGCGCAGGCTCTTGTTTTTCAGCTCCTGCATGGTCTCCACACACACCACATCCTTTTTCAAGCTTGCTGCTCGCCGGACACTTTTTTGTGCGCGGCGTCAGCTTTTTATTTATTGTAGCAAGGCCGTTTGGCTTCGTCAAGATGCCCCGGCGGCGCAAAAACCGCCAAATTTTGCCGCGGGGGTTGACAAGGCAGGTCTATGGTGTTAGACTGTCCATAGTGAGTCTATGCGCATAGACCTTTCGCGGGGCGCACCGGCCCCTTTGCGCCGGCGCATCCCGCGTACTGATCAAAAAAGGAGACCCTGCCATGAAAGAGACACGTCTTGGCGAGAGCGAATACCGCTTTGCCTGTATCGTATGGGAAAACGAGCCGCTGCCCAGCACCCAGCTGGTAAAGCTGTGTGCCGAGCAGCTGGGCTGGAAAAAGAGCACCACCTACACGGTGCTTAAAAATTTGTGCGGCAAGGGCATTTTGTGCAACCAAAACGCCACCGTGCGGGCCCTGGTGCCCAAGGAGCAGGTGCAGCGCCAGGCCAGCGCGCAGGTGGTGGAAAACACCTTTGGGGGCAGCCTGCCCCAGTTTGTGGCGGCCTTTTTGGGCCAGAAGGGCATCAGCGCCGAGGAGGCGGCCGAGATCGAGGCGATGCTGGCCGCCTACCGGGCCAAAGGGGGTGGGGACGGATGCTGACGAGCCTGTTTTTGACCCTTTGGCGCATGAGCGTGTACGGCGCCGTGACGGCGCTGGTGGTGCTGGCGGCGGTGCTGGCGCTGCGGCGGCTGCGCGCCCCCCGCGCGGTGTGCTGCGCCCTCTGGCTGGCGGTGCTGGTCCGGCTGCTCTGCCCGGTGAGCTTCAGCTCGGCCTTGAGCATCTTTAACGCCCCGGCCCTTGGCCGCTGCGTGGAGGCGGTGCAGGGGCAGGCCGTTTTGCCCCGGCAGACCCGGCAGAACAGCGTCCCCCGCCCGGCGGCCCCGGCTGACGCCGGCGCGCCGGAGGGCGGGGCTGCCGGCCAGGCCCGGCCCTCGG
>CAJTVI010000037.1 GCA_910579545.1 uncultured Oscillospiraceae bacterium | reverse complement strand
CCGCGGCCCCGCCCGGCGGCACGCCCGCCCCGCAGGCAGGCCCCGCGCAAAATTCCGCGGCCCCGCCCGGCCCCCGGGTCTGGCTGGCCGCCGCCCCCGCCCCGGCCGACCCGGCCCAGGCGGAATACGCGCTCACCCGGCTTTTGTACGACCTGCTGCGCAGGGTCACCGGCCTGCGGCCCCCCTGGGGCATGATGACCGGGGTGCGCCCGGTGCGGATCATCCACGACGCGCGCGCCGCCGGCAAAACCGAGCAGCAGATCGAGCGGGTTTTTTGTGAGCACTACGATTGCAGCGCCCAAAAATTCGCCCTCTGCCGCCAGATCGCCGACCTCCAGCGCCCGGTGCTGGCCCGCAGCCAAAACCGGGATTACAGCCTCTACATCGGCATCCCCTTCTGCCCCTCCCGGTGCAGCTACTGCAGCTTTGTCTCCCTCTCCACCGAGCGGGAAACCGGGCTGATGCAGCCCTATCTCGACGCCTTGTGCGCCGAGCTTTCGGCCATCCGGGCGGTGGCCGGGCGGTGCGGGCTGCGGCTGCGCACCGTCTACATCGGGGGCGGCACCCCCACCAGCCTTTCGGCCGGCCAGCTGCGGCAGCTGATGGGGGCGGTGCGGGACACCTTTGACCTTGCCGGCGTCGAGGAGTACACGGTGGAGGCCGGCCGGCCGGACTGCACCACCCCTGAAAAACTGGCGGTACTCAAGGAATATGGGGCCACCCGCATCTCGATCAACCCCCAGACCTTTGAGGATGGGGTGCTGCGCCGCATCGGCCGCCGGCACTCGGCGCAGGACATTCTAAACTGCTTTGCCGCCGCCCGGGCGGCCGGGCACGCCAACATCAACATGGACCTCATCGCCGGCCTGCCGGGGGATACGGTGGAAGGGTTTGAAAGAAGCCTTGAAACCGCCCTCTCCCTCTCGCCCGAAAACATCACGGTGCACACCCTCACCCTCAAGCGGGCCTCCGGGCTGGTCATCGGCGGCGCGGCCCCCGCCTACGCCGATGTGGCCGCCATGCTGGGCCGGTGCCGGCGGCTGGCCGGGGCGGGCTATCGGCCCTACTACCTCTACCGGCAAAAAAACACCCTGCAAAACCTCGAAAACACCGGCTGGGCAAAGCCGGGCTTCGAGGGGCTGTACAATATCTATATCATGGAAGAAGCGCACACCATCCTCTCGGCCGGGGCGGGCGGCTCCACCAAGCTGCGCGGCCCGGGCGGCAAGGTCATCCGGCGCATCTTCAACTATAAATACCCCAAGGATTACCTGGACGGCTTTGCCGCCGTCCTTGATCGAAAGGAAGGAGTGTGCGAGTTTTATGCCCGCTATCTGGATCCCCAAACGGCTGGTTGAAACCAGCCTCATCAGCACCGCGGCCGAAAGCGCCAAAAGCTTTATCTCCCACTGCGAGATGGAGTACGACAGCCGCATCTTCGGCGCGGCCGGCCAGATCCTGGCCTCCGGCTGCAAGGTGGTCATGCTCACCGGCCCCTCGGCCTCCGGCAAAACCACCACCGCCCACAAGATCGCCGAGGTGCTCTGCATGCGCGGCTACCCCAGCCAGGTGGTCAGCCTGGACAACTTCTACAAAAACCTCGACAGCTACCCCCGCCTGCCGGACGGCACCAAGGATTACGAAAACGTCACCGCGCTGGACATCCCCGAGATCCAGCGCTGCCTTGCCTCGATCGTGGAAACCGGCGAGGCCGACCTGCCGGTCTTTGATTTTAAAACCGAGAGCCGCACCAGCCAAACCGAGCATGTCTCGGTGGCGGGCGGGGTCTGCGTGGTCGAGGGCATCCACGCCCTCAACCCGGTGCTCATCCAGACCCTGCCGGCGGGCAGCGCCTACAAGATCTACGCCGGCCTGCGGGAGGAATACTCCTACCAGGGCCACCGCATCCTGCCCACAAGGGACATCCGCCTGGCCCGCCGCATGGTGCGGGACCACAAGTTCCGCGGCCACAGCCTCGAAAAAACCCTTGGCATGTGGGGCCGGGTCTGCATGGGGGAGGACCAGTACATCAAGGTCTTCAAGCCCGAGGCCGACCTTTTGCTGGACACCTCGTTCAGCTACGAGATCTGCGTACTTACCCCGCTCATCAGCTCGCTGGCCGGCGCGCTGCCCCCCGAAAACCCCAACAGCGAGACCCTGAACGACCTGGCCGGCCGGTTCAGCCTCTGCCGCCCGCTGGATACCGAGATCGTGCCCTCCACCAGCATGCTGCGGGAGTTTTTGGGTTAAAATACCCCCAAACCCCCGCCCCGCGGGGGTAAAACCCACAAAAAAGGGAGGAAATATCCATGCCGTTTGATCTGAACAACCTCTTAAAAACCGGCGGCGAGCTGGCGCAGGCCGCCAAGGATACCGCTGCCGACCTTGCCCAGCGGGGCAAGCGCCAGCTGGACCTCACCGCCGCCCAAAACCGGCTGGCCAAGGCCCAGCGTCAGCTGGGCGCGCTGGTGTACAGCCTTGTGCGCACCGGCGAGGAAAACCAGCCCCTCATCGATAAATACGTGGACGCCATCGCCAAGGTCGAGGCCGAGATCGAGGCCTTGCGCGCCGAGGGCGTCGAGGCCGCGCCCGCGCCGGCCGCCCCGGCCAAAACCTGCCCCCAGTGCGGGGCCGAGGTGGAGGAGGACGCCCTCTTCTGCGGCGGCTGCGGCGCGCAGCTGTAAACCGCGCAGGCCGAACCAAAAGCTGTTTTTTTGCCCGCGCCCAGCTTGCTTTGCCGATTTGAATTTTCCCGCCGCACGATATTTCGTGCGGCAAGATGGGGGTCTGGGGGCCGCGGCCCCCAGATCGGCCAAAGTCGGCCTAAGTCGACCCAAGATCGGCCCAGATCGGCCTGTTTTGGGCGGCCAGGGGGCAAAAAAGCCCTGGTTGGCCGGGCCAGAGGTGATTTTCTCGTGGATTTATGCGCAAAATACTTGCAAAGAAGCAGACGATGGAGTAAAATCAGAAAAGTGTCGATTTGAACACAGGGAAGGGGTGCGCGCGGATGGTCAGCTTTACCCAAAAGGACCGCTATAACGCCGCCGACCTTTTGCAGATCGTGGCGCTGCTGCGCGCGCCGGGCGGCTGCCCCTGGGACCGGGAGCAGACCCACCAGAGCATCCGCATGAACTTTATCGAGGAGACCTACGAGGCGGTGGAGGCCATCGACCTGGCCGACCCACACCTGCTCTGCGAAGAGTTGGGGGACGTGCTCTTGCAGGTGGCGCTGCACTGCCAGATCGAGGCCGAGCAGGGCGTTTTCAGCTTTGAGGACGTCTGCGACGGCATCTGCAAAAAGCTCATCTACCGGCACCCCCATGTGTTTGGCGACACGGTGGCCCAGAGCACCGGCGAGGTGCTGCGCAACTGGAACGCCCTTAAAAACAAGGAAAAAGGGCGCGACACCGCCAAGGCCGAGTTGGAGAGCGTACCCGCCTGCCTGCCCGCCCTGATGCGGGCCGCCAAGGTGCAAAAGCGGGCCGCCGGCTATGGCTTTGCCTATAAGACCATCGACGCCGCCCTGGCCGACCTTGAAAGCGAACTGGCCGAGCTGCGCGAGGCGCTGCGCACCGGCCAGAACCTGCCGGGCGAGGCGGGGGACGTGCTGTTCAGCGCGGTCAACGTGGCCCGCATGGCCAAGGTGGACGCCGAGCAGGCCCTGGGCGCCGCCACCGGCCGGTTTACCGCCCGGGTGGCCGCCTGCGAGGAGTTGGCCGCCGGGCAGGGCAAGGCCCTGAAGGGCCTTGACGCCGGCGAGTTGGACGAGCTCTGGCGCAAGGCCAAGCAAGCACTGCAGTCTTCAGAGAACCGGGACGCCGCCCAAGGGTAGCGCCAAGGCTCTGTACTGGAACGGGCAGGCCCGGGCCTTCCGGGGCTGGCCGATACAAACTTTATGGAGGGACAATACTCATGACGAAAGTTGAACTCATCGCTCAGGTTGCCGAAAACGCGGAACTGACCAAAAAGCAGGCCGAAAAGGCCGTCAACGCAATGCTGGACTCGGTCACCAACGCCCTGGCGGGCGGCGACAAGGTCTCGCTGGTTGGCTTTGGCAGCTTCGAGGTCCGCAGCCGTGCTGCCCATACCGGCCGCAACCCCCACACCGGCAAATCCATCAACATCCCGGCCTCCAAGCTGCCCGCCTTCAAGGCCGGCAAGGCCCTCAAGGACGCCGTGGCGAAATAACCTGGAGCTCCAAACAGGCAAACCGCCGCGCCCCGCTGCCCGCAGCGGGGCGCGGCTTCCATTTTTTTAAAGGAGGGCGCGGCCATGCGCATCGACAAGTATCTCAAGGTAAGCCGGCTCATCAAGCGCCGCACCGTGGCCAACGAGGTGGCGGACGCCGGGCGCATTTTGGTAAACGGCAAGCCGGCCAAGGCAAGCTATGCGGTAAAACCCGGCGACGTTATCGAGATCACCTTTGGCAACCGCCCGGTCAAGGTGCGGGTGCTCTCCACCGAGCCGCCCGCCGGCAAGGATGTGGCCCGCGAAATGTACGAGCTGCTGGAGGGCTGAGCCCCCTGGCCTCTTAAGGGGGCATATCCGCCGCCCCCGCGGCATAGGCTGGGGGTAAAGGCAGGTGCTGTACAAATGCAAACCAAAACTTCCCCCGCGGCCGCAAACGCGCAGGGCCCATCGGCCCCCAAGGCCCCCCACAACCTGATCGTGGAAAACCGCCGCATGGTCACGGCCACCGGGGTCACCCGGGTGCTGGGCTGCGACGACACCAGCGCCTCGCTCGAGACCCAGCAGGGGTCGCTGGTCATCGGCGGGCAGGGCCTGCAGGTCAGCGAGCTGTCCATCCAAACCGGCGAACTCAAGATCTACGGCCAGATCGAATACCTCCAATATACCGACCCCAAGCAGGGTGCCGGCGGTTTGTTCCGCCGCCTGGCCCGGTAGGCCGGTGGTAGCGCTGGCCGCGCCGCGGCTTGCCTTGGCCGATACCCTGTGCTGCCTTGGCCTTGGGTTTTTGCTGGCCGCCCTCTACGACCTTGCCCGCATCCTGCTGGGCGGGGCAAAGCCGGTCTGCTTTGTGCTGGACCTCGCGGCCTTTGCCCTGGCCGGGCTGCTGCTGTGCGGCTTTGCGGCCTGCCGCAGCTACAGCGGGGTGCTGCGGTGGTATATGGCCGCCGGGCTCTGCGGCGGGCTGGCCGGCTATTTTTGGGGCATCGCCCCCGCCACCCGCGCGGCCGACCGGCGGATCAAATGGCTGCTCACCCGCCCCTTTGCCCTTGCCTGGCTGCTGGCGCTGCGCCCGCTGGCGGGGCTGCTGGGGCGTTTTGCCCAAAGCATTTGTGCAAATTTTGTGAAAAAAAAGGGCGCAAGGCGCAAATTAAAGCGCACAAAGCAGTTGCAAAACCAAGGCCGGGTATTGTATAATTCTTAAAGAGCCCTTTGGCGCGCCGCGCACAAGGGGCGGCAGGCCCCGCCGCCGGCCCTTGGCCGCGGCAGGGCGGCAAAAAGTAAGCGGGCGGCCCCTTGCCGGGCCGCAAAAACGCAAAAAGGGCGGCCCCCGTGCCTCTTGGCCGCCCCAAAGGGGGCGGCATCCGGATGGCACGCAAAAACAAGGCCCAGCCCAGGGTGCTGCCCGCCGCCCTTGTGCGGGTGGCGCTGATGGCGCTGGGCGGGTATCTGGTGCTGGCCCTTATCGTCAACCAGGTCGAGATCAGCGCAAAGCAGCAGGAACTGGCCGCCGCCCGCGCCCAGCTTGACAGCCGCCTGGCCCAGAACGAGGAACTGTCCCGGGTGCTGGAGAGCGGCGACGAACTGGAACTCATCG
This sequence comes from uncultured Oscillospiraceae bacterium, assembly GCA_910579545.1. GTDB lineage: Bacteria > Bacillota > Clostridia > Oscillospirales > Ruminococcaceae > UBA7177. The sequence continues at coordinate 18,858 of CAJTVI010000037.1, read as the reverse complement.
AGCGGGTCGCGCGGGACAGCCTGGGCTACGCCCGGCCCAACGAGCGGGTCTTTATCGAGGTGGGCGGCAAGTAGCGGCAACCCCGCGGCGGGGCTGCGGCAGGAAGGGCATTGCGGGCCTTTCCTTTGGATAAAAAGCGGGCTGTTTTTTGCAGCCTTTGCGGGGCGGCGCACAAAACGCCGCCAAAAAAACTGTTTTGGGGGTTTCTCGCGTTGCAGTTAGAGGTTGGAAGTATTCTGGAAGGCAAGGTTACCGGGGTCAAAAAATTTGGCGCCTTTGTGGCCCTGCCCGAGGGCAAAACCGGCATGGTGCACATTTCCGAGGTATCAAACGAGTTCATCCAGGATCTCAGCACCGTTTTGTCTGAGGGGCAAACGGTCAAGGTCAAGGTCATCAACATCGCGCCGGACGGCAAGATCGCCCTGTCCATCAAGCGCACCCTGCCGCCCCCGCCCCGCGGCGAGCGGGCCGGCGGCCAAAAGCAGGGCGGCGGGCCGCGCCCCAAGGGGGCAAAGGGCCAGCGGGCAGATACCGGCCGGGTGTGGCAGCCCCGGGTCCAGGCCCCCCAGGGGGACATGAGCTTTGAGGACATGATGGCCCGCTGGAAGACCCGCAGCGAAGAGAACAACGCCGACCTCAAGCGGGCCACCGAGGGCCGCCGGGGCGGCTATTCCCGCCGGCGGTAAGCCGGGCGGGGCCGGGCTTTTGCCCGGGCAAAAAGCAGCGTTTTTCCGGGGCGCGGCCGCAGGCCGCGCCCCGGCTTTTGCGTGCAGCTAAGCTGCACCTGCACGCCCCGCTCCTCCCGGCGTCCCGGCCCGCCCCTCCGCCATCCCTGCCCCTTGCCCCCGGCGCCCCGCGAGCCTTGTGAGGCTGCTCTCCCGCCGCCGGCCGGCGATCCTATCCCCGGCCCGGACACTCCCTTGCGCGGATGAAACAAATTTTAGCTTTTTTTCATAAAAAAGCTTATGCATTTCTGCCAGAATCTGGTATAATAGACCCAAGGACGGCGGGAGGGCCGCCAAAGGCGGCGCGGAATGCCCACCGGCAGCCGCGGCTTTTGGCGGCGGCCCAAAACCGTCCATTCCGAAGGGAGGTACAAACAGGATGAAGATCACCTGTACAGGACGCAAGGTTTCGTTAAAGCCCAGCTTTATCGAGCAGGCCGAAAAACGGCTGGCCAAGCTGGACAAGTTCTTTACCCCGCAGGCCTCGGCGCAGGTCACCGTAACGGTGGAAAAAAGCGGCCAGACGGTCGAGCTGATGGTGCGGGACAAGGGCCTGGCGGTGCGGGCCGAAAAGATGGCCCCCCGCATGGAGGACGCGCTGGACGACGCGGCCGAGCTGCTGGAGCGCCGGGTCATCAAAAACCGCAAGCGTTTGGGCGACCGGCTTACCAAGGCGGCCGAGCCGCCCGCCGGCCTGCCGGATGCCGCCGAGGAGGAAGAAAGCTACGATATCATCCGCGAAAAGCACTTTGCCGTTAAGCCCTGCACGGTGGAGGAGGCCATTTTGCAGATGAACCTCTTGGGCCACAGCTTTTACCTCTTCCGCAATGTGGACAGTGACGAGGTCCAGGTGGTCTACCGCCGCGCCCAGGGCAGCTACGGCCTGCTGGTGCCCGAGCACTAAGCCGCCCCTGCCGTAAAAGCCGGGCGTCCCGCCGCGCAGGCGGGACCAATGGGCCGGGGGTTTTTGCCCGCGGCGCGGCAAACGGCGCAAACAGCCGCTGCCGGCGCACAGCACAAGAGAGGAAGATGGGTTTGGAGTATCAGCTGGTCGCCCCCTGTTATTTTGGCACCGAGGCCACCGCCGCCTTTGAGGCAAAGCGCATCGGCGGGCGGGAGGTGCGGGTCACCGACGGGCGGGTCGCCTTTTGGGGAGACGCCTCGGTCATCGCGGCCGCAAACCTCGGCCTGCGCTGCGCCGAGCGGGTGCTGCTGCTGCTCAAAAGCTGGCACGCGGCCAGCTTTGACGAGCTGTTCGACGGCGCGGCCAGCGTGCCCTGGGAGGAGCTGCTGCCCCCGGACGCGGCCTTCCCGGTCAAGGGCTCCAGCCTGTCCAGCCAGCTGTCCAGCGTGCCGGCCTGCCAGAGCATCGTAAAAAAGGCGGTGGTCGAGCGGCTGCGCCGGGGCCATAAGGTGCTCACCCTGCCCGAGACCGGGCAGGAGTACCGCATCCGGTTTTCCATCCGCAAGAACGAGGCCGAAATCTTTCTGGACACCAGCGGCGAGGGGCTGCACAAGCGCGGCTACCGCCGCAGCGCCACCGGGGCCCCCATCAAGGAGACCCTGGCCGCCGCCATGGCCGACCTTGGCCGTGTCCGGCGGGACAGCCTGGTAACCGACCCCTTCTGCGGCAGCGGAACCCTGGTCATCGAGGCCGCGCAAAAGGCGCTCAACATCGCGCCGGGGCTGCGCCGCCGGTTTGCCGCCGAGCATTACGCCTTTGTGCCGCCCAAAATTTGGGCCGAGCAGCGCGAAAAATGCTTAGCCCAGGCAAAGATGGACGCCGGGTTTGAGGGCGTCGGGTACGACATTGACCCCGCCGCGGTGCAGCTGGCAAACCAGAACGCCAGGCTGGCCGGGGTGGGCGGGCGCTGCCGGTTCGAGCAGGCGGACGTGGCCGATTTTGCCCCCGCGCCAAACGCCATCGTGCTCACCAACCCCCCTTACGGCGAGCGGCTGGGCGATCTGGACACCGCCGCCGCCCTGGCCGGCGTACTGGGCCGGCAGCTGCGGCAGCACCCGGCGGCGGGGGTGTATGTGATCACCGCCGACGCCGACTTTGAAAAGCACTACGGCCTGCGGGCGGCCCGCCGCCGCAAGCTGTACAACGGCATGATCCCCTGCCAGGTGTATATGTACTTTGGCCAAAATGGCCCCCGCCCGGCCCCCAAGGCCGCGCCGTAAGCCCCAAAGGAGGTTTTTTAGTATGTTGCAGGAGTTTGTCAGCAGCCCGCACCCCGCCCCGGGCAAGGAGGCGGGCAGCCGGCTCAGCCAGCGCAAGGCGCAGCTGGCCGGGCAGCTGCAGCGCATCAAGGCGGCCAAGCTGCCGGTGCTGGTGCTGTTTGAGGGCTGGGGCGGCGCGGGCAAGGGCCGGCTGATCGGCCGGGCCATCCAGCAGATCGACCCGCGCTTTTTTAAGGTGTACAGCATGCCCGCCCCCACTGCCGAGGAGCAGCGCAAGCCCTTTTTGTGGCGGTACTTCAACGTGATCCCCGAGGCCGGCAAGTTCGTCTTTTTGGATTCCGGCTGGTTGGACGAAACGGTGCGCGCCCGGCTGGAGGGCGGCCTTGAGGGGGAGGAGTACGCCGCCCGGCTCGAGAGCGTCAACACCTTCGAGCGGCAGCTTACCGCCGGGGGCTACCTTTTGGTCAAGATCTTTTTGCAGATCGGCCGCAAGGAGCAAAAAAAGCGGCTGGGCAGGCTGGCCGATGATAAGGACACCGCCTGGCGGGTGGACGGCTACGACGCCTGGCAGGCCAAGCACTACAAGACCTGCTTTGCCGCCTTTGACGGCGCGCTAAAGGCTACCAACACCGCCTACGCGCCCTGGCATATCGTGGACGCCGAGCAAAAAAAGGCGGCCGAACTGGCCGTGTACACCCTGATCACCGACTCGATCGAGGCGGCGCTGGCCACCCGGCCGGGCCTGGGGCTGATCGCGCAGCGGCAGTTCCCGCTGCGCCCCATGCCGCTGTTGGCCAACGTCCCGCTGGACAAGACCCTTACCGACAAGGAGTACAACGCCCATCTCAAGGCGCTGCAGGCCCAGCTGGGCGAGCTGCACAACCGCCTGTACCGCAAAAAGGTGCCGGTGGTGATCGGCTACGAGGGCTGGGACGCCGCCGGCAAGGGGGGCAACATCAAGCGGCTCACCGCCGCGCTGGATCCCCGCGGCTACGAGGTGATCCCCATTGCCAGCCCCGAACCCCACGAGCTGGCCCGCCATTACCTCTGGCGGTTCTGGCGGGCGCTGCCCAAAACCGGCCACATCGCCATCTTTGACCGCACCTGGTACGGCCGGGTGATGGTGGAGCGGCTGGAGGGCTTTTGCTCGGAGGAGGACTGGAAGCGCGCCTACAACGAGATCAACGAGTTTGAAAAGGAACTGACCGACTGGGGCGCGGTGGTGCTCAAGTTCTGGGTGCAGATCGACAAGGACACCCAGCTGGCCCGCTTTACCGAGCGGCAGAACACCCCCGAAAAACGCTGGAAGATCACCGATGAGGACTGGCGCAACCGCGAAAAGTGGGACGCCTACGAGCAGGCGGTCAACGAGATGCTGCAAAAAACCAGCACGGCAAACGCCCCCTGGCACATCATCGAATCGGTGGACAAAAAATACGCCCGCGTCAAGGCGCTGCAAATTGTGGTGGAGGCGCTGGAAAAGGCGCTCAAATAACGCCCAGGCCCAGCCGCAAAAACCCCAGCCGCGCAAAAAACTGGCCGCGCAAAAAACTGGCCGCGCAAAAGGGGCCGCCCATGCATGGGCGGCCCCTTTTGCGCCTGCTTTGCCCTGTATCCGGCGGCTTACCCGGGCAAAACGGCGTAGACGGTATCCTCGGCGTTTTGGTACCACACCGGGTAATGGGCGGCGTAAAAGGCCTCGTTTACCGCAAACTCGCTGCGCTCATAGCGGCCGATCAGCACATAGGCAATGCCCCGCCGGGCCAGCGCCGCGCCCGCCAGCCAAAAAACCATCAGGTACCCCGCGCCCAAAAGGCCGTTCAAAACGGTCATCCCTCTGCTCCTTTGTTCTAAATTTGCCCCGCCCAAACGGCGGGCTCTGCATGGGGCCGTCCGCCTAACGCCGCGCTCTGCATGGGGCCGCCGCGCCAAACATCGTCCCAACGCCGCGCCCCGCGCCCGGTACGCCTTACACCCCGCTTAGATCAAAGGGCGGGGTGTACTCCTCCCGGGCGCTGCTTTTTTGCTGCATATAGCCGTTTGTAAGCCCCAGCTCCACCGCCGTGTCGATCACCTGCCGGTACTCCCAGCTGCTGATCCGCCGGCCAAGGGGCTTGTGCTCCGCCGCCTTGTAAAAGGGGGTGTACTGGCTCATCAGGCTGGGCACAAAGCTGCCCGCCGGCAGGCTGGCCATCCAGCGCAGCACGGCCTTGCTGTCGGCCAAGGCGCCCGGCAGGGCCAGGTGCCGCAAGATCACCCCGCGCCGCATCAGCCCTTCCTCATCGTACACCGGCCCGCCGGCCTGGGCGATCATCCGGCCCACCGCCTCGCTGCACACCGCAAAATAGTCCTCCGCGCCCGAATACTCCCGCGAGAGGGCGGGCGAAACATATTTTACGTCCGCCAGCCAAACGTCCACCACCCCATCCAGCGCCCGCACCGTTTCGGCGGTTTCGTAGCCGCTGGTGTTGTACACCACCGGCAGCCGGCAGCCCTGCCGCCGCGCCTCTTGCAGGGCCGGCAGCACCCAGGGCAGCCACTGGGTGGCGGTCACTAAGTTGAGGTTGTGCACCCCTTTGGCGGCCAGCTCCAAAAAAATTTCGGCCAGACGCCCGGCGTCGATTTCCCGCCCCAGCCCCCCGGCGCTGATGGCATAGTTCTGGCAGTAGCAGCAGCCCAGCGGGCAGTGGCTGAAAAACACCGCCCCGCTGCCCCGGCTGCCGCTGATGCAGGGCTCCTCCCAAAAATGCGGCGCGGCCCGCGCGGCCTTTAACACCCCGCCCGCGCCGCACGCCCCCGTGCCGGTGCGGCGGTCGGCTTTGCAGCGCCGCGGGCAGAGGGCGCAGCGCGCTGGGGCAAGGCTTTCCATGGCAGGCCACCTCTTTTCAGGTTTTTTGGGGCGGATACGGTCGTTTTTACTATACCACAACCGGCGCGGTTATGGTATAATTTCATAATAAAGGAAGTTTCCGCTGCAAGGGCTTTTGCCGGCCCCTGGCCGGGCGCGGGGGAGAGTCTCGAAAGGCTTTCGGGGCAGGGGTCCTGTTGCCTTGAGAGACTGCTCCTACGCACCCGGCTGGCGGACATCTCTCCCCGGTTTGGACACTCCCATAATAAAACGCAAACGCATCCCCCGGCAGGGGATGCAAAGAAAAAGGAGGGACCCCCCATGCCCTATGACGAACAGGAACTGGACAAGGTCCGCAAGAACCTCAAGTATCTTGGCCTGCTGGCGCGGGACTGGCCCACCATCGAGGAGGCCTGCACCGAGATCATCAATTTACAGGCCATCCTCAAGCTGCCCAAGCCCACCGAGCATTTTTTGAGCGATCTGCACGGCGAGTACGAGGCCTTTACCCACATCCTCAACAACGCCTCGGGGGTCATCAAGGAAAAGGTGGACCGGGTGCTGGGCGAGGAGGTGCCGGCCGGGGAGCGGGCCGAGTTTGCCACCCTCATCTACTACCCCGCCCAAAAGGTGGAGGAACTGAAAAGCCGCCAGGCCGACCTGGGCGCCTGGTACCGGCAGACCCTCTATCGGCTCATCGACGTCTGCCGGGTGGTGGCCTCCAAGTACACCCGCAGCTTTGTGCGCAAGCGGATGCCCCCCGATTACGCCTACATCCTGGACGAGCTGCTCCACGCCCATTTTGAGGATCACGACAAGGAGTTTTACTACGGCCAGATCCTCACCTCGATCATCAATGTGGGCCGGGCGGACGATTTCATCGAGGCGCTGGCCAGCCTGATCAAAAAGCTGGCGGTGTACAAGCTGCACATCGTGGGCGACATCTTTGACCGCGGCCCCCGGCCCGACCTGATCTTGGAGCAGCTGATGGCCCATCACTCGGTGGATTTCCAGTGGGGCAACCACGACGTGGTCTGGATGGGGGCGGCGGCGGCCAGCCCCATCTGCGTGGCCACCGTGCTCAAGACCACCCTGGCCTACAACAACTTAGAGGCGCTGGAGGACGGCTACGGCATCAACCTGCGCCCCCTCTCCCTCTTTGCCGAAAACACCTACCGCGACTGCGACGTCCACCGCTTTTACCCCCGCACCGACGAGAGCCGCGGCCCCTACCACCGCAGCGAGCTGACGAGGGTGGCCCGGATGCACAAGGCCATCACGATCATCATGCTCAAGTTAGAGTGCGAGGTGATCGACCGGGAGCCGGACTTTGAGATGGAGGGGCGGGACTTTCTGCGCCGCATCAATTTTGCCGACGATACGGTGGAGGCGGAGGGCAAGCGCTACCCCATGCTGGACACCGACTTCCCCACCGTGGACGAGGGCGACCCGGCCCGGCTGACCCCCGAGGAGCAGGAGGTGATCGGGCTGCTCTGCCGCAGCTTTGCCGAGAGCGAGCGGCTGCAGCGGCACGTGCAGTTTTTGTACGCCAAGGGCGGGGTGTACCATACCGAAAACGGCAACCTGCTCTTCCACGGGGCGCTGCCCCTCACCGAGAGCGGCAGCTTTGCGGTGGAGACCTTTGAGCACAAGAGCTATGCCGGCCGCGCCCTGATGGACTACTGCGAGGAGCGGGCCCGCCGCGGCTACTTTGCCCCTGAGGGCAGCGAGGAGCGCCGGCGGGGCGGGGATTTCCTCTGGTACCTCTGGTGCGGCAAGCTCTCGCCCCTCTTTGGCCGCTCCAAGATGACCACCTTTGAGCGGATCTTCATCCAGAATAAGGAGACCTATACCGAGGAGAAAAACCCCTACTACCGCTTTGTAAACGACACCAAGATGGACCGCGCCATCCTGGCCGAGTTTGGGCTGGACCAGACCCACAGCCACATCATCAACGGGCATGTGCCGGTGCGGGCGGTCGAGGGCGAAAAGCCGCTCAAGGGCGGCGGGCGGCTGATCGTGATCGACGGCGGCTTCTGCCGGGCCTACCACGAGCGCACCGGCATCGCCGGGTACACCTTAGTGTACAACAGCCGCGGCATGTCCCTGCGGGTGCACGAGCCGTTTGAGAGCACCGAAAAGGCCATCCGCCAAAACCGGGACATCCTCTCGAGCGTGGACGTGTTTGAGACCACCGAAAAGCGGATGCTGGTGGGGGATACCGACGAGGGCCGCCGCCTGCAGGCCAACATCGACGACCTCAACCTGCTGGTGACCGCCTACAAAACCGGCCTGCTCAAGGAGTACGGGCCGCGCAGGTAGGCCGCCCGCCCCGCAAGGCAACCCGAAACAAGAAGGAAGGTGGACCCCATGGCATCCCAAACCTGCCCTGCGCCCGGCGCCCCGCTGCCCTTTGAAGGGCCGGAAAACTTCCGCGAGCTGGGCGGCTGGCCCGCCGCGGATGGGCGGCGGGTCAGGCACGGGCTTTTTTACCGCAGCGGCGCTCTCTGTGAGATCCGCTCCCCGGCCGACAAGGCCCTGTTTGCCAGCCTCGGCATCAAGGTCATCTGCGACCTGCGCTCCTCGATGGAGCGCGAGGCCCTGCCCGACCCGGAGGTTCCGGGCGTCGTCCGGCACGACATCTCGGCCATCCTGGACGAGACCGGCAAAGAGGTCAACTACGATCCCCGCGAGTTTGCCCGCAGTACCCCGGCCCAGCTCTCGGCGGTGGCCCACAGCATGGGCGGCATCTACGCCCGGCTGCCCTTTGGCAACGCGGCCTACAAGGCCCTTTTTGCCGAACTGCAAAACCGCCGGCTGCCGCTGCTCTTCCACTGCTCGGCCGGCAAGGACCGCACCGGCATCGCCGCCGCGCTGATCCTGCTGGCGCTGGGCGCGGACCGCGAAACGGCCGCCGAGGATTTTATGCTCACCAATCAGTGCCGTCCGCGGGAGGCCGCACGCCTTGCGCAGCGCATGGCCGCACAGCTGGCCGCCGACCCCGGCTTTGCCCCCTATGTGCAGGCCATCGGCGGGGTGCTGCAAAAAAACCTGGACGCCGCGCTGGACGCCATCCTGGCCCGCTATGGCAGCTTTGAGGCGTATTTTGCCGCCGAGTACGGGCTGGATGCCGACGCCCTGGCCCGGCTGCGGGCCGACTGCCTGGAGTAAAAACAGGAGTGTCCGAACCGGGGAGAGGTGTCTGCAACCCGGGCGCGGGGGAGAGTCTCGAAAGGCTTTCGGGGCAGGGGTCCTGTTGCCTTGAGAGACTGCTCCCACGCGCCCGGCCCCTGCCCGGGCGGGCTTCCCCCCCAAAAAAACCAAAAGGAGCGTGACTGTTTATGCCTACCCCCCACAACCGGGCCGAAAACGGCCAGATCGCCAAAACCGTGCTGATGCCGGGCGACCCTTTGCGCGCCAAGTTTATTGCCGAGACCTTTTTGGAGAGCCCGGTGCTGGTCAACGACGTGCGCGGCATGCTGGGCTACACCGGCGCCTACAAGGGCCGCGCCATCAGCGTGATGGGCAGCGGCATGGGCATGCCCAGCATCGGCATCTATTCCTACGAGCTGTACAGCCAGTATGGGGTCGAGAACATCGTGCGCATCGGCTCGGCCGGCAGCTACACCCCCGCCGCCAAGGTCTACGATGTGCTGCTGGCCACCGGCGCTTATTCCGAGAGCAGCTACGCCAAAACCCAGAGCGGCTTTGCGGGGGACGTCACTTTGCCCAGCGAGGAGCTCAACGCGCTTTTGCGGGCCAGCGCCGCGGCGCAGGGCATCCCGCTTATTGAGGGCATCGTGCATTCCAGCGATGTTTTTTACCGCGAAACGCCGGGCGAGGGCCCGCTCTACTGGGAGGTTTTGCGGGATCAAAAGGGCTGCCTTGCGGTGGAAATGGAAAGCTTTGCGCTCTTCCACAACGCGCGGCAGCTGGGCAGGCGCGCCGCCTGCCTCATCACCATCTCGGACAGCTTTGTAAGCCCCGAGATCACCACCCCCGAGGAGCGCCAGACAAGCTTTACCAACATGATGAAGATCGCGCTGGAGGCCGCGTACGATGGCTGAATACGATAAAACCGCCCTCATCCGGGCCGCCTTTGCCGCCCGGGAAAAAGCCTACGCCCCCTACTCCCATTTTAAGGTGGGCGCGGCGCTGCTGGCCCAAAACGGGCAGGTGTTTACCGGCTGCAACATCGAGAGCGCGGCCTACACCCCCACCAATTGCGCCGAGCGCACCGCCCTGTTCAAGGCGGTCAGCGAGGGGATCACCGAATTTTCGGCCATCGCGGTGGTGGGCAGCCGGGAGGGGGAGGTCAACACCCTGGTCACCGCGCCCTGCGGGGTCTGCCGGCAGGCGCTGTTCGAGTTTGGCGGCCCGGACCTGATCGTGCTGATGGCAAAAAGCGAGACGGACTACATCGAAACCACCCTGGGCCAGCTGCTGCCCTACGGCTTTGGGCCCAAAAACCTTGCCGAGTAGGGCGGGGCAGGGCAAATCGCCAAAATTTTTTGCCGGGCGGCCTGTTATCATTTTGTAAACTGCCCTTTTTCGCCATTTTGGTTGAAAAGCCGCCCCAAACCCGGTATACTGTAAGGCGTGGCCGCGGGTTTGGCAGGCGCTGCCTGCCCAAGCGCGGCCCTGCCCGGGCCGCGCGGCTGTGCCGCGGCGGCCCGTCCGAACATTACCGCAAAAGAGAAGGAGAGAGTACAAAGACATGAAAAAGATTCTTGCTCTTGCCCTGGCCCTTGTGATGGCCCTGTCGCTGGCTGCCTGCGGCGGCGGCGCTTCCAGCGCACCGGCCGCCAGCACCCCGGCCGCCAGCACGCCCGCGGCCAGCACCCCGGCCGAAAGCACCCCCGCGGCGCCCGCCGCCCCCGCCGGCAACGACGCCGACGCCATCGACGACAACATGACCAGCGCCGACGGCCAGTACCAGGTGGCCTTTATCACCGACGTGGGCCAGCTGAAGGACAAGTCCTTCAACCAGGGCACCTACGACGGCGTCAAGCTGTACGCCGCCGCCAACGGCCTGAGCTACAAGTACTACCAGCCCGCCAACGGCGACCAGGCTACCGACGATGACCGCTACGACGCCATGAAGGCCGCTGTTGAGGGCGGCGCCGAGGTAGTCGTGTGCGCCGGCTTTATGCAGGAGGCCGCCATGCGGCGCGCCGCGGCCGAGTTCCCGGAGGTCCCCTTCGTCTTTATCGACGGCTACCCCCTTTCCGACGACGCGGGCAACAGCCTTACCAACGTTGCGGGCATCTCCTTTAAGGAGGAGCAGGCCGGTTACTTTGCCGGCTACGCCGTTGTAAAAGAGGGCTTTACCAAGCTGGGCTTCTCGGGTGGCGGCGGCGGCACCAACCCCGCCTGCTGCCGTTTTGGCTACGGCTTTGTGCAGGGCGCCAACGCCGCTGCCGCCGAGATGGGCGTCAATGTTGATATGAACTACTCGTGGGAGTACGGCGCGTCCTTCCAGGCCTCGCCCGACCTGCAGACCATGATCACCGGCTGGTACGACCAGGGCACCGAGGTCGTGTTTGCCTGCGGCGGCTCGATGTTTGCTTCGATTTCGGCCGCTGCCTCTGCCACCGACGGTTATGTTGTGGGCGTGGACGTTGACCAGTCCAGCCAGGCCGAGGAGGGCGTTGTGGTCACCAGCGCTATGAAGGGCCTGTCCGACGCGGTGCAGTGGGCCGTTGCCAAGGTGTACGACGGCACCTTCAGCGAGATCGGCGGCACCGGCACCAGCCTGGGCGTGGACGACAACGCCGTGGGCCTGCCCACCGCCACCTGGTCCATGACCAACTACACCGTGGCCGATTACGAGAGCCTGTTTGCCCAGGTGGCCGGCGGCTCGGTCAAGATCGACGACAACTACGAGAACCTGGAGCAGGATTACTCCAACCTCACCCTGAACATCAAATAAGCATCCGCGCATTCCGGGCGGGGGGCCTTTCGGCCCCCCGCTTTTCTTGTTTTACCGTTTTTTTGTATCATTCCCCATGTTGGGGGTCCAGGTCCGATGTTTCGCATTTTTTGCCATACAGTTTGCCAAGGGCAAAAAATCCAGAAACATCGCATCCATAAAATGCAGGGCATTTTATGGTGGCCGGCCCCCTGGATCGGCCCTTTGCCCCCGGACTGGCTTCCAAGATATTTCTTGTGTTTTCGCCCCTGGTACCTTATAATAAAACCATGCAGACAAACCGCCAAAAACGCGGCGAAACGATTTTATAAAGGAGGTGGGCACACGGCAATGCAAAGCGAAAATATCATCGAGATGCTGCACATCACCAAGGAGTTCCCCGGCATTATTGCCAACGACGATATCACCCTGCAGCTGCGCCGGGGCGAGATCCATGCCCTTTTGGGCGAAAACGGCGCGGGCAAATCGACCCTGATGAGCGTTTTGTTTGGCCTGTACCAGCCCGAAAAGGGCGAGATCCGCAAAAACGGCGAGCTGGTGCGGATCAACAACCCCAACGACGCCACGGCCCTGGGCATCGGCATGGTGCACCAGCACTTTAAGCTGGTGGACGTGTTTACCGTGCTGGACAACATCATCTTAGGGGCCGAAACCACCAAAATGGGCTTTTTGCAAAAAAAAGAAGCCCGCGCCAAGGTGCAGGCCCTCAGCGAGCGGTACGGCCTCAAGGTGGACCTGGACGCCAAGGTAGAGGACATCACGGTGGGCATGCAGCAGCGGGTGGAAATCTTAAAAATGCTCTACCGCGACAATGAAATCCTGATCTTTGACGAGCCCACCGCCGTGCTCACCCCCCAGGAGATCGACGAGCTGATGGCCACCATGAAGGAGTTTGCCAGCGAGGGCAAGAGCATCCTCTTTATCTCGCACAAGCTCAACGAGATCATGGCGGTGGCCGACCGGGTCACCGTGCTGCGCAAGGGCAAGTACATCGGCACGGTCAACACCGCCGATACCGACAAGCAGTCCCTCTCCAACATGATGGTGGGCCGCCCGGTGCAGCTGGAGGTGAGCAAAACCCCCGCCAAACCCGGCGAGGTGGTTTTGAGCGTCAAGGACTTTACCGTGCCCCGCAAGGGCCATAAAACGGACGCGGTGCGCGGGGTAAGCCTCGAGGTGCGGGCCGGCGAGATCGTCTGTATCGCCGGCATCGACGGCAACGGCCAGACCGAGTTCATCCACGGGCTCACCGGGCTTGAAAAATCGAGCGGCGGCAGCATCACCCTCTGCGGCAGGGATATCTCCCACGCCTCCATCCGCCAGCGGGGCGAAAACCTCAGCCATATCCCCGAGGACCGGCACAAGCACGGCCTCGTGCTGGATTTTACCCTCGAGCAGAACATGGTGCTGGAAACCTATAAGGAGCCCCGCTTTGCAAAGATGGGCTTTGTGGACCAGGGCGCGGTGCGCGCCTACGCCGAAAAGCTCATCGACCAGTACGACGTGCGCAGCGGCCAGGGCCCGCTCACCGTCGCCCGCAGCATGTCCGGCGGCAACCAGCAAAAGGCCATCATCGCCCGGGAGGTGGACCGCAACAAGCCCCTGATCGTGGCGGTGCAGCCCACCCGCGGGCTGGACGTGGGGGCCATCGAGTACATCCACAGCCAGCTGGTGGCCGAGCGGGACGCCGGCAAGGCGGTGCTGCTGGTCAGCCTGGAGCTGGACGAGGTCATGAGCCTGTCGGACCGCATCCTCGTCATGTACGAGGGCGAGATCGTGGGCGAGCTGCTGCCGGACCAGACCACCGTGCAGGAGCTGGGCCTTTACATGGCAGGCGCGCGGCGCAGCGGCGCGGCCGCGGCAAAAGGGGGTGACGGGGCATGAAAGAACAGTGGAACCGCTTGCTGCAAAAGGACGGCGCAAAAACCGTGCTTGCCTCCCTCGTCTCGATCCTCATCGGCCTTGGGGTGGGCAGCGTCGTGGTGCTGCTGGTGGGCCTGGGCAACCCCGCCACCCTGGGCGCGTCCGGCGCCTGGGAGGGCATCCGCCTGATCTTTGGCGGGCTGTTCAGCACCGGGCGCAGCGCCGCCGGCCAGCTTACCTGGGGCTTTAACCCGGCCAGCATCGGCAATATGCTCTTCAGGGCCACCCCGCTGATCCTCACCGGGCTTTCGGTGTCGGTGGCCTTCAAAACCGGCCTGTTCAACATCGGCGCGCCGGGGCAGTACCTCATGGGCACCGCCGCAACCCTCGTCATCGCCCTGTCCATCCCGGCCGGCTCGCTGCCCAAGCTCGTCATCTGGCTGCTGGCCTTTTTGGGCGGCATGCTGGCCGGCGCGCTCTGGGGCTGCATCCCCGGCCTGGTCAAGGCCTTCCTCAACATCAACGAGGTGCTGGCCTGCATCATGACCAACTGGATCGCCGCCAATCTGGTCACCTGGCTGTTTGACGGCAGCAGCTTCTGCAACACGGTGGAAAACACCAAAACCGGTTACATCTACAAAACCGCCTACGGCAAGGTAATGGCGGACGGCGGCTGGACCTACGCCGACGGCGCGGGGGTGCAGACCGCAAAATTGGGGCTGGACAAGCTCTTTCCCGGCTCGCAGGTCAACGGCGGCATCCTCATCGCCATCCTGCTGGCGGCCGGGGTGTATGTGCTCATGACCAAAACCACCCTCGGCTACGAGCTCAAGGCCTGCGGCAGCAACCGCCACGCCGCCCGGTACGCCGGCATCAACGATAAACGCAACATCGTGCTTTCCATGGCCATCGCCGGTTCGCTCTCGGGCGCGGCGGCCTCGCTTTACTACCTGGCCGGCAACACCGAGTTCTTCTGGTCCACCTACCAGAGCCTGCCGGCCGCCGGCTTCAACGGCATCCCGGTGGCCCTGCTGGCCGCCAACAACCCCATCGGGGTCATCTTTACCGGCTGCTTTATGTCCATGCTCAACATCATCGGTTTGCAGATGACCAACCTCACCGCCTACAACGAGTTTATCACCGATGTGATCATCTCGGTCATCGTTTACCTCAGCGCCTTCTCGCTGCTCATCAAGCTTTGGCTGGGCGGCCGCAAAAAGCACGCTGAGCAGCCCCAGCCGGCGCAGGCCGGCCCTGCGGCACAAAGCGGCGGCCCCGCCGCCCAAACCCTTGATGCGGCATCCGCGGACGCCGCACCCGCGCCGCCCGCGGACGCTGCCGCAGCCCCCAAAGGAGGTGAGGACGCATGACCTTTTTGATCCAGCAGACCCTGATCTTTGCCGTGCCCCTCATGATCGTGGCGCTGGCCGGCGTGTTTGCCGAGCGCAGCGGCATCATCAACCTGGCGCTGGAGGGCATCATGATTTTCGGCGCCTTTGTGGGGGTCTATTTTATCCGCACGGTGCAGCAGTCCGGCGGGTTTATGGCCGCCAAGGAGGCAAACAACTGGCTGGCTTTGCAGGGCTTTATGCTGCTGGCCATG
The DNA here is from genome assembly GCA_910579545.1 of uncultured Oscillospiraceae bacterium. Taxonomy (GTDB): domain Bacteria; phylum Bacillota; class Clostridia; order Oscillospirales; family Ruminococcaceae; genus UBA7177. The sequence goes on along the minus strand of CAJTVI010000037.1, from coordinate 3,703 downwards.
CTGGTGGCCGCCGTACTAGGGGCCGTGTTTTCGCTGCTGCTCTCGTTTGCGTCGGTCAACCTCAAGGCCGACCAGACCATCGGCGGCACCGCCCTCAACCTCATGGCCCCGGCCCTGGTGCTCTTTTTGGTGCGCATTTTGGCCAACCAAAACACCCTGCAGATGGCCGAGGGGGACGCCGCCAGCTGGTTCATGCTGCGCAAAACCACCTTTGGCCTTGCCCGCAACGCCGAGGTCGGCTTTTTGTTCGATACCTTTTTAAATCGGGTCTACCTTGCCACCTACATCTGCCTTTTGCTGTTTGTGGTGCTCTCGGTGCTGCTGTATAAAACCCGGTTTGGCCTGCGGCTGCGCGCCTGCGGCGAAAACCCCCAGGCGGCCGATTCGCTGGGCATCAACGTCTACAAAATGCGGTACGCCGGCACCACCATCTCGGGGGCGCTGGCCGGCATGGGCGGCTTTGTGTACGCCCTTACCACCGCCAACTGCACCGCCAACGGCGACGTGGCCGGCTACGGCTTTTTGGCGCTGGCCGTGATGATCTTTGGCAACTGGAAGCCGCTCAACATTGCGGGGGCGGCGGTGCTGTTTGGGCTGTGCAAGTGCATCGCGGCGGCCTATTCCAGCATCGACATCAACGGCGACGGGGTGTTTATGCTGGCCGAGCTGGGCATCAGCGCCCACCTCTACCGCATGCTGCCCTATATCATCACCCTTTTGGTGCTGGCCTTTACCAGCAAAAAGAGCCGCGCGCCCAAGGCCGAGGGCATCCCTTACGACAAGGGCAGCCGCTGAGCCTCGACCCGGCGGGGGAAGGCCCCCGCCGGTTTGCTATCGATACGCCCCGGGGTAAAGAGGGGATGCGGGGCAAAACCAGAAAATCCGGCCGGGTATCATAGGGCCGGGCAAAAAGAGAGAAGGAACATGTATGAAAACACGTTTGTTTGCCTGCCGTCTTGCAGCGGTGCTGCTGGCGGCGGCGCTGCTGCTTGCCGGCTGCGGCTCGGGCGGCGGGGCCAGCGCCGCCACGATGCACCTGCGCTCACTGGTGGGCACGGTGGGGGTTGAGGACGCCGACGGCAAAACCCTGGACGCCCAAAAGGAGATGGGCCTTTACAGCGGCTATGCGGTGGACACCCGGGCCGAGAGCTTTGCCTGGATCGACCTGGATGCGGTCAAGCTGGTCAAGCTGGACGAGCAGAGCGAGGCCAGCATCCAAAAGGAGGACAAGAGCCTGACCATCAAGGTGGCGTCCGGCTCGCTCTACTTTGACGTTGCCGAGCCGCTGGCCGAGGACGAGAGCATGACCATCCGCTCCTCCAGCATGACGGTGGGCATCCGGGGCACCTGCGGCTGGGTGGAGATCCCCGAGCCGGGCGTGATGAACGTCTATCTGCTGGAGGGTACGGTGGAGTGCGCCGTACTCGGCGAGACCGCCAGCATCACGGCGGGCGAGATGGCCCAGCTGAACGAGACGAGTGCGACCATCACGGTGGGGCCGTTTGGCAAAACCAGCATCCCCGGCTTTGTGACCCCCGAGCTGGATCATAAGGGCCTTTCGCTGGACGACCTGCCCGAGTCGGCGCCCGCCGTTGCCGGCTCCCAGCCGGCAAGCAACGACCCGATGGCGGCGGCCGCGGCGGCCTACCGCGAGGCGGTGGCCCATCCCGATGCCTTTGCCTACAACTACGAAGAAGCCTATATGGACCCGATCGTACCCAGCGGCGTTTACAATTACGCGGTGATCTGGCTGGATTCCTATCAGGACGTGCCGGGGCTGCTGCTGCGGCAGGAGGGCGTTGACGGCTTTAATGTTGTGGAGGTGCTCCAGTATTCCGTCCAGTGGAGCGAACTGCATGACCACGGGCCCATCCCGGAGGGGGTCAACCCCAAGGTGCACCGGAATATGGCCCTCTTTGTGCCCGAGCAGCGGTATGGGATCATCTATGAGGAGGAGTACTTCGAGACCCACCCCGGCGAGATCACGCCGTGGCGGTATACCCTCAGTTCGGGCGGCTCGGAGCAAAACCCCAACTTTGGGATGGGACGCGGCTCGACCCTGGACGACCCCGGCCGTGGGGAGATCATCTGGTACGACGTTACCGACACCACCGGCATCGACAATATGGCCGAGCTGGCCCAGGGGCCGGACGTATAACCTGCCCCGCGCCGCCCGGCGGCCCTTTCAGGGGCCGGGCGGCGCGCGTTTTTCCAAGGCCAAAACGGCTGCACAAATCCCTTTGCGCCAAAACCATAAAGGAGGCAGACCCCCATGCGCATGTACGATATTATCGCCAAAAAACGGGACGGCGGCGTTTTGAGCCGCGCCGAACTGGAATACGCGGTGAATGGCTTTGTGGCGGGCGAAGTTCCCGACTACCAGATGAGCGCCCTGCTCATGGCCATCTACCTGCGCGGCATGACTGACGCCGAAACCGCCGAACTCACCGAGGTGATGGCCCGCTCGGGGGATATGGTGGACCTCTCGGCCATTGAGGGCGTCAAGGTGGACAAGCACTCCACCGGCGGCGTGGGCGACAAAACCACCCTCGTTATCACCCCCATCGTGGCGGCCTGCGGGGTGCGCATCGCCAAGATGAGCGGCCGGGGCCTGGGCCATACCGGCGGCACGGTGGACAAGATGGAGTCGGTGCCCGGCACCCGCACCAGCATCGGGCGGGAGGAGTTTTTTGCCCAGGTCAACCGCATCGGCGTCAGCGTTATTGGCCAGAGCGGCAACCTTGCCCCGGCCGATAAAAAGATGTACGCTTTGCGGGACGTTACCGCCACGGTGGGCTGCGTACCGCTCATCGCCTCTTCGATCATGAGCAAAAAGCTGGCCGCCGGGTCGGACTGCATCCTGCTGGACGTCAAAACCGGCAACGGCGCTTTTATGAAAACCCTGGACGAATCCATCCAGCTTGCCAAGGCCATGGTGGCCATCGGCCAGCACCACGGCCGCAGGGTGGCCGCCCTCATCACCGATATGGACACCCCGCTGGGCCAGAACATCGGCAACAGCCTCGAGGTGGCCGAATCGGCCGCGGTGCTCAAAGGGGCCGGCCCGGCCGACCTTACCGAGGTGTGCTACCAGCTGGCCGCCAACATGCTGCTGCTGGCCGGCAAGGGCAGCCTTGCCCAGTGCCGCGCCATGGCCGAGCACGCGGTGGAGAGCGGCGCGGCCTTTGCAAAGCTCAAGGAGATGTTTGCGGCCCAGGGCGGCGACACCCGGGTGCTGGACGATCCCTCCCTCTTTGCCAAGGCTAAGTACAGCTGCGAGATACCGGCCCCCCAAAGCGGATTTTTGTACGCCACCGACACCGAAAAGATCGGCAGCGCCAGCGTGCTGCTGGGGGCGGGCCGGCTCAAAAAAGAAGACAGCATCGACTTTGCCGCCGGCATCATCATGCACAAAAAGGCGGGCGACCGGGTGCAGGCGGGCGAGCCGCTGGCCACCTTTTACGCCGAGGACGAGACCCGGTTTGCCCCGGCCAAAGAGATGTTCCTCTCGGCCATCCAGTTTGCCGACAAGGCCCCCGTCCTGCCCCCGCTGGTGCTGGCGCGGGTGACCCCAGAGGGGGTCGAGCGGTTTTAGGCCGCCGGCAGGGCCCGCGCGCCCCGGCCTTTGCGGCCCGGGCCCGGGCCCGCTGCCCTTGCTGGGGCCTGCTGCCCCTGCGCGCGCCCCGGCCTTTGCGGGCCGCGG
>CAJTVI010000036.1 GCA_910579545.1 uncultured Oscillospiraceae bacterium | reverse complement strand
GGCCAAAGGCCCCCGCGCGGTATTTGTTCTCGGCCAGCTTCCAAAGGGCCTCCCGGTTGCTGGCGAGGTTCGAGGCCGGGTCCACCTCAAACAAAAACTCGTCCTCCCAATACAGCTCGCCCGCGGCGTCCCGCTTTAAAAAGGCGTAGCGGTCAAAATGGGCAAAGGCCTGCCCGCCGTCCGGCTTCTGCCAGGTCAGCGGCACCGGGTCGTCCGCCCAGGCCAGCATAAACTGGAACATCCGCTGGTAAAGCCGGGCGTAGGCGGCGTTTTTCATCTCCCGCTTGCTCAAAAGCCGGCCGGCCGCCTGGTTGGCCGCAAACTGCTTGGCCACCCCGCTGATGGCGGTGCTGTCGAACTTGCCCTGGTAGGCGTCGGTGATGCCGAGGGTGCTCTTGGCCCAGGCGTAGTTGGTCTCGAGCAGCTGCTGATCCCGGCTGGTGTCCGGCTGGATGTTGAGCACGTCGATCATCGCCTTGTCGGCGGGGGTCTTGAGCCGGATGACCTTGAGCTCCCGGTCGGTGGTCTCCACCCCCACCCCCTGCGGCAGGGTGACATAGCTGCCTCCCTTGAGCAGCTTTTCGCCGATCTTGGTGCCGTATTTGTTGATGGCGTCCTGCTGGTCGGCGATCATGTCCACGTCGCTCATGCCGAGCAGCCGCCCCGGCGCGCTGATGTTGCGGCGCAGCACCAGCGGGTAGGCCTTGGGCCGGTAGCAGGGCACCCGGCCGGGCCGGGGTTCGCCGGGGGCCATGACCGGCGCGCCGGTGGCCTCGTCCAGCAGGGGGCGGCCGTCCGGCCCGGTGAGGGGAAGGTCCGGCCCGTACACAAGGCCGGGCAGCACCTCGCCCCCAAAGATCGCCACGTCCCCGGGCAGCTCCTCCTCGCCCTGGGTCTCAAACCGGAACTGTTTGCCGCCGCAGCCGGGGCAGCGGGCGGCCTCCGGCGGGCGGCGCCGGCCGCACCGGGCGCAGACCTCCACCCGCCGGGCCTGGTAGTCCGCAAGGTCCTCGAGGGTGGTATCCCCCACCCAGCTGAACAGCCCGATGCCGCCCTGCTCGTTGCGGTAGTAGGCGATGTTCTGGGTGAGCAGCTCGTCGGCGTCCGGCGCGGCGTCCGGCTCGCCGGCCCGCCGGTCGGGCAGGGGGCGGGCGGCGTCCTGTTCGGGGGGCAAAAGCGCCTCGGGGGGGATGCCGTACCGCCGGCAGAGGGCCTGCCGGCTCTGCCGCACCTGCACAAAGAGGTAGTCCATCTGGTCGATCTCGTACACCCCCGGCTGCGGGATGACCTGCCGCGGATGCCGCCCCGTGACCAGAAGATCCCCCATGGTGCAGTGGCCGCCGGCCGCCGGGTCCCACTCGATCTGCCAGTAGTCGCCCCCCTGGATGGGCACCGTGCGCTCCTGCCGGTCGTTCAGCTCGGCAAAGCCCAGCCGGCGCAGCTGGGCGCGCAGCATGGCCTCGGCCATCTCGGCCAGCGGCCTGTCCTCGGGGTGGATGGCGGTGACCTTGGGCTGGGGCAGTGCGGTGTCCACCTGGCTCTCGATGAGCTCGTACACGATGTTGCGCACGTTGGTGGCCTGAGCCGGGGATGCCGCGCCCCCGCTGGCCGCGCCCGCCGCCGGGATGCGCCGGCTGCCCTGGTAGTAGGCGTCCCGCTCGTCCATCCGGCGGCGCTGGGGCTCGCAGGCGCGCAGGGCCGCCGCCAGCCGCTGCTGCCAGAACAGCCTTTTTTGCGCCGGACTGTTTGCTTGTTGTTTTGCCATGACCTTCTCCTTTCAAATCCCATCTTTAGTAGGGCGGGCCATATTTTTGTTCCAGATACGCCCGGCCGGCCTCGTCCGCGCGCTCGTAGTCGGCCAGGAGGTCCGGTTCCCAGCCGGGGCGGCGGGCCGGGGCGGGGCGGTCGGCCGGCTGCGCCCACCAGACGCAGAAGTAGCGCAGGCTGTCCACATCGTGGGTGAGGGCGTGGGGCTCCTTGGCGTAGACGTCCGGGCGGCGGGGGTCCTTTTGGATGTGGGCCAGGCAGTGCCAGAGGTTGGGGGCGTCTGCGATGGTCAGCCGCGGCGGGCCGCCCTCCGGCGGCGCGGACAGCCACTCCCGCATGGCGGCGCAGCCGGCCGCAAAGTCCCGGCTGACCTTGGTGAGGGGCAGCCCCGCCTCGCAGAAAAGCTGGGCGCGGCTTTTGCCGCTCTCCTGGCTGCGGCCCCAGAGGTCGGAGGGGGCCAGCACCAACTCCACCGTTTCCCGCCCGGTCTGGGCCAGTATGGCCCGGGCCGCCTGCCCGATGGTGAGGCCGGGGGCGTCGTACTCCCGGTAGACCACCGCCCGGCCGGCCGTGTCCACCGCCACCCAGTGGGCGCTGAGCATATCCAGCCCATAGTCCAGTGAGATGTAGCGGCGCACCGGCCCTTCGGGCGGGCCGGCGGCCCGGTGGCGGGCCGAAAGCCCGGGAAAAAACGCCCCGCCCGGCACCGCCAGCGCCTCCTCGACGCTGGCCGGGTACTCCTGGCGCACCCCATCCTCCCCTAAGGCCAGCAGGGTGGCGCGGTACCAGTCCCCGCCGCGCCGGGGGTCGGCGTTCCAGGGCAGGAAGATCTTGTGAAAGCCGTTGTTTGGGTCGGTGTAAAGCTCCTCAAACAGGCTGCCCCGCTGGATGGTGGACAGGCCGATGACCCGCCCGCCGGTGGGCCGGTTGATGACCGGGAAGGCCGAGCGCCAGATCTCCTCGGCGAACTGCTGGAAGGCCCACTCGTCCAGCAGGATGAGGTCGGCAGTAAAGGACCGCCCCACGCTTGGCCCGGAGGGGAAGGCCTTAAAGACCCCCTCCGGCCCGCCGGGCCAGCTGAGGGTGACCGCCATGGCCGTGACCCGGAAGACCGGCCCCTGCCAGCCGGGCGGCGCGGCCCCCTGCTCGGCCGCGAACTCCGGCATGTTCCGCAGGATCACCCCCATGCGGCGCACCAGCTCTTTGGCCTCCTCCTCGCTGCGGGAGAGGGCCACCACCGTGCGCCCGGGGGTGAGGGCCAGCAGACGGCTGGCCTCGGCCAGCGCCAGCCAGGTGAGCCCCAGCTGCCGCGCCTTGAGCACGATGTTGAGCCGGTGGGCCGCAAAATCCTGCAAGGCGGCGCGCTGGGCCGGCCAGAGCCGGAAGGGCACCAGCAGGCCGGGGGCGTCCTTATCCTCAATGCGCACATACTGCTCGACAAAATACACCGGGTTTTGGCGGCAGTGCGCGGCCTCCCGCCGGCGCAGCCGGCCCAGCAGGGCGGGGGGCGGCGCGGCCGGCGCGCCGCTTATGGAGGGTTTTGCCCTGGGTTTTGCCGGTGCGCTGGTTTTGGGTTCCCCGCGCTCTGCCTTGTCCGGTGCGCCGGTTTTGGTATTTCCGCCGCTGGCCCTGACCGGTGTGCCGCTCACCGGAGATTTTGCCGGCGCGCCGGCCTTGGCATCCCCGCCCTTGGCCTTGCCGCTCATGGGGCGTCCTCCTCCAATTCCAGCCGGGCCGCCAGCTTATGCAGCAGCGCCCGGTCGCCGTCGGTCAGGGGTTCGGGGGCGGGCTTTTCCCCGGCCTGCTCGCCCATCGTTTCCCGGATGAACTGGAGCGCCTTGAGGTCCCCCTCCAGCGCCCGGGCCATCTGGGCCAGCAGCATCCCCTCGTACATCCGCAGCGGGCCGGGGGCCTGCCCGTCCTGCGGCCCGGGGCCGGCCTCCCCCTCGGCCCAGTCGGCCAGGCAGCCCAGCCTTGCGGTGTGCGGGGGCAGCGGCGCGCCCAGCAGCCGGCCCAGCAGCTCCCGGGCGGTTTTTTGCCGGCGGGGCCGCCCCGGCCGGCAGAAGGGCGAGGACCGGCTTTTAGGGGGTGTGGTGTTGGTTTTTTCGCTCATTCCGCTTCCTCCTTTGGGGGCTGTTTTGCGGTTGCCGCGCCCTGCTGCCCGGCGGCCATGCCCTGCTGCGCGGCCAGCTGGTCCAGCGCGCGCAGGTGCAGCTTGCGGGCCCACCGCTCGGTGACGCCCAGCCGCTCGCTGATCGGCTCCCAGCCAAGGCCCCGGGCGTACCGCAGCCAGAGCAGCAGCCGCAGCCGCTCGTCCGATACCTGCTCCAGCAGGCCGGCCAGGGCCTTCTGCTCGTCCATGCAGCGGCGGGCCTGCTGCTGCAGCCGGCGGGCGCAGTGCTCCATCCGCTCCACCGTGCGGGCCACCTGGTCCCGGTCCGGCCCGGCGCCGGGCATGCCGGTGAGCAGCGGGGTCACCCGCTGGCCCAGCGCCCGCACTGCCTGCAGCTCCTCGGCCAGCCGCTCGGCCCGCCAGGCGCTCTGCCGGTAGCCGCCCAGCCGGGCGGCGGCTTCGGCCTGGGCGGGGGTGAGGGCCGCGCCGCGGGCCTGCTGTGGGTTAGTGTTCATGCTGGTCTCCCTCCTTTTTATGCAGCTGGGTTTTTGCGCCGGCCGTTTTTTGCGCCGGGCGCTGCGCCTGCCCCTGTTGGGCGGGCTGGGCAGGGATCGCCGGCCCGGCCGGATCGCCCGGCCCGGGTTTGGCCGGCTCCGCCTTTTGCCCCGCGCCGGCCGGCTCCGGGCCGCAGGGGCGGTAGGGGGTGCCGGGGCGGCGGTAGCAGTCGGCCGGGCGGCAGGGGCGCAGCCGGTCCTCCAGCAGCGGGTACCAGCAGGCCTCCAGGCCCAGGGTGTAGTCGAGGGTGCGCCAGTACCAGCAGCCCCGGCACTCCACCACGTCCCCGTCGGTCCAGCCTGTGGGGCGCGGCCCGCCCTGCGGCGGTGCCGCCGGGTGTTTGCGGGCGGCGGCCCCGCGGCGCTTTTTGGCTCTGCGCCGCCCGCCGCGGCCCTTTGGCCCGCAGGGCTTTGCCGGCTCCTCCTCCGGCCAGGGCCAGCCCTCCGGCGGCATCTCCTCCGGGCCTTGCGGCAGCCAAAAGTCCCCCGCGTCCTCATTGACGACTGGCGGCTGCCCGGCCGCGTCCCCCGCCGGTGCCCATTCGGTACCGCCGCCCTCCTCCGGCCAGAGTTCGCCGTCCCATTCCGCGCCGCCCTCCTCCGGCGGCGCGGTGGCCAAACAGTCGGCCCGCTCATCCCGCTGCTGCCCGGCTGCCAGCAGCCGGGCAAACTGGGATGCGCGCAGCCATTCGCCATAGCTTATCAGCATCGGTTCCTCCCTTCCCCGCGGGGCCTGCCCGCGCAGTGGTGTTCGTGTTGGCGCGGCGGTCTGCCCGCGCCGTGGTGTTTGCATGGGCGCGGCGGTTTGCCCGCGCATCTCCCCTGCCGCTTCAAAGTCCCGATAATCGCACCCTTTCTTTTGTATAATAGGGCCATGGCCCCCCGCACGGGGTTGCCGCGGCTCCCCGCCCGGCGTTCCGCCGGGCCCGCGTCCCATCTCCCCGCCGGTTTTGCCGCGGCGCCGCCGGCTTTCCAGCCACATTTGAATTGCGACACGTTACGTGTCTTTACGGCTCAAAAAAGAGGGGCGTTTTACCGCCCGGGGCCCGCAGCGCGGCCGGTTTAAGCTGCAAAACCTGCCAAATTTTGGGTTTTGTGCTGATTCCATTATAGCATCCGACACACTATGTGTCAATACCTCCCGCAAAAAACGCTATAAAACACGATTTGTGCTCAAAATCCGTCCCTCCCCCTTGCCATGCCGTTTGGAGCCGCGTCCATTTTTTTGGGTTTTGCCGCAAAAGGGTCTTTACAAAAGACACGAAATGTGTTACACTCGGCCCATGAGGTGATCGAGATGGAACAGTTTGCACAGATTTTGCGGGATTTGCGCACCCAGCAGGGGTGGACCCAGCCCCAGCTGGCCCAGCGGCTGGGCGTTTCGCGCAGTACGGTGAGCATGTATGAGCGGGGGGAGCGGGAGCCGGATTTTGCCATGCTGCGCCGGATCGCCGACCTGTTTGGGGTGGACACCGACCAGCTGCTGGGGCGGGCGGCCCCGGCCGGCGGGGACGATTACGCAAACCAGCTGTTTGCGGCCTACGGCGAGGTAAAGGAGAGCTTTGACCAGGAGGACATAGACGACGTGAAGCTGTTTATGCGGATGGTGGCCGAGCGCAAGCGGCAGCGGCAAAAGTAACGCGCACGGCAAGCGGCCCAAAGGCGGGGCGGCAAGGGCCAGGGCAGAGCCTGCCCGGGGCCTTGGGGAGGTGCGGCCTTGGGGCCGTTTGAAAGGGGGCGGGAGGCATGGACGCATTGGCCATTGAAGAGGCGTATGACCGGCTGGAGGACCTGGGGGTAGAGGTAATGGTGTGCCCGTTTGCCCGGTTTACCGCGATGGCCAGCCCGGAGGGGTTTTTGGGGCTGAACCCGATGCAGCTGCGCAGCGGCGCGCAGGAGCACGCGATGCTGCTGCACGAGGAGGGCCATTTTGCCACCGGCACCTTTTACCAGCTGGACAGCCCCTTTGCACTGCGCCAGCACCAGGAGAACATTGCCGACCGGTATGTGTTTGAGACGCATTTTCCGCCCGAGCGGGTGCGGGCCGCCATGGCCGCCGGCTACACCGAGCCCTGGCAGCTGGCCGAATATTTTGACCTGCCCCAGAGCTATGTGGAGCAGATGCTGCGCTGGTACACCGAGGCGCGCGGGATCGACTTTTCGGCCCGCGGGGCTTAAAAAAGCAAAAAGGCCCAAACGGTTTGGGGGCGAGCCGCCCCCAAAACCGTTTGGGCATGGCAAAAGCCCGGCCGCCCTTTGCATGAAGGGCGGCCGGGCTTGCTGTTTGAGGAAGGCGGCGCAGCGCAAAAGGCGCGGTTGTAAAGGTGCGCCGGGCAAAAGGCGGCTTAAAAAGCGCAGTTGTAAGGGCGCGCGGCGCAAACGGCGCGCCGGGGCGGGGCCGTGCAAAGCCGCTCAGCACCCGCGCAGGTTGCGCAGGTCGGCGCTTTCGGAAAAATCCTCCCGGTCGAGGGTGAGGCTGGGGTTGTAGTAGGGGTCGCGGGTGAGGGCCTCGCGGCCAAAGCGGGCCACCAGCCGCTGCTGCTCGCCCGAAAAGCGCTGCTTTTTGGCCTTGTCCTTTTCGTCGAGGCCGCGGCTTTTGCTCTCGTGGTGGTAGAGCTCGGCATAGGGGGTAAACACCACCCGCCAGCCCTTTTGCCGCAGCTGCAGGCAGAAATCCACATCGTTGAAGGCCACCGCGTACCCCTCGTCGAGACCGCCCACTTCGTCAAAGCAGGCGGCGCGCACCAGCATGCAGGCGGCGGTAACGGCCGAGAGATCCTGCACGGTGGCCAGCCGGAACATATACCCGCTGCCGCCCCGCTTGTGGTACTTGTGGCTGTGGCCGGCAAAGCCGCCCAGCCCGGTGATGATGCCGGCGTGCTGCACCGTGTCGTCCGGGTACCAGAGCATCGCGCCGCACACCGCCACCCCCGGCTGCATGGCCTGGCGCAGCATCTCGCCCAGCCAGCCCGGCGTGATGGGGGTGACGTCGTTGTTGAGCAGCAGCAGGTACTCGCCCTTTGCCTGCCGCCGCCCAAAGTTGTTGATGGCGCTGAAGTTGAAGCCCTCGCCCGGCCAGCGCACCACCCGGCAGCCCGGATACGCGGCGGGCAGGCTCTCGTAAAAGGCGAAGGTGGCGGGGTCGGCCGAGTTGTTCTCGACCACGATCACCTCAAAATTGCGGTAATCGGTGTGCTTGTACAGCCCCTCCAGGCAGGCGCGCAGGTCGTCAACGTGGTCCTTGTTGGGGATGAGGACGCTGACGAGCGGCCCGTTTTGCTCCTCGAGCGGCCAGACCACCCGGTAGGTGCTGGGGAAAAGGCCGTCCACTACCTCGCCGGCGCGGCCGGTGCGGGTCAGGTGCCCGGCAATGGCGGCGCGGGCGGCGGCCGACACATACGGCTTTGCCCCTACCCCGCCGCTGGTGGAACCCTGGTGCAGCCGCCAGTAGTAGAGCACCTGGGGGATGTGGCGGATCTTTTGGGGCGGGATGCGCTCCAAAAGGCGGAAGAAGAGGTCGTGGTCCTGCGCGCCGTCCAGCTCGCCGCGCTCGCCGCCCACCGCCTCGAACTCGCTGCGCAGAAAGGCCGCAAGGTGGCAGATGTAGTTGCAGCAGAGCAGGTACTCGGGTGCGTAGTCCGGCTTGAAATGCCCCACGGTGGGCCGCCGGATGCTGGTTTTAAAAAGGGCCTCGTCGCTGTACAAAAAGGCCGCGCCGGTGGCCAGGATCTCCTTTTGCAGGGTATAGACGGCGTGGGGGGCCAGGACGTCGTCGTGGTCGGCCAGGGCCAGGTATTCGCCGTCGGCCAGGGCGGCGGCGGCGTTGGTGTTGGCGCTGATGCCCTTGTTCTCGATGCGGGCGTACAGGATGCGGGGGGCGTCCTGATGGGGCAGGCGGTTTTCGGCCTCGGTGGCCTTTTTGGCGACCAGCTGGCCCAGCGCGTCCTGCCCGGCGTCTGAGGCGTCGGCCAGGCAGAGCTGCCACCAGGGGCTGGTCTGGGCGATCATGCTGTCCAAAAGGGCGGCCAGAAAGCGGGGCGGGGTGTTGTAGAGCGGCACACAGACGCTGATGAGCGGCCAGCTGCCCCCCGCCGCCCGGGCCTCGGAACGTTGCACCGCCAGCACCTTTTTGGCGGGCAGGTAGCGGGCGCGGCGCAAAAAGAGCCGCCGGCCAAAAAAGCCGGCCGCCCGCCGCAGCATGGCGGCGGGGCCGTCCTCCCGCAGCAGCTTTGCGGCATAGCCAAACAGCTCTTTGATGCGTTTGAGGCGCAGTTTCATGGATGGGCCCCTTTCCGGGCGGCCTGCCGCGGGGGGCGGGCTTGGGCCGGCGGGCCAAAGCCTTGCCGGGCCGCTTATTTCAGGCCGTAGTTTTCGAACAGGAGGTTAAAATGGGGGTTATAGAAGGGGTCGCCTTTGGCGATGAGCGCCCCGTATTTTTGGATGAAGTTCTGCTTTTCGCGGGCGTAGCGCACCGCGTTGGGGCCGGTCTCGTCCAGGCCGCGGCTCTTGCTCTCGTAGTGGTAGGCCTGGGCAAAGGGGGTAAAGACGTTCCAGAGCCCCCGCTGCCAAAGCTTTAAGCAGAGGTCGATGTCGTTGTAGGCCACCGCAAACTGCTCTTCATCCAGCCCGCCGGCCCAGTCGAACAATTCGGTTTTGACCATCAAACAGGCCCCGGTAACGGCGGTCATGTCCTGGGCGGTGGCCAGCCGGCAGAGGTCGCCGGCGCTTTCGCGCGGGTGGCTCTTGTGGCTGTGGCCGGCCGTGCCGTTGATGCCCAAAAAGACCCCCGCGTGCTGGATGCGGTCGTCCGGGTAAAAAAGCTTGGCCCCCACGCAGCCCACGTCCGGCCGCTGGCTGAACATGAGCATCTCGTCCAAAAAGCCGTCGGTGAGGAGCTCGATGTCGTTGTTGAGCAGTAAAAGCTGCGCGCCCCGGGCCGCCCGGCGGCCGAGGTTGTTGGCCGCGCTGAAGTTAAAGGCCCCCTCGTACCGCAGCACCCGCAGGTTTGGATACCGGGCTTCGGCGGCGCGGTAATAGTCAAAGGTGGCGGGGTCGGCGGAGTTGTTCTCGATGACCAGCACCTCAAAGGGGGTAACGCCGGCATGGGCATAGAGGCTTTCGAGACAGCGGGAGAGGTCGTCCCGATGGTCCTTATTGGGGATGATGACGCTGACGAGCGGCCCGCTTTGGGGCGGCGGGGCCAGCCGGTACCGCACCCGGTAGGCCCCCGGGCAGCCGGGGATGCTCTCGGCCCTGCCGGCAAGGCCGATGCGGTCCAGGTGCGCGTCGATGGCCCGCACCCCCGCCGCGGTGGCGTAGGGCTTGGCGTCGATGTCCTGGGCGGTGGAGCCGGCGTGGCCGCGCCAGATATACATGCTTTTGGGGATGTGGCAGATCTTATCCGGGGACGTCTGCTCGGTGAGGCGCAAGAGGAGGTCAAAGTCCTGCGCGCCGTCAAATTCGGCCCGCTCCTCGGCCCCCGCCCGCTCGAGCAGCGCCCGGCTGAACACCGCTAAATGGGTGATGTAGTTGCAGCCGCGCAGGCTGTCCGGCGAATAGTCCGGCTTAAAGTGGTAGGCGATAAGCTGCTTGAGGTCTTCGGTGAGGACGGTCTCGTCGGTATAAACCAGCTCGGCCCCGGCGGCGAGGATGCGCTCGGCGATCTCGTAGAGGGCGTTGCGGTAGAGCAGGTCGTCGTGGTCCAAAAGGGCAATGTACTCCCCTTTTGCCAGCCCAAAGCCGGCGGTGGTGTTGGCCGCGATGCCCTGATTCTGCACCTTTTGGTAAACGATGCGCCCGTCCCTTTGCGCCCGGGCCAGCGCCTTTTGCAGGGCGGGGGCGGGGGCATCGCTGGCATCGATGAGCACCAGCTGCCAGTTTTGGTAGCTTTGGCCCTGTACGCTTTTGAGCATCTGGGCAAAGTAGAGGGGTTTTGTGTTGTAAAGCGGCACCACCACGCTGATAAGCGGCGCGCCGGGCAGGGGGGCGCGGCGCTGGCGGCGCAGCCGGCGGCGGGTGGGCAGGTCGGCCCGGTACTGCCACTGCTCCCGGTGCAAAGCAAGGTCGATGCGGAAATGCACCTCCCGCCAAAGCTGCTCAAAGCCTTCGTCCCGCACGCAAGCCGCCGCCCAGCGCACAAGCTCGGCCAGGTGGGCCGGGCTTGCCAGGCGGCGTGCCATACCGGAGATACTGTCCTGCCGGGCAACGTCGGCCGGCAGGGGCGGGTTTTGCTGGGCGCTGTGGGGCATGGGCGTTCTCCTTTTGCGGGGCATCCCGCGCGCTTTTTACGGCTGGGGCGCGGGGGGTTCGGGGGCGGCGGTGATCTCCTTATAGGCGGCGCAGACGGCGCTGGTTTCGCCGTTCATGCGGATGGCGCCCTTTTCCAGCCAGGCCACCTTGTTGCACATCCGCTCGATCTGCTCGATGGAATGGCTTACCAGCAGCACGGTGGTGCCGCCGCTCATGAGCTGCTGCATGCGCTGCTCGCACTTTTGCTGGAAGAGGAAATCCCCCACCGACAGGATCTCGTCCGCAATGAGGATGTCCGGCTTGGTGATGGTGGCGATGGCAAAGGCGATGCGGGCCACCATGCCGCTGGAGTAGTTTTTGAGCGGGACGTCCAGAAAATCCCGCAGCTCGCTGAACTCGACGATCTCGTCAAACTTGGAATCGAGGTATTTGGGGGTGTAGCCCAGCACGGTACCGTTGAGGTAGATGTTTTCGCGGGCGGTGAGGTCGAGGTCGAAGCCGGCCCCCAGCTCGATGAGCGGCGCAATGACCCCGCGCACCCGGCAGCTGCCCGAGCTTGGCTTGTACACCCCGCTGATCACCTTGAGCAGGGTGGATTTGCCCGAGCCGTTGAGCCCCACCAGGCCGTAAAAATCTCCCGGCTCGACACAGAGCGAGACATCTCGCAAAGCATAAAACTCGTCAAAATGCAGTTTGCCCTTTGCCATGGCCAAAAAGTATTCCTTAAGGCTCTCGTTTTTTTCCTTGGCCAGGTTAAAGCGCATTGAGACATGGTTTACCTCGATGATCGGCTCCATGCGGCGCCTCCTTTGCTTACAGGTAAAGGACGAACTTGTCCTGGTTTTTCTTAAAAACAAACAGGCCAAAGCCCAGCGCCAGCACCGCGCAGCCGCCGCACATCGCGATCATGTTGCCGTTGAAGCCCACCCCGTAGATCACCGCGCGGCGGAAACCGGTGATGTACCAGTACATGGGGTTGAACTTGATGAAGGACTGCACCCAGCCCTCCATCTGGATGGGGTCGTAAAAGATGGCCGAAAAGTACATGAGGGCGGTGGTAAAGACCTCCCACATATGGATAACGTCCCGGAAAAAGACCGTGAGGGTGGCCAGCACCAGCCCCACCCCCAGGCTGAAGACAAAGAGGGTGAGCAGCGGGTAGAGGGCCATCGGCAGGGTGAGGTGCACCGGGCAACGGGTGCAGATCATGACCAGCACCAGCGCGATAAAGGAAAAGCAGCAGTTTACAAACCCAAAGCAGACCTTTTCGAGCGGGAAGATGTATTTGGGGATATACACCTTGCGCAGAAGCGGCGCGCTTTGCAGAACGCTGGACATGGCCAGGGTGGTGGCCTCCCGGAAGAAGTTGAAGAGCAGCTGGCCGCAGAGCAAAAACATGGGGAAGTTGTCGATGCCCTGCCCCCGCACCTGCGGGAACAGCCCGCCGAACACCGCCCACATCACCAGCATCATCAAAAGGGGGTTGAGCACGCTCCACAAGACGCCTAAGATGCTGCGGCGGTACTTGAGTTTAAAATCCCGGCTGATGAGGTTGTACAAAAGATACCGGTAGCGCCAGAAATCCTTGAGATAGAGGATCCCCTTGGCCAAGAGCGGCCACCACCTTTCTGTAAAAAGGGCGCCGGGCGGCGCGCAGGAGGGCCGAGCCCCGCCCGCGCCGCCGCGCCGCCGCAAAAAGCCCGCCCTTAAAACTTGCTGAAGTACCCAAAGTCCTGCTGGGCAAAGGGGGTATGGCGGCGGTCTTTTTCGCTCAGCAGGTACTCGCAGCCGGCATCCGGCCAGCGGATGCCGATGTCGGGGTCGTCCCAGGGGATGCCGCCCTCGGCCGAGGGGCAGTAGGTGTCGGTGCATTTATACGAGAACTCGGCGGTATCGCTGAGCACCAAAAACCCGTGGGCAAACCCCTCGGGGATATAGAGCATGCGGCGGTCCTCCCCGCTTAAGGTAAAGCCGGCCCAGCGGCCAAAGGCGGGGCTGTGGGGCCGGCAGTCGACCGCGACGTCGAACACCCGGCCGTGCAGCACCCGCACCAGCTTGCCCTGGGTGTGCTCCTTTTGAAAATGCACCCCCCGCAGCACCCCGCGGCTGGAGCTGGACTGGTTGTCCTGCACAAACTCGCGGGTGATGCCGGCGGCGGCGAACTCCTCTTTTTTATAGGTTTCCATAAAATAGCCGCGCGCGTCGCCAAACACGGCGGGCTCCACCAGCAGAACGCCGGGCAGCCCGGTTTTGATAAAGGTAAAATTGGCCATGACCTGTTCTCCCCTTTTGCGGGCAGACGCCCAGATAAAATTATTTTACCATATTCTGCCGGGCAAGTCGAGACCCGGAGGCGGGGTTTGTGCCGGGGTGGCAGCGGGCGGCGGAGCACCTGCTTTGCCCATCCTCATTCTCCCGCCGCACGATATTTCGTGCGGCGTAAAGGGGGTCCAGGGGGACGCGTCCCCCTGGATTGGCCCAAGTCGGGGGTCTGGGGGATGTAATCCCCCAGATTGGCCCAGATCCTTACCCCTCGCCGGCGGATTCGCGGGCGCCGCGGCGCAGCTTGTCGCCGTCGAACTTTTCGTCCCGCTCAAAGCCGACGCCGGCGCCCGGCTGCACCTTTTGCAAAAAGGCGGGCAGCTTTTTTTGCAAAGCGCGCAGGGCCGCGCCGCGGTGGCTGATGGCGTCCTTTTCGGCGTCTGACAGTTCGGCGTAGCTGCGGCCGGCCGCGTTGGGCAACAGGCCGGTGGCCGCGCCCACATGATCCGGCGCAAAGAGGGGGTCGTAGCCAAAGCCGTTGTGGCCCTTGCGGGCGAACAAAATGCGCCCCGGGCAGCGGCCGGAACAGAGGATGTATTCCCCCCCGGGCAGGTAAAGGCAGACCGCGCTTTCAAAGGCGGCGGCCCGCCGGCCCTCGGGCACGGCGCGCAGCTCGCGCAGGAGCTTGTCGTTGTTGGCCTCGTCGTCCCCGTGATGGCCGCAGTAGCGGGCGCTGTACACCCCCGGCGCGCCGCTTAGCGCCTCGACACAGAGGCCGGAATCGTCCGCGATGGTGGCGACGCCAGCCGCCTCGCAGATGGCCCGGGCCTTGATGAGGGCGTTTTGGGCAAAGGTTTCGCCGGTTTCGTCCGGCTCCAGGGTGACGCCCAGCTCCCGCTGGCTTTTGACCGTGTGGCCCTGCGCCTCGAGGATGCGGCGCAGCTCTTTCAGCTTTCCGGCGTTGCCGGTTGCGGCGCAGATGAGCATGGGAGATCCCTCCTTTTTCTCGGTAAATCGAATTTTGTTCGGAGCCTTTGTTTTCCTGTCTCACCGCCCCCAGCAAGAGGCGTTTTTTGTACTTTGCGGCCGGGCAATTTTTACCCTTCGCCCGGGCCAAACAGGCCGTCGGCAAACTGGTCGGGGTCAAAGATGAGCAGGTCGTCCTTGCCCTCGCCCACCCCCACGAACCGCACCGGCAGGCCGAGCTTTTGCCGCACCCCAATGACGCAGCCGCCCTTGGCGGTGCCGTCTAACTTGGTGAGGATGATGCCGCTGGCGCTGGCCGCGTCCACAAACTGGGCGGCCTGGCTGATGGCGTTCTGGCCGGTGATGGCGTCCAGCACCAAAAGGGTCTCGACGCTGGCGGTGGGGCAGGCCTTGGTGACCGAGCGGCTGATCTTGGCAAGCTCGTCCATCAGGTTCTTTTTGTTGTGCAGCCGGCCAGCGGTGTCGCAGATCACAAGGTCGACGCCGCGCGCAGCGGCCGAGCTGACCGCGTCAAACACCACGGCGGCCGGGTCGGCCCCTTCGGCCCCGCGCACCATGGGCACGCCGGCCCGCTGGGCCCAGATGCCCAGCTGCTCGGCCGCGGCGGCGCGGAAGGTATCCCCCGCGGCCAGCAGCACCTTTTTGCCCTGCGAGGCGTACAGGTGGGCCAGCTTTGCGATGCTGGTGGTTTTGCCCACCCCGTTGACCCCGATGACCAGCATGACCGCCGGACGGCCGGAGAGGTCGAGCTCCCGCTCGGCGCGCATCTCGTCGGCAATCAGCCCTTTCAGGGCGGCCAGGGCGTCCTGGCCGGTTTTGAGGTGCTGGCGGCGCACCTCCTCCCGCAGGGCCTCGACCAGCCGCAGGGCGGTTTCGGCGCCGACGTCGGCCAGGATGAGCTGTTCTTCCAGGTCATCGTAGAGGTCGTCGTCGATCTCGCTGCCGGTCATCCGGCTCCAGATGCCGCCCCAAAACCCGGTGCGGGTTTTGGCAAGGCCCTCGTCCAGCTTTTTTTTGCTGCCAAAAAGTGCCATGATGGTATGTCCTTTCTTTGTTTGTGGCGGGGGTCTGGGGGCCAAGGCCCCCAGATTGGCCCTTCTACGCGCCCCTTACGACACCAGCGAGGCGTCCACCTGGTCGAGGTCGAGCCGCAGAAGCTTGGAGACCCCATCCTCCTGCATGGTGACGCCGTAGAGGACGTCGGCGGCCTCCATGGTGCCGCGCCGGTGGGTGATCACGATAAACTGGGTGCGGTCGGTAATGCGGCGCAGGTACTGGGCATAGCGGGTGACGTTGACGTCGTCCAGCGCGGCCTCGATCTCGTCCAGGATGCAGAAGGGCGCGGGGTTGACCGCCAGGATGGCAAAATAGATGCTGATGGCCACCAAACTCTGCTCGCCGCCCGAGAGGGCCGAGAGGTTTTTGATGACCTTGCCCGGGGGCGAGACCTGGATCTCGATGCCGCTCTCGAGCACGTCGTTCTCGTCCGAGAGGGCCAGATGGGCGCTGCCGCCCCCAAACAGCTCCCGGAAGATGCGGGCAAAATTGGAGTTGATGGCCTTGAAGCTCTCGGTAAACAAACGGCGCATCTCGCCCGAGAGTTCCCCGATCAGGCGCAGGAGCTCGGCCTTGCTGCCCTCCACGTCCCTGACCTGGCCCTTGAGGAATTCGTACCGGGTGCTGACCTCCTCGTACTCCTCGATGGCCCCCACGTTCACGTTGCCCAAGGCCCGGATTTTGCCCCGCACCTCCTGCACCTGGCGGCGCAGCTCGGCGGCGGACTCGAACTCCACACAAAGCCCCTCGGCCTCGGTGAGGGTGAGCTGGTACTCCTCCCAGAGCTTGGCGATGGTCTGGTCGTACTCGGTCTCGGCGGCGGCCTTGCGCTCGGTGAGGCGGGCCATCTCGCCGCTCATCTTTTCGCGCTCGTCGGTCACCGCCCGCAGCCGCTGGCCCTGCTTGGCCGCGGCCCCCTCTTGCTCCATGCGGCGGGCGGTGGCGGTGCGGATCTCCTCCTCCTTTTGGGCGATGCGCTGGGCGCACCCCTCCTTGGCGGCCTGGATCTCGGCCATCTGGGCACGGTTTTTCTCGTTCAGGGCGGCCAGCTCGACCATGCCCCGCTTTGCCTCGGCCCGCCGGGCCGCGTCCTCGCCGGTGCGGCTTTGCAGGCTGGCAATGGCCGCGGTGTGCAGCTCGGCGTCCTTTTCGGCCGTGAGCTTGTCCATCCGCCGGGCGGCCATCTCGTCCGAAAGGCTGCTGCGCAGCTTTAAAAAGCTGTCGTCGCTGCCCGCAAGGGCCTCCAGCTCCTCCTCCAGCTCCGCGATCTGGCCCGCCAGCTCCTGCTGGGCCTTTTGCTGGCCGGCCGCCTGGGCGGTCTCGGCCTCGATCTGCTCACCCAGGGCCGCAAGCTCGGCGGCCAGCTGGGCGTCGGCGGCCTCGGCCGCCTGCACCGCGCCGTCCAGCCGCTTTGCCTCCATCTCGGCCCGGATGGCGTCCCCGCCGGCGGTGACCGCCTCGCTCTGCACGGCGGTGAGCTCGGCCGAGAGTTTGTCGGTCTCGGCCTTCCAGCGGGCGGCGTTCTCCTCGGCCTTCTGGCGTTCGGCGGCAAGACGGGCCAGCTTTTCCTTGAGCTCCGCGATCTCCTGCCGGCGGCTGAAAAAGCCGGCCGAGCGGGAGGCGCTGCCCCCGGTAAAGGAACCGCCCGCGTTGACGACCTGCCCGTCCACCGTGACCACCCGATTGCGGTAGCCCAGCTGCCGGGCGGCCCGGGCGGCCTCGTCGATGTTGTCCACTACCAAGATGCGGCCTAAGAGGTTTTCGGCCACGGTCTGGTAGCGCGGCTCGCAGGAAATTAGTGAGACGGCCAGCGCCGCGCCCATGGGCAGGCGGCCCTCGTCCAGCCGCTGGCCCTGCACGGTATCCAGCGGCAAAAAGGTGGCCCGGCCGGCCTTTTGCTCCTTTAAAAAGGCGATGCCGGCCTTGGCCGCGCCCTCGTTTTCCACCACTAAGTTCTGCAAGGCGTAGCCAAGGGCGGTCTCGATGGCAAGCTCGTACCCCGGCCTGACCGTGAGGATGCTGCTGACCGGCCCCAAAATGCCCCGCAGCCGGCCGCTCTGGCCCGCCCGCATCACCGCCTTGACGCTCTGCTGGTAGCCCTCCATGTTGCGCTCAAGGTCCTGCAAAACCGCCAGCCGCTGGCGGGCGGCGTCCTCCTGCCGGGCGGCGGCCAGCACCGCGTCCTCGGCCTCCTTGTGCTGCTTTTGCCGGCTGGCAAGCTTCATCTCCAGGCCGGCCTGGATGTTGCCCAGCCGCGTAAGGTCGGCCCGCAGGCCGGCAAGGTATTCGTTTGTCTCGGCCTGCTCGGCGCGCAGGGCGGCAAGCTGTTCGGCCCCCGCCGCCCGCTCGGCCCCGGCCGCTTCCAGCCGCGCTTTGGCCGTTTCGGCCGCCGAGGCCGCCCGGGCCGCCTCCACCTGGGCGGCGGTCTGGCTTTGGGTAAGCCCGGCCAGCCGGGCGGTCACCTCGCCCCGCTTTTCGCCGCTGGCAAGGCTTTCGGCCTGCAGGCGGGCCAGCCGCTCCTCCAGCGCCGTGATGGCCGCCTCCAGTTCGGCCGCCTGTGCGGCCGCGGCCCGCACCGCCTCCTCGTGGCCGGCGATCTCGGCCGCGAGCGCCGCCTTGCCCTGCCGGCTGGCGGCCAGCTCGCTTTCCAATTTCTCGATGGCGGCGTCGTTGTGGCCGATGTCGTTTTGCAGCACGGCCAGCCGGCTGTCGGCCCCGGCCTGCTCCTCGGCCATGGCCCGGATGTCGGCGTTGGCCCGCTCGATCTGCACCGTGAGCTCCTGGGCGGCCGCCCGGATGGCCTCGCTCTCGGCGTCGATGGCCTCGATCTCCCGGCTCAGGCGGTCGTAGTCGGCCCCGGCGGCCTCGTACCGGCGCTGCTCGGTGCGCACCGTCTCCTTGGCGCGGCGGATGTTGTCCACCCAGAGGGTGACCTCCAGCTCCTTGCGGCGGGCGCTGTACTCCAAAAACTGTTTGGCCTTTTTGCTCTCCCGCTCTAAGGGGCCCACCCGGGCCTCGAGTTCGTCCAAAATGTCCCGCAGGCGGGAAAGGTTCTCCTCGGCGGCGGCCAGCCGGCGCTCGGCCTCGTTTTTGCGGTAGCGGTACTTGGCGATGCCGCTGGCCTCCTCAAAGATCTCGCGGCGCTCGGCGCTTTTGGCCCCCACGATCTCGGCAATGCGGCCCTGGCCGATGATGGAGTAGCCGTCCCGGCCAAGGCCGGTGTCCAGAAAGAGCTCGTAGATGTCCCGCAGGCGCACGTTCTGGCCGTTGATGGAATACTCGCTCTCGCCCGAGCGGTAGTACCGCCGGCCGATGGTCACCTCGTCCGAATCCACCTCGATGCGGCGGTCGGAATTGTCCACCGTGAGCTTGACCGAGGCGTAGCCCATGGCGCCGCGCAGCTGGGTGCCGCCAAAGATGACGTCCTCCATCTTGCCGGCCCCCCGCAGCTGCTTGGAGCTGGTTTCGCCCAGCACCCAGCGGATGGCGTCCGAGATATTGCTTTTGCCCGAGCCGTTGGGCCCCACCACGGCGGTGATGCCGCGGTCGATGCCGATCTTAATACGGTCCGGGAAGCTCTTGAAGCCCTGTATTTCGAGTGCTTTTAATACCATTTGATCCCTCTTACCTATGTTGCCCGCCCTTGTGTCGGCCCGGCCGGCTTACTTGACCAGGCCCATCAGCCGCAGCGCCTCGCGGGCGGCGTGCTGTTCGGCAATTTTTTTGGAGTGCCCCTCGCCCCGGCCGATGCAGTTGGAGTTGAGATAGACCGCCACCGCAAAGTGCTTGTCGTGGTCGGGGCCGGTCTCGCTTTCCACTACATAGCGCAGCCGCTCCTCGGGGTTTTGCTGCACCACCTCCTGCAGCTGGGTCTTGTAGTCGGCCTCGGCGGTTTTGCCCTCGGCCAAAAAGGGCAAAAGGAAGGCCCGGGCCGCCTCGATGCCGCCGTCAAGATAGAGCGCGGCGATCAGCGCCTCAAAGGCGTCGCTGACCACGCTGGGCCGGGTGCGCCCGCCGCCCCGCTCCTCGCCGCGGCCCAGCCGCAGGTAGCTGCCAAGGTCGATCTCCTTGGCAAACTCGAACAGGGCGCTCTCGCACACAAGGCTGGCCCGGGCGCGGGTCAGTTCCCCCTCGGGGCGGTTTTTCCACTGGTGGAAGAGGTGGTCCGCCACCACGATGGACAAAACGCTGTCCCCCAAAAACTCCAGCCGCTCGTTGTGGGGGATGGGGGTGCGGCTCTCGTTGGCAAAGCTGGTGTGGGTGAGCGCCGTTTCGAGCAGCGCGGGGTTTTTAAAGGTGTAGCCGATGATGCTTTCAAGCTGGTGCATCGCTGATCGCTCTCTTTCCTGCTGCCCGGCGCCGGGCAGGGTTTGTATGGGGTGGATATCAGGCCAATGATCAGGCCAATCCAGGGGGACGCGTCCCCCTGGACCCCCTTTACAGCTGCACGGAAAAATCCGTGCAGCGGAATGAGATATGCCTAAAAGGCCAGTGCAGAAGGGCTAAAGCAGAGAGGAGTTGAACCCGAAGAACTGTCCCCCGTGTCGGCAGCGCCCGCCACCTCCCCGGCCAGCCTCGGCCCCTTTGCACCAGCCTTTATGTTCGCACTTTATTCTTTCTCCTGTAATGGGGGTCTGGGGGATTTATCCCCCAGATTGGCCAAAAGCGTTTCCCGGCTCAGCCGCGGGGCGCAAGGCCGGCCAGGGCGGCGGCCATCGTGTCGGTCATGCCGCTCTCGACACAGAGCTTTGCCTGCCGGATGGCGTTTTTGATGCCGCGGGCCTTGCTGGAGCCGTGGGCCTTGATGACCGGCTTTGCCGCCCCCAGCAGCGGCGCGCCGCCGTATTCCTCGCTGTCCATCTTCTTTTTGAGCCCGGCGATGCCGCCCTTGACCAGCAGGTAGGCCAGCTTGGTGGCAAAGCTTGCCAAAAATACCTCCTTGATCATGCCCAAAAGGCTCTTGGCCAGCCCCTCGGTAAGCTTGAGGATCACGTTGCCGGTAAACCCGTCGCAGACCACCACGTCGGCGGCGCCGGCCGGCACATCCCGCGGCTCGACATTGCCGATAAACCGGATGTTGGGGTTGGCCTTGAGCAGCTGATGGGCCTCCCGGTAGAGGGGGGTGCCCTTGGACTCCTCGGCGCCGTTGTTGACCAGCGCCACGCTGGGCTCGGCCACCCCCTGCACCCGGCTCATATAGATGCTGCCCATCACCCCAAAGGCCTCGAGCATCTGGGGGCGGCACTCGACGTTTGCGCCGCAGTCCATGAGCAGGTAGGGCTTTTTGCCCCCCGGGATGATGGTGGCCAGCGCCGGCCGCTTGACCCCCTTAAGGCTGCGCACGATCAGGCTTGCGCCCACATGCAGCGCGCCGGTGCTGCCGGCCGAGACAAAGGCGTCCCCCTCGCCAGCGGCCAGCATCTGTAAGCCCACCACCAGGCTGGAACCCTTTTTGCGGCGGATGGCGCGGGCCGGCTCGTCGCACATCTCGATGACCTCGGCAGCATGCACGATCTCAAACCGGCCCGGCTGCTCGGCAAGGCCGGCCGCGGCGGCCGCCTCGCGCACCCGGGCCTCGTCGCCCACCGCCACCACCGTGAGCTCCGGCCCCAGCTCGGCCAGCGCTTCGGCCGCGCCCTTGATGATCTCGCCGGGGGCGTTGTCGCCCCCCATGGCGTCCAGAATGATCCGCATGGATGGTTCCTCCTTTTTACATCCCTTAACAAGGGCGCACACGCCGTCAGGCCAACTCCAGCGGCACGCTGGCCGCGTTGGCGCACCTTGGAATCCACCAAGGATTCCCGCGGCACGCCGCCTTGCCATCGCACCACTGGCCTTGCCCTGCCGGTCCTTCGGAGTTTTTGGGGCAAAGGTTCTTTTTTAAAACAAAAGAGCTTTTTACCTTTTTTGCTTTTTGTCCCTTTTGCCCCAAAAACCATGCGTGCTCTTGTCAAGCGATGTTTGCTTCTGTTACCGGCCCGCCCAGGCCGCCATGGCCGCCTGCGCCCGGGCCGAGAGGGCGGCGTACCGCCCGCGCTTGTCCCGCACCGGCTCGGCCAGCGGGGGCAGGATGCCCATGTTGGCCCCCATGGGCTGGAAATCCTTGTTGGGGGCGGTGATGTAGCTTAGCAGCGCCCCCAGCATGGTCTCGGGCGGGGGCGGGGCAAAGGGCTGCCCCCGCAGCCGGGCCAGCGCCCCCCGCGCGGCCAGCAGGCCGCAGGCCGCGCTTTCCATATAGCCCTCAAAGCCGGTGATCTGCCCGGCAAAAAACACGCTGGGGTGCTCTTTTAAGCTCAGGTCGGCCGCCAAAAGGCGGGGGCTGTTCAAAAAGGTGTTGCGGTGCATCACCCCATAGCGGGCGTACTCAGCGCTGGCAAGGCCGGGGATCAGCCCAAACACCCGCTTTTGCTCGCCAAACAGCAGGTTGGTTTGGAAGCCCACCAGATTGTACAGGCTGCCCTCGGCGTTTTCCCGGCGCAGCTGCAGGTTGGCCCAGGGGCGGTGGCCGGTGCGCGGGTCGGTAAGGCCCACCGGGCGCAGGGGCCCAAAGCGCATGGTGTCGGCCCCGCGCTGGGCCATCACCTCGATGGGCATGCAGCCCTCGTAGACGGCCAGGGCCTGCGCGGGGCCGTCCGCCGAGTGCAGCGGCGCGCGCTTGGCGCTGCGCAGCGCCTCGTAAAAGGCCTCGTATTCCGCCTTGTCCATCGGGCAGTTGAGGTAGTCCGCCTCGCCCCGGCCGTACCGGCTGGCGGCAAAGATGCGGCCCATCTCCAGGCTCTCGGCCGTGACGATGGGGGCCGCGGCGTCGTAAAACGAGAGGCTTTGCCCCCCGGTGAGCCGGGCGATCTCGGCCGCCAGCGCCCCCTCGGTGAGCGGGCCGGTGGCCACGATGACCGCCTCGCCCTCGGCCGGGGCGATGGCCGTCTCCTCCCGGCGCTCGACCGTGATGCCCGGCGTTTGCAGCACCATGCGGGTCACGGCGGCGGAAAAGAGGTCCCGGTCCACCGCCAGCGCCCCGCCGGCCGCCACCCGGGCGGTTTCGGCCGCGGCGAGCAGCCGGCTGCCCAAAAGGCGCATCTCGGCCTTGAGCAGCCCGCTGGCCGAATCCGGCCGCTCGGCCTTTAAGCTGTTGGAGCAGACCAGCTCGGCAAAGCCCTCGCTCTTGTGGGCGGGCGAAAAGCGCAGCGGCTTTTGCTCCACCAGCCGCACCCTTGCCCCCTGCCCGGCCAGCCAGAGGGCGGCCTCACAGCCGGCAAGGCCGGCCCCCAGCACGGTGACGCGGGGGGCGCTGGAGGCGGCCTGCCCGGCGGGGCCGCCGGGCAGGGGTTTGGCCGCGTCCACGCCGCAGGGGGCGGCCGCCGCCCGGTCACTCACGGCCGGCGCCGCCCTTCTGGACGGTTTTTTCAAAGCCGCAGCCCTCCTTGGCGCAGTAGAGCCGCTGGCCCTTTTTAAAGAGGGTGGCGCCGCATTTTTCGCACAGCTCGGGCACCGGCTCGTCCCAGGTCATAAAATCGCAGTTGGGGTAGCCCTCGCAGCCGTAGTAGATGCGGCCCTTGGCGCTGCGGCGCTGGAGCATCCGGCTGCCGCACTTGGGGCATTTGCCGCCGGTATCCTTGACCAGCCGCTTGGTGTTGGTGCACTCCGGGAAGCCCGGGCAGGCCAAAAACTTGCCGTACCGGCCCACCTTGATGACCATCTTGCGGCCGCATTTTTCGCAGACCTCGTCGGTCTCCTCGTCCGGCACCCGGACCTTTTTGCCCTCCATGTTCTTTTCGGCCGCCTGCAAAGCCGCGTCAAAGCCCTTGTAAAACTCGTCGATGGCGGTGTGCCAGTCGGTCTTGCCGCTCTCGACCTTGTCGAGGTTTTTCTCCATCCCGGCGCTGAAGGCGACGTCCACGATGTCCGGGAACTGCTCGAGCATCAATTCGTTGATGGTGCGGCCCAAAAGGGTGGGCTTTAGTTTTTTCTGGTCCCGCTCCACATAGCCGCGGTCGGTGATGGTGGTGATGATGGGCGCGTAGGTGGAGGGCCGGCCGATGCCGTTCTCCTCCAGCGCCCGGATCAGGCTTGCCTCGGTGTAGCGGGCGGGGGGCTGGGTGAACTTCTGCTCGGTTTTGAGCTCGCTGAGGGCCAGCGCCTGCCCCTGTTCCAAAGGCGGCAGGGCGGTCTCCTTTTTTTCCTTCTCCTCGGCGGTCTCCTCGTAGAGGGCGGTATAGCCGTCAAAGGTGACCACATAGCCGCTGGCCCTGAAGAGGTACCCCCCCGCCGTGATGCCCACCGAGACAGTGTCCTGCTCGCAGTCGGCCATCTGGCTGGCGATAAACCGGCTCCAGATCAGCCGGTAAAGCTTGGCGGTATCCCCCGAGATGCTTTTTTCCACCTCGTCCGGGGTGAGGGCCGGCTCGCTGGGGCGGATGGCCTCGTGGGCGTCCTGGGCGGCGGTGGCCGAACGGGATTTGTAGCTGCGCTTATAGTTGCAGACGTAGTTGGCCCCATAGGTCTGGGTGATGAAGGCCTTGGCCCCGGCCACCGCCTCGTCGCTCACCCGCAGGCTGTCGGTACGCATATAGGTGATGAGGCCCATGGTGCCCCGGCCGGCGACGTCCACCCCTTCGTACAGGGTCTGGGCGGCCCGCATGGTGCGGGTGGCGGTAAAGCCCAGCCGGCGGCTGGCCTCCTGCTGGAGGGTGCTGGTGATAAAGGGCGGGGTGGGCACCTTTTTGCGCTTGCCGCGGGCCACCTCCGAGACAGTGTACACCGCCCCGTCCAGCGCGGCGCGGATGGCCTCGGCCTCGGCGCGGGTGTGCACCGCCAGCTTTTTGCCGGCGGCGGTGGCGGCAAGCCGGGCGGTAAAGGGCTTATAGGGGCCGGGACCCTTGAGGAGGGCGTCGATGTTCCAGTATTCCTCCGGCTTAAAGGCCTCGATCTCCTTTTCGCGGTCCACGATCAGCCGCACGGCCACGCTCTGCACCCGCCCGGCCGAAAGCCCCCGGCGCACCTTGCGCCACAAAAAGGGCGAGAGCTTGTAGCCCACCAGCCGGTCCAGGATGCGGCGGGCCTGCTGGGCGTTGAAGAGGTCGGTGTCGATGGCGCGGGGATGGGCCATGCCCTCGGCCACCCCTTTTTTGGTGATCTCGCCAAAGGTGACCCGGTTGGGGGCGGCGGGATCCAGCCCCAAAAGGTTGGCCAGGTGCCAGCTGATGGCCTCGCCCTCCCGGTCCGGGTCGGTGGCAAGGTAGACCTGCTCGGCCTTTTTGGCCTCGCTCTTGAGCTCGCGGATGAGCTTTTCCTTGCCCTTGATGTTGATATACTGCGGGTTGTAGCCGTGCTCCACGTCGATGCCCAGCTGGCTGGCGGGCAAATCGCGGATATGCCCCATCGAGGCGGTGACCTCGTAGCCGGGGCCAAGATATTTGCCGATGGTTTTTGCCTTTGCGGGCGATTCCACAATGACCAGTTTTGACATGCGGGTTCTCCTTCAAATTAAAACGCTGTATCGCCTGCCGCGGGCCGGCAGGCCCCGGCAGGGCAGGGGTATCAGGGGATATTGCGGGTTGGCAGGGCCCTCAGACCGACCGGTACTGCCGTCCGGCCAGCGCCGCAGCCCGGCCGGAAAGCTCGAGCCTTGTAAGCGCCGCCAGCAGCCGCCCGGCGGGCAGGCCGCTCTCGGCGGCCAGCTGCTCAAGCCCCTTGGGCCGCGGGCCCAGCAGGCGCAGCACCGCCTGGGCCTCGGGGTCCGGCGGCGGGCTGTGCGGCGCGAGCGCGCC
>CAJTVI010000035.1 GCA_910579545.1 uncultured Oscillospiraceae bacterium | reverse complement strand
ACAGGACTGCAAACCATGTCTCTTTTCCTTTTTGCGAAACTTATTCTACCTTATCCATCGATGAACAGGAGTTCGGGCAGGGCATCCCTTTATTGGGACGCCCTGCCCGAACTGTCAACCAAGTTGATCCAGTATAACACAAAATCCGAACCCTCCGCCAACTGGCACAAGGTTCGGATTTTCGTGTTGTGGTGGAGATGACGGGAATCGAACCCGTGTCCGAAAGGAAGTCCGCGAGAGTATCTCCGGGTGCAGTTTGTCTACAAAATTCCCGCCGCGCCAGGCCGGCAAACAGGCCGGCGTTTTGGTAGCTTCATGAGTTCATGGCCGCCCGCAAAGCTTAGGGCTGCTCACGTTCAGCGCCTAAATGATGCCCTGGCCCCACACGGCACTATTGTGGGCAGGACAGCTGCCTGTAATCAGGCAGCGACAGCTAATTCGTTGTTGTTAGCTATTTTTTTGGAGGCGTTTAAAGTGTGGCCCCCGTCCACTACCCGCTGCTCGCGCTTTCCTCCCCCCGTCGAAACCTTTACATCCCCATATCGTTTGGGGCCGCCCGGCCCCGGAAGACGTTTTTGCAGCCCGGCCCTCAGGCGCGGCCCTGGCTTTTGAGCGCGCGGTCGATGTCCCGCTTGGCATCCCGCGCGGCGGCGCTGGCGCGCTTGTCGTACAGCTTTTTGCCTTTACAGAGCCCCAACTCCAGCTTGACCCGCCCATGCTTGAAATAGAGCGAGAGCGGCACCAGGGTGTACCCCTGCAGCTTGACCTGCTGGGCAAGGCGGCGGATCTCGTTTTTGTGCGCCAGCAGCTTGCGGGGTCGCACAGGATCTCGGTTGAAGATGTTGCCCTTTTCGTACGGGCTGATGTGCATGCCCTGCACCAGCAGCTCGCCGTTTGCCACCTCGACCCAGGCGTCCTTGAGGTTGACCGTGCCTGCGCGCAGGCTTTTTACCTCGGTGCCCACCAGGGCAATGCCGGTTTCCAGCGCCTCTACAACAAAATACTCGTGCCGGGCCTGCCGGTTGACCGCGATGGTCTTGGTTTTTGCGGCCTGGCCTGCCTGCGGCATCTCGTCCACCCCCTGTAAAGCTGGCCTGCGCACCGGTTTTGATGCTCTTTTATAGTATAGGCCAGAATGGGCGGGCTGTCAAACCGTTTTGGCGGTCTGTCATTATTCTGTAAAGCAAAAAGCCTGTGCAGGAAGGCTTCCTGCACAGGCGGGCACACGCTTGGCGCCTGGGTTATTTGCCCTTTTTGGCCGGGGCCTTTTTGGCGGGCTTGGCAGCCTTGGGGGCCGCGGGCTTCGCCTCGGCCTTGGGGGCGGCCGGTTTTGCCTCGGGCTTGGGGGCGGCAGGCTTGGCTTCCGCTTTGGGGGCGGCGGCCTTGGGGGCGGGCTTTACCTCAGCCTTGGGAGCGGCGGCCTTGGGAGCCGCGGGCTTTACCTCAGCCTTGGGGGCAGCGGCCTTGGGAGCGGCCGGCTTGGCAGCCTTGGGAGCGGCGGGCTTCGCCGCCTTGGGGGCGGCGGGCTTTTTGGCGGGCTTGGCAGCGGCCTTGGGGGCAGCCTTGGGCTCCTTGGCGGGGGCGATGGTCCAGAACTGGTTTTCGCCGTTTACGTCCTGCCAGATCTGCAGGTGCGCGCCGTCCTCCTGGCTCATGCCCACCACGTCCAGGCACTTGCCCGCCAGGTTGGACTTGATCTTGACCCGGCCGTCGTTGGTGGGCTCGAGCACCCAAAGCTGGCTGGACGCAGACGCGCCCTCCCACTGGTGCACCCAGGTGCCGTCCACAACGCCGCCGGCCACAAGGTCGATCATCTTGCCGGTAAAGCGGTTCTGGATGCGGTAGACGCCCTGGCCCGCGCGGACAAACGCCCACTGCTGCCAAAGTTCGCCGGCATCCTTCCAAAGCCGGACGTCGGCGCCGTTTTCGGTGTTAAAATCGGCAACCTCCAGCACCCTGCCGTCCGCAGAGGCGATGGTGTAAAATTTATCCGGCGAGATAATGGTCTGTGCTGTCTTTTTCATAATGATTACTCCTTTTCAGGGCAACGGGCAGCCGCCCGCCTTTTGCGGGCATACTGCATACTTTACAAATGGCCCAACCGAAATTATAGCATTCTTGTGGCATCCGTCAAGGGAAGGATGCCCAAAACTGGTGGTTTGTATAACTTCGCGTTTTTTTGCGCCCTCTTTTTGGGCGCATCCCCCATAAAAAAGGCCATTTTTGCCCCTTTTGCGCAGGCCCCGCCCGACCGCGGGCGCTGCCGCGGGCCGCAAAAGCGGGCAGAAATGGTAAAAAAGCCGCCGGGCGGGCCGGCCCGTGCGCTGCCGGGCAGGCCCCGATGAAGAGCAGAACGGCGGCGTGCGCCGCCAGCCTGGGGGCTATTCGAGCGGCACAAGGCGGCCGCTCTGATCAAAGACATAGATCTGCTCCCGCTTAAAGCCCCAGCTGCCCCCTGTGCGGCAGATGTGCGGCTCAAAGGTAAAGGGCCTGCCGTAACCGCCGAGGGCGGCGGCGCTGCCCCGCTCGAGGTAGATGCGTTTGGCGGGATCGCTTTCGATGGAATGGCCGAGGTTGCCGTGCAGGTCCAGGTTCTGCCAGCCCTCCCTTTGCAAAAGGGCGTTCATCCGCTGCCAGACCTCCTCGTACTTTGTATCGGGGGCGGCCCATTCGGCCAGCTCCCGGTGCAGCCGCAGCTGCATGGCGTACCCTTCTGCGAATTCGGGGCGGGCGGGGGCCTCCGGCTCCAGCAGGGGGCGGCCGTTTTCCAAATAAATAGTGCGGGCATAGTCGCCCCAGGCGCCGTTCAGCACCGGGCTGAGGTCGATGGTAACCAGGTCGTCCCGGCCCAGAAGGATATCCTCCCGGGGGGAATATTCCCGCCCGCTGACCGACACAAGGCTGCGCCGGGGCCCTGCCAGCACCAGCGCGGCCACCCCGTGGTACCACCAGCCCTCCGCCCCCAGCGAGAGCATCTCCTCCTCGGCCATGCGGGCGATCCGGGCCTCCGAAAGGCCCGGCCGCAGCCGGGCCGCCACCCGCCGCATGGCTTCGGCCGCAAGCCGCTGGGCGGGCAGGTTTTTGCAGCTGTTCATGGCGCATGCCTCCTTTGCCGGTCTTCTTGCTCTATCATACCACATCCGGGCTTCAAACGGACGGTTTTACCCCCTGTTTTGGGGGCAAAAACCGCCAAAACGGCAAAAAAGCTGTTCCGGCAAAAAAATATGCTTTTTTTCGTTGACTTTCTGCGCCGGATGTGTTAGTTTCGTAAATGGGTTTTTTATTTTTTTGCAAACGTTTTTGTGTGGGAGGTTTTTGTAACATGCAAACCAAAAAAATGGACAAGCTGACCCTGTTTTTGATCCCGATCGGCGTTGCGGTAAACTTTATTGGCGGCCAGATCGCCATCCTGCTGCGGCTGCCGCTGTATCTGGATTCCATCGGCACCATCGTGGTGGGCGCGCTTTGCGGCTGGCTGCCCGGCGTGATCGTGGGCGTGATTTCCAACGTGCTGAACTCGATCACCAGCCCGGTGACCCTCTTCTACGCCATCCTGAGCGTGATCTTTGGCATCAGCGCCGCATGGTGCAGCAAGCGCAAGGTCTTTTTGAGCCTGCCCAAGACCCTGGTCTCCTCGCTGTGGTTCGCCTTTGTGGGCGGCGGCCTGGGCTCGGTGCTGACCTGGATCATCTTCCAGTTTGACTTTGGCACCATCACCGCCTCGATGTTCGCCATCCCGCTGCACGAGGCGCTGGGCATTCCCCCCTTCCTGGCTCAGTTCATCTCGGAGTTTACGATGGACCTGTTTGACAAGGCCGTTTCGCTTGTGATCGTCTTCTTTGTGCTGAAGGCGATGCCCAACCGCTTTTTGGCAAAGCTGCCGCTGGGCGACGTGTATGTAAAGGACGCCGAGTAAGCCGGCGTTTGCGGCGGCACCCGGCGGGCGCTGATCTTTGCACGGCCCCGCCCGCCGCCGCACCGAGAGCGCACCTTTTTTGGGGTGTGCTCTCGCTTTGTTTTTTCTTGTAAGGAGGCATCGGGCCCATGCACAGTGAGTTTGTACAGTCGTTTTTTTCGCCCCAGACCACCGGCAACTGGTTTAAGGACCTCAACCCCCTTTCCAAGCTGAACATCCTGCTGGTGCTGGCCTTTACCGCGCTGGTGGTGCAGAACATCGCCTTTGGGATAGGGCTGTGCCTGTTTTACTACCTGCTGGCCATCCTGATCGGGGAACTGAAATACTTTAACGGCATCTTTTCCAAGCTGCTGGTGACCATTGGAGTGTTTATCATCCTGATCCGGCAGCTGACCGTGAAGGGCACCACCGTGCTGTTCAGCATTTTTGGCTGGAAATGGACGATGGAAGGCCTTTTGAACGGCCTGCAGGTGGGCAGCGTGATTTTGGGCTTTTCGGGCGCGATCATCCTGTTTTATGCCTCCACCGAGATGCGCGATTTGATGTACGCGCTGGAGCGCAAGGGGGTTTCGCACACCACCAGCTATGTGATCTTGGCGAGCTTCCAGACCATCACCGACCTGCGCGCCAGCGTGCAGACCATTTTTGAGAGCCAGAAGGCCCGCGGCATCGAGGTAGAGGGCAACATCCTGATCCGCGCCAAGGCGTTTTTTCCGGTGATCAGCCCGCTGCTGCTGGGGGCGATGGCCTCGGCGGAGGAAAAGAGCATTGCCATGGACGCCCGCGCCTTTTCGCTGGAAACAGAGCACACCTTTTTGCGGGAGCTGCGGGCGGTGCCGGCCTGGGAAAAGGCGCTGGTGATCGCGCTGGACCTTGGCTTTGCGGCGGTGTGCGCGGCAAAGCTTGCAAAGATGCTGGGGCTGTGGTAAGGAGGGACGCCGGATGGCCTTGATCGAACTGGAGCATGTGACCTATCATTACCCGTACAGCAAAACGGCCGCGCTGGAGGATATCACCTTTTCGTTTGAAAAGGGGGTGTTCTACGGGGTGATCGGGGAAAACGGCGGCGGCAAAACCAGCCTGTGCAACCTGCTGCGCGGGCTGATCCCGCATTTTTACCAGGGCACCTTAGAGGGCCGGGTGACCATTGACGGCACCGACGTGCGCGAATGGGATACCGGCAAGCTTTCGGCCAAGATCGGGTATGTGTTCCAAAACCCGTTTACCCAGATCAGCGGCATCAAGGCCACCGTGTTTGAGGAGGTGGCCATGGGGCTGGAAAACCTGGGCTGGCCCAAACAGGAGATGGCGGACCGGACGCTGGAGATCTGCCGGCTGCTGGGCATTGAGGAGCTACTGGAGAAAAACCCCAACGAGCTTTCGGGCGGGCAGCGCCAGCGGGTGGCCTTTGCCTCGATCCTGGCGATGGACGCCGACATTTTGGTGATCGACGAGCCCACCAGCCAGCTGGACCCGCAGGGCACCCAGGACGTGTTTGAGATCATCCAGGGGCTGCGGGGCAGCGGCAAGACCATCTTGCTGGTGGAGCACAAGGTGGACCTGATCGCCGAATACTGCGACGAGGTGCTGGTGATGCAGAACGGGCGGATCGTGCGCAGCGGCAAAACCGCCGGGGTGCTGAGCGCGGCCGACCTTGCCGATGTGGGGGCAACGCCGCCCCAGGTGGCGGCCTTTGGCCACGCCATGGCCGCGGCGGGCAAGCCGCTGGCCGGGATCCCCATTACCTTAGCGGACGCCGAGGCGCAGGTAAAACGCCGGCAGAAGGAGGTGCGGGGCTGAGATGCCGATCGAACTGAAGGGGGCCAGCTTTGCCTACCCGGGCGGCTTTATGGCCAACAAAAACCTGAACCTGACCATTCTGGCCGGCGAGCGGCTTGCCATTGTGGGGCAGAACGGCGCGGGCAAAACCACCGCGGTAAAGCTGATGAACGGCCTGCACAAGCCGGTGGAGGGCGACGTGCTGGTGGACGGGCAGAACACCAAGGAGCACACCACCGCCCAGATCGCCCGCACGGTGGGGTATGTATTCCAGAACCCGGACGACCAGATCTTTAACCAGTCGGTGCGGGCCGAAATCGAGTATATGCCCCGCTACTTTAAGCTGCCGCAGGCCGAGATCGACCGGCGGGTGGAGCGGGCGGTGGGCCTGACCGGGCTGGAGGGCTACCTGAAAAAGAACCCCTTTGACATCCCCTACCCCATCCGCAAATTTGTGACCATTGCGGCGGTGCTGGCCACCGAGCCGAAGTATGTGATCTTTGACGAGCCCACCGCCGGGCAGGACCGGCGCGGCACCCTGCTGCTGGAAAGCATGATGGAACAGCTGCAAGGCGAGGGCATTACGGTGATCACCATTACCCACGACATGGAGTTTGTGGCCCGCAACTTTAACCGGGTGGTTGCCATGGCCCACGGCAATATTTTGGCGGACGGCACCGCCCGCAGCATCTTTGGCGAC
Source organism: uncultured Oscillospiraceae bacterium (assembly GCA_910579545.1). Classification (GTDB taxonomy): domain Bacteria; phylum Bacillota; class Clostridia; order Oscillospirales; family Ruminococcaceae; genus UBA7177. Next base: position 19,108 of record CAJTVI010000035.1, on the reverse strand, counting down.
GCCGCCGTGGTGGCCGAGGCCCGGCTGCGCAAGCCGCAGCTGGGCGAACTGGCCGGCCGGCTGGGCCTGGGCGAGGACATTTTGTTCTGCAACGAACTGGTGGCCGCGCTGGACTGACCCGCCCGCCGGAAGCTGTAAGGCGCAAAAAGCGCGGCGGGGCGGCTGCAGAGGGCCGGACCGCCCGGGTGAAACAACACGCTGAATGTTTGAGCCCCCGGCCGGGCGGTGTACGGGCTGCCGGGGCGCAGGATGCATAGGAGTGCAAAAGGGATGGAATACGTTGTTGCGGCAATGAGCATTGTAAACGACCTGCAGTATGCCGACGGCCGCCGGGTAAAGCAGGTGACCGGCGGAGGGCTGTTTATGCTTGGGGGCGTGCTGAGCCTGCGCCCTCAGGTGGGGTTTGTAACCGTTGCCGGCCCGGATTTTGAGGACTACCACGGCGGGTTTTTTGCCAAAAACGGCCTTGACACCGCCGGGGTGCACCGCACCCTGCCCCATACCCACTACACCACCGTGTACTACGCGGCGGACGGCAGCTGGCGGGAGGAATCCATCTATGGGCCGGACTATGAGCGGGACAACGCCGAAAATACCATGATCCACGGCGCGTGGGTGGCCGCGCTTTGCGGGCGGGATACCAAGGCCGTGTACACCGAGAGCGGCGCCGAGGAGCTGTTTTGGCGGCCGGAGGAACTGGGGGCCATCCGCGCCGCCGCGCCAAAGGCCCTTTTGATGTGGGAGGTGCCCCACTACAACACCTTTGACCCCGCCCAAAAGCCGCTGATCTGGCCCGCCTTGCGGCAGGTGGACCTGTTTTCGGTAAACCTGCGGGAGGCGCGGGAACTGTTTGGCGCGGCCAGCCGGGCCGAGGCGATCCGGGCGATCCAGGCCACCGGCAAGCCCTGCTTTTTGCGGCTGGGGGTGGAGGGCTCCTGCGTGGTGCTGCCGGGGCAGAAGGCCGTGATGGTGCCCAGCACCGGGCTGGCCCGCACGGTAGACCCCACCGGCTGCGGCAACTGCAGCACGGCGGCGGCCATGGTGGGCTTTGCCGAGGGAATGCCCCCTGCCCTGATCGCCGCCTCTGCCAATGTGGCGGCCGATTACAACGCCCTGCAGCTTGGCCCCTGCCCCGAGCTGACCGACCCGCTGCGCCGGCAGATGGCCGCCGAGGCGAGGGCCCTGGCCGCCCGCGCGGTGGAACTGGAAGCCTGAGCCGGCGCGGGGCCGGTTGGTTTTGGCGCTTTGCCGGTTTGCCATAGCGCCCCCTTTTGTGTAAAACGATCCTCTGGGAGAGGCTATAAAAACTGTTTGTTGAGGAGGTACCTGCCATGCTGTTTTGTGAGAGCGAGCTGGACAAAACCTACACCGTTAAACGGATCAAGGGGCGCGGCATTGCCCGCGCGCTGGAGGGCCGCGGGATCGCGGTGGGCAGCGACCTGACCCTTTTGGCCCGCGGGGAGGATGGCGGCGCGCTGGTGCGCCTGGTAAACGGCCGCGAGGTGCCCTTGAGCGCCGAGGAAACGGCGGCCATGGCCCTGGAGGAGCCGCGGCTGCGCCGGGCCAGCGACCCGGTGTTTTTGGGCGGCTGCTGCGCCTACGGCAACACGGCCGAGGTGTGGGACAAATATGTAAACGGCGGCGCCCCGGGCGACGAGTGACCGCCCCTTGGCAAAGCGCCCGCCCCGCAGCGCCCGGCATGGGGCCTCGCAAACCGGGGCGGTCCCAACCCCTTTTGGGGCTCTTTTCCGCCCCCGGCTTTTAGCGCCTTGAATTTGACGCCCCCTGCAGGCATACCCCCATACCGCAAAACTCCCCCGGCGCAGCCTTTTTGGGCTGCCGGGGGAGTTTTTTTGCCGCAGGGGCGCCGGCGCTACACCGGCGGAAGCGCCGCGTAGAGGGTTTTGCCGGCGGGGCTTTTGGGAATGGCGTCGATGCCGCAGACGGCAAAGGCGCGGGCCGGCAGCCGGGTCTCGGCGGCGAGGTAGGCCTGTACCTGCCCGGGCAGGGCGGGCTGTTGTTTGCCCTCCAGCGCAAAATACACCGCCATCCGGTCGTCCCTGCCGGCGCAGGCAAACTGGACGCCGGCAAACCGCGCGGCCAGCAGCCGCTCGGCCTCGTCCAGGTTTACCCGGTTGCCAAACAGCTTTAAAAACCGCTTTTTGCGGCCCACAATGGTGTAAAAGCCCTCGGCGTCCCGCTTGGCCATATCGCCGGTGCGCAGTACGCCGCCCCATTCGTCCCCCTTGGCAAGGTCCGCGGGCGCCTGCGCATAGCCCAGCCCCACGTTTTTGCCCGCGTAGACCAGTTCGCCCACCTCGCCCGGGGCGTCGATGACCCCGCCCGCGGCGTCCTCCAGCCAAAAACGCCCGCCCGGCACCGGCAGGCCCATGCTGCCGCATTTGTCCAGCGCGCGGGCCGCGGGCAGGTAGCCCATGCGGGGCGAGGCCTCGGTTTGGCCGTACATTACATAAAAGCGGCGGCCGGTTTTGTGCGCCCAGGCGGCAAATTCCCGGTGCAGCTCCTCCGGCAGCTTGCCCCCCGCCTGGGTGAGGTACCGCAGCCCGGGCAGCTCGATGGAAAACAGCCCCAGCCGGCGGTACATCTGGTAGGTGTAGGGCACCCCCGCAAGCGAGGTGGCCCCCCCGGCGCTGGCCAGCTGCCAAAACTCCTGCTCCAGCACACTGCGGCCGGTGAGCAGCAGGGACGCGCCGACCAGGACATGGCTGTTGAGGATGGACATGCCGTAGGAATAGCTCATGGGCAGTACCGTGATGGGGCGCTCGGTCTCGTCCAGCTCAAGGTATTGGGCAATCGAGGCGGCGTTGGCCGCAAGGTTTTGTTTGCTCAGCCGCACGAGCTTGGGGCTGCCGGTGCTGCCGGAGGTGGTAAGCAAAAGACACAGCTCCGGGTACAGCGCCGGCCCTTGACCCCCGCAGGGCAGCAGCAGACTGCCGGCCAGCTCCAGCAGCGGCGAAGCCTGCGGCAGCACCGCACGGGCGGCGGCGGGCAGGCTTTGCGGCACAAGGCAATAAGCGGGCCGGTAGGTATCGATCAGCGAGGCAAGCAGCGGCGGGGAGGTATGCGCGTCCAGCAGCAGCGGCACCGCGCCGCACTGCAAACAGCCAAGGTACCCCAGCAGGCTGCCGGGGGAATTATCGCAGAGCAAAAACACCAGCGCCCGGCCCCCCATGGCCCGGCCCAGCGCCCGGCCGGCGTGCTGCGCATCGCCGTACAAGAGCCGCTGGCCGTCCTCACACACGGCCAACAGCCGCTGGGGCTCCCGGCTTTCGATTCCAAACAGGTCGTCCATTTTGCATCGCACCTCCTGGTAAAAGGCCGCAGGGCAAAGCGCACACTGCCCCAAAGGGAAGCGGTGCGCGCAGCGGCAAACGGAACATCCCCGCCCTACCCGATGCAGCGGGAGAGTTCGGCGATCAGGTCGCGGCCGTCCCACACGGTATCCATCTCGAGCGCCTGGCCCAGCGTGACCACCCGGTCGCCCCCGCGGGCGCGGCCCTCCGCCAGGATCGCGGCCAGCCGCGCCGGCTCCACCCCGCCGCAGACGATGGTTTGCACCCTGGCCGAAAGCAGCGGGACCAGTTCCTGCGGGCTCTGCAATCCGCCCTCAAAAAACAGGCCATAGCCGCCCTTATAGCCCGCCATGGCGGGGCTGGGCCGGGCCAGGCGGGCCACCAGCACAAGGCCGTTTTGGTACTGGGTAAGCCCCGCCGGGGCAAGCGGCTGGCCGTCCAGCGCCGCAAGGCAGAACCGCTCGTACCGGCGGGCGGCCTTGTAGCCGTCCAGCGTATAGCGCGCGGCGGCCTCCCGGCCAAGGGCCTTCCACCAGCGGCGGCGGGCCTCCGGCGTTCCCCCGTCCTCCAGCCAGAGCACCAGCTGGGGGCTGGAGCAGGCGTTTTGGTCCATCAGATAGGTATCGTTGTAAAAGCGGTGGGCCCAATCGGCCAGGGCGTCCTCCCCCAGTTCGGCCACCGCCCGCTGGCTGAGCAGCGCGAGGGACCAGCGGTCGGCAAAGCAGAGTTCCACCGCGTGGGCCGGCATGGGCAGGCTGCGCACCGCCTGTACCGTGGCATCCCCGCCCCAGACCACCCGGCCGTCGCAGCCGGCCAGCAGCGCCTGGGTGATGCGGTTGTCCCGCTCGTAGGCCACAAGGGCGGTGCGGGCCTTGACGGCGGCAAACTCCGGGCGGTCCAGCGTTTGGGCGATGATCTTACAGAGCGCCTGCTCTATCCCGCCCCGCCGGCTGGAGAGCCGCAGGATGTTGGCGTTGCCCGCCAGCAGCCCGATGGCAAGGCTGTACCCAAACATGGCGGGCACGTTGGAGGGGGCCAGATGCAGGATAAGCCCCCGCCCCAGCCGGGGCAGCGGCGAGGCGTGCCGCTTTTGCAGCGCGGCCAGATGCGCCCGGCGGCACCAGAAGCCAAAGGCCGCCAGCTCCTGCTGCCCGGCCGCGCCGGCGCGCACCGCGCCCGAGAGCGCGCTCAAAAAATCCAGCGCCAGCGGCGCAAAGGGCGGCCAGGGCTCGGCCGAGGGGCACGGCACCCCGGCCAGCAGGCTTACGCCCGGCGGCAGTTCATCCCTCATAGGTATCGCTGCACCCCCTTACCTCGGCCCGCGGCAGGCGGCCGGTTACGGCAAAGTATTTGCCCTTGCGCCCGCAGGGGCAGTCGTCCTCGCCCAGCAGCACCCCCATGTCCTCGGTGAGCAGCGAGTGGCCCGGGTAGGACCGGGGCAGCAGCGACAGCACCTGGATGACCCCCGGCTCGCCGGGGGGGCAGAGGGCGTGGTCCTGCGGGCGGCGGATGAGGATGTCCGACCAGACGCTGGCGTGCAGGTGGCCGCAGGGGCATTCCATATAAATGCAGCCGGTCTGCTCGGCCATGCCGTAGTAGTTATAGACCTGCCGCACCCCCAGGGCCTTTGCCACCCGCTCTTTGAAAACGGCCGGGGAAACCGCCTGGCCCGCCAGCTTTTTCCAGCCGCCGCCGTGGATGAGGATCCCTTGGGGGACCGGGAGGGCCTCGCCCCGCTCCTCCAGCGCGCAGACGACCTCCTTCCATACAATATAGGTAAAGCCAAACAGCAGCATCGGCCGGCCGGCGTGCTGCTGCACAAAGGCGCGCACCGCCTCAAGGTCCAGCTGCATCTCGTCGTTCAGCGCGTAGCAGCTGCGGCTGCCAAAGATGGAAAAGCCCAAAATGCCCGCCCCGCGGGCCGAGAACATCGCCCGGTCCTGCAGGACCTTTTTGCTGTCCAGCACCAGCAGGGGCAGCCGCTGCTGGCCGATAAAATCGGCCACGATGCGGGACAAAACCAGCTGCTGATCCGCCGAGGTCACCGCGTCCAGGCAGATCTGCGAGACCTGCTGGCCGGTGGTGCCGGAGGAGGTGAGGGTTTTAAAGACCTCGCTTTCCGGCACGCTGCACAGCCGCCGCTGCTTAAACAGGCCCACCGGCAGCATGGGCTGCTCTTCCGGCTCGAGCGGCGTATCCTCCGGGCAGCCCAGCGCCTCCAAAAAGCGCCGGTACTCCGGGCAGTTTTGGCGGTGGTGCCGGGTGAGCGCGGTAAGTTCGCGGCGATAGAGCGCGCGTTTTTGTTCCCTGGGCAGGCTATACGGCCCAAGGCCGAGCCATTCCTCGCGTTCCATCCGTTTTGCCCTCCTTTGCTGTTTTGGGCCGCCGGGCGGCGGGCACTGCGGCGCTTTATCCGTTGCCGGGGCCCGGGCGCTGCGGCGGCCTTACCCATTGCCGGGGCACTCGCCCAGCCGGTAGGACGGCCCGTGCCCCGGGTGGATCAGCAGCCCCCGGGGAAGCTGCTCCAGATAGGGCAGGGTCACGGCGCGGTAGTCGGCCTCGCTGCCGCCCGGCAGCCGCAGGATGGGCTGGCCGTCGGGCAGCAGGTAGTCCCCCGAAAAAAGGGTCTCCTCGTCCCAAAAGATCACGGCGCTGCCGGGGGTGTGGCCGGGCAGCGGCACAAAGCGCAGCCGGTGGCCGCGCCAATCGCGCCGGTATTCGGCCGAATAGGTCTCCTCGGCCGGGCGGCAGGTAAAGGGCGGGTAGCGCACCCCCGGATGGCCGTGGAAGGTAAGGTAGACCTCCATCATGGAGGACATATTGAGCCTTACGCTCTGCAGGTTGGCGCTGCACAGGGCCGAGGCCACCACCCTGAGCCGGGGCCAGCGCCCGCGCAGCGGCTCCAGCCCGGCCATATGGTCGCAGTGCTCGTGGGTGAGCAGCACCAGTTCCGGCGTCCAGCCCAGCCGCCCGAGGGTTTGCAGCGGGGCCGCGGCGTCGCCCGGGTCGATCACCACGCAGCGCCCCCCCTCCCCCAGCAGGTAGCAGTTGCTGCCCGCCAGGGGCTCGGTGCAGATGATAAGTTCGGCCACCGCCCTTACAGCTCCACGCCGTATTTTGCCAAAATTTCCTTGCCGGCCTCGTAGGAGGAAAAACTCAGCAGGTCCGGGGTGCTGATGTTGATGCCGTAGGCTTCCTCCATGGCGCTCATCAGGTCCATGTGGCCCACCGAGTCCCACTCGGGGATGCCGCGGTATTTGAGCCCCGGCAGCTTTTCGGGCGCAAGGCGGAAGGCGTCCATAAAGAGTTTATCGTACCGTTCCAGGTTGGTCATCTGCTCCAGCTCCTTTGTTGGGGATGGGCGCCTGCCGCGGCCGCGGCAAACACCGTTGTATCTCTATTATAATAAAAGGAAGGCCCGCTGTACAGCTGTGGCCCCGGCGGGCGGCCGGGGCCACAGCAAAAAGGGAAGGTCAGAACTTGCAGTGGAACCGCTTTTCAAACTCTTCGATCAGCGGCGCGCGGAAGTCCGGATGGGTGATGCCGATGAGGTTGCGGGCGCGGGTGCGCAGGGTCTCGCCCTTGAGGTGCGCCACGCCGTACTCGGTAACGGCATAGTCCACATCGCAGCGGCAGGTGGTAACGGCGCTGCCATGGTCCAGGAAGGGCACGATCTTGGAAACGGTGCCCTTGGCCGCGGTGGAGGGGAAGGCCATGATCGAAACGCCGCCCTTGGAGGCCGAAGCGCCGCGCACAAAGTCTACCTGGCCGCCGGTGCCGGAGATCTGCTTGAGCCCTACCGACTCGGAGGCCACCTGGCCCATCAGGTCGATCTGGACGCAGGAGTTGATCGAGATCAGCTTGTCGTTCTGGGCCACCACAAAGGGGTCGTTGACATAGTCTACCGGCTGCATCTCCACATTGGGGTTGTTGTTGACAAAGTCGTACAGCCGCTTTGTGCCCATCAGGAAGGTGACCACGAACTTGCCGGGCTTGAGGCTCTTTTGGGCGTTGGTGATGACCCCCGCCTCGGCCAGCTCGACCACCCCGTCCGAGAACATCTCGGAATGGATGCCAAGGTCCTTTTTATCCTTGAGGAAGAGCAGCACCGCGTCCGGGATGGCGCCGATGCCCAGCTGGAGGGTGGCGCCGTCCGGGATGAGGGTGGCGCAGTTGCGGCCGATGGCCTTTTCGACATCCCCGATGCGGCCCTGGGGCAGCTCGATGATCGGCTGGTCGTGCTCTACAAAGACGTCGATCTCCTCTACCGGGAGCTCGGTGCCGCCGTAGGTGTAGGGCATGGAGGGGTTGACCTGCGCAATGACCGTTTTGGCCGTTTTGACCGCCTCGACCGTGTAGTCGCAGGAAACGCCCAGCGAGACCTTGCCCTCGGCATTGGGCGGGGTGACGCTGATGAGGGCCACGTCCACCGGCAGGGTGGTGTGGAACAGGCGGGGGATCTCAAAGAAGAAGCAGGGGGTGAAATCGCCCTGGCCGCTCTCGACCGCCTTGCGGGTGGAACCGCCCACAAAGAGGGAATTGTGGCGGAAGTTCTGCGCGTACTCGGGCAGGCAGTAGGCGCCCTTGCCCATGGCCACCATGTGCACGATCTCCACGTCCTTGTAGGCGGCGGCGTTTTCGACCATCTTGTCCACTAAGTACACCGGCTCGCCGCAGGCATGCTGCAGCACCACCCGGTCGCCGGAATGGATGCGGCCAACGGCCTCTTCGGCCGAGGTAAGATGCTCCTGGTAATAGGTTTGCCAACTCATTTTTGCAACACTCCCTTTTTAAAAGTGGGTTTTGGCCGGCGCTTTCAGCGCAAGGCAAGCCGCAGCTCGGCCTCGGCGCAGAGCTGGCCGTCTGCCAGCGCCTGGCCCCGGCAGAGCACGCTGCCCAGTTCGGGCCGCTCCTCCAAAACGCAGACCTGCAGGGTGAGCGTATCGCCCGGCAGCACCCTGCGGTGGAAAACCGCCTTGCGGATGCCCGCAAGCAGCGGCTGCCGGCCGGCGTAGCGCTGCTGGGCCAGCAGCAGGATGTCCGCCGCCTGGGCAAGGGCCTCCACCGTGCAGACGCCGGGAAAGACCGGCTCGCCCGGGAAATGCCCCGCAAAGAGCGCAAGCCCCTCTTGCACCAAAAACTGCGCGGTGAGCTCCACGCCGGGCACCAGCCGGGTAACCGTATCCACAAACAGCATAGGCGGGCGGTGCGGCAGGATGTCCAGCACCTCCTGGCGGGTCAGGCCGCGGGCCTCGGCCGGCTCGCTGGCCAGGGCCAGCAGCCCGGCCAGCTTTTTTTTGGCGGGCAAAAGATCCTCCCAGCCGCTCAGCCAGACCAGCTTTGCCTCGGGCAGGGCCAGATCGCCCAGATTGACGCATTTGTTGGGGCAGCCGCACACGGCCACCACCGCCGGATGCTGAGCGCCGGGCTGCGCGGGGGCAAACTGCTCGCCGGCAAAAAAGCTTTCCAGCTTTTTGACCAGCGCCACACGGTCGTACCGGGGGTTGCAGCCGCCGCAGTAGCGCACCCCTACCGCCGCCCTACTCTCCATGATGCGCACGGATGATGGCCCGGGCCTGATCCAGCAGTTCCGGGCTGATCTCGCGCACCAGCACGGCCTTTTTGACGCCGGGCAGGTGCTCGGTGAGGGCCGTTTGGATCAGCTCCTCGGTAGTGAGGTCGGCCGCGGGGCAGCCGGCGCAGCGGCCCTTGAGCTTAAAGCGGACGATGCCGTCCTGAAAGCTGATGACCTCCATCTCGCCGCCATGGTCCCGCAGGAGGGGGCGCACATGCTCGTTGAGCACGGCCTCGATCTCCTCATACATCAGACACAAGCCTCCTTTTGCCGGTTTTGGGCCGGGTATAAAACGGGCGAATGGGGGCGGCGGATCACCGCCGCCCCCACAAGCCTATGGGCCCCTGCACAAAAAACGATTACTCCTCGATGTGGGCAATGGCCTTGGCCAGTGCCTTTTTGTGGGCCAGGTTGCCCTGCCGGGAGATCATGATGCGCTGTGCCTGCGGCGAGCCGGCGCCGTGCATCGACTCGGTGCGGTAACCCACAGCCGCGGTGCCCAGCGAGAGGTTCTCGATCAGGCGCAGGATGCGCAGGCGGTTCTCGGTAGAGACCGCGTTGACCCCGCGCAGGTACTTGTCGATGACCGGCCCCAGCTTGGGATCGCGGAAGTCCGCCTCGGAGGGGGCGGTGACCATCAGGCCGCCGGCGATGTCCTCGGCCAGGCGCACGATCTCGTAGGGGAAGCGGGTGACGTTCTGCTTGCAGACGTTGGCCAGCAGCAGGTCGATCATGTAGTTGCCGCTCTCGGTGGGGTAGCCCTCGGCCGAGCAGGCGATGCCGCAGCAGTACAGGGTCTCGTTGAGGTGGGTCATCTCGATCAGCTTATCCTTGATGTGGCTGGCCTTGGCAGCGCCGTTGTAATCGGCCGCCACAGCCGCCGCGCCGATCAGCACGTCGCCCACGCCTACCTTGCAGCCGCCGTAGCTCTGGCGGTGGTAGCCCGCGAAGCGCTCCACCAGCATGCCGGCAAACTCGGTTTCGCCATTGAGGAAGATGCGGTCGTTGGGAACAAACACGTTGTCGAACACGGTGAGCGCTTCCACGCCGCCAAATTCGGGGTTGCCCACGTCCATCTTGCTGCCCTCGCACTTGCGGGTATCGCAGGACTGGCGGCCGATGATCATGAACAGGCCCTTGGTGTCCAGCGGCACCGCGAAGGAGATGGCATAGTCCTTATCGTCCGGGCCCATCGACTGGGTGGGCATCACGATGACCTCGTGGGAGTTGATGATGCCGGTCTGGTGCGCCTTGGCGCCGCAGACCACCACGCCGTCCGGCCGGCGCTCCACCACATGCAAAAACAGGTCGGGATCGGCCTGGGCATGGGGGGCCAGCGAGCGGTCGCCCTTGGTGTCGGTCATGGCGCCGTCCACGGTCAGGTCGTTCTCCTGGCAGTAGAGCATGAACTTTTTAAAGTTCTCGTGGTAGTTGGTGCCGTACTTTTTGTCGATCTCAAAGGTGGTGGAGTACTCGGCGTTAAAGGCGTCCATGCCCACGCAGCGCTGGAAGCAGGAGGCGGTCTTCTGGCCCAGCAGGCGCTGCATCTTGACCTTGTTGCGCAGATCCTCGGTGGAGCGGTGGATGTGGGTAAAGCGGTTGATCCGCTCGCCGGTGTCGGGCGAAACGACGGTCATCAGGTCCTGGTACTCGGGCATCTGGGCCAGGTCGTAGGTCATGCGCACCGAGTTGAGCGACGGACGCAGGATGGGATCGTCCACCGGGTTTTCGATCTTTTTGCCAAACATGTAGATCTCCATCGGGATCTTGCGGATGCTCTCAATATACTGTTCGCCAGTCATGAGTGCCATGATAACATTACCTCCCTGTTTTGTGATTTGATCGGATGCGGGAAAGCGGGGCGATGGCCGCGCCGCCCCCCTTTTTTTGCCCGGGCCGCCGCGGCCGGAACGCAAAAGCTTTTGACGGCGGCCCTTTAAAGGGGCTTACTGCAAAAACGCGGCCAGTTCCCGGTTAAACTTTTGCGGGTCCTCCAAAAACAGTCCGTGGCCGCAGCCCGGGAAGATCACCAGCTTGCTCTCGCCGCCCAGGTTTGCCTGCATGTATTCGCCGTGGGCCGGGCCGTAGATCAGCCCATCGCCGCTGTAAGCCAGCAGCACCGGCACCTGGATGGTGGGCAGCACCGGGCGGAAGTCCTCGTAGGCCATGGCGATCCACATATTGGTCATACAGTGGGGGATGTTGTCCAGCGCCTGGCCCAGCGCCCACTTGTACTCGTCGGCCTCCTTGCTGTACCCCTTGGCAAAGATGTTGGGCACAAACATGTTGGCGGCGGCCTCCCAGCTGGAGCCCAGCAGCGCCAGAAACATGATGTTCTGCTCCTGGGTAAAGGAACCGCTCTGGCCCAGCTTCCACCCTTCATCGTTCAGCAGCTTGGGGGTCATATCAATGAAGCACATCTTGCGGATGTACTCGCAGTGGAACTCCCGCGCATAGGCCAGAAGGGTGCTTGTGCCCATCGACCAGCCCACCACGTTGACCTCTTTCAGCCCCAGATGCTCAATGAGTTCGTGCAGGTCGGCGGCAAACCGCTTGAGGTTCATGTTGCGCTCGGTGACAGGCCCCCGGTCGGACTGGCCGTGGCCGCGCAGGTCGTACAGGATGACCCGGTAGTTTTTTGCGAACTCCCCGGTTTGGTACTTGAAAAAGTTGTGGTTGCAGGACCAGCCGTGCACAAAGATCAGCGGCTCGCCCGCCCCATGCTCCTCATAGTAGATCTGCGCATTGTCGCTTGTGGTAAAAAATGCCATTGGAACCCCGCTCCTTTTTTGGCAGAGACGCAGGGTGCGCGCCGCCCGGCACAAGGCGTCCCGGCCGGGGCGGCGCATCCCCCGCTGGTGCAGTTTTAGTACAGTTCTTTGTAGATCTTGAGCACCCGCTCCTCGTCCAGCGGCACAAAGTTGTTGGCCATCAGGCGGCCCTGGCCGGTGATGACGCTGTGCGCAAAGGCGGGCAGGTCCTCCTGGGTGACCCCATACTCATGCAGCGGCTTTTTGGGCAGGATCTGGTTGAGCAGTTCCTCTAATTTGTCGTACACCACGTCCACGCCGCAGCCCAGCAGGTCGGCCAGGTACTGGTTCATCACGGCGATCTCGCCGTCCTGCCGGATCTCCATGTAGTTTTTGAGCACCCCGGTAAACATGGCGTAGTTGCTCTCGCCATGGGCCACATGGTACTTGCCGCCCAGGGGGTAGCTGGTGGCGTGCACGGCGGCGCAGCCGGCGGTGCCAAAGGCGATGCCCGCGTAGTTGCTGGCGATGAGGAACTCCTCCATCAGGCCGGCAACGCTCTCGCGGCCCTCGCGCACGATCTGCTGGTAGCCCTTGATGATCATCTCGATGGCCTTATACCCAAACAGCTTGGTGTACGGGGTGGCCTTGGGCGAAAGCGAGGACTCCACCGCATGCACCAAAGCGTCGATCGAGCTGGTGGCAAACACGCCAAAGGGCAGCTTTTTGAGCAGCTCGGGCACGAGCACGGCGTGGTCGGCATACATGGCGGGGCCCACCAGGCCCAGCTTGGTGCCCAGGCGGGTGCGGGCCATGATCGAGATGTTGGTCACCTCCGAGCCGGTGCCGCAGGTGGTGGGCAGGATGATGAGCTCGTGCTCCTTTTGGAAGCCGTTCGGCGCGAGGTCGTACAGTTCGTCGACCCCCTTGCCGCCCGAAACGGCAACCACCTTGGCAATGTCGATCACCGTGCCGCCGCCGATGGCGATGATGCGGTCGAACGGGGCCTTGTTGGCCTCGGCAAGGATGGCGTCCACCATCACGTCGGTGGGCTCGCCGGCACCGAACTTCTCCTGGAAAACGGTGCGGGGCTGATGTTCCATCGTGCCGAAATAGGGGTTGTAGATGTACTCATTGGAGAGCACCAGGTCCTTTTCACCCAGGCCAAACTCGGCGGCAAAGGCCGCGCAGGTGTCGAACTTGTGCAGCTCGGGGCGCATAATGATTTGTTTCATGCTAAAAACATCCCTTCTGAACAAACGATACAAGATGAACGATTTGCGGCTTTTTTAAGGAAGGCAGAGCCGACGCCATGGCCCCGGCTCTGCCTTTTGTGATGCGCGCGGCGTAACAGGGTTACGCGGCTTCCTTATTCTTGATGAACAGCTCGCTGGCTTCCACAACGGCCCACACAATGATGCCGACCAGCAGAGCCCAGCCGGGGGTGTAGTAGGCCAGGGCGGCGGCGATAACACAGGCGATGCCGCGCTCGTTGGCGGTGGTGCACATCCGCATGCCGATGTTGCCGCAGGCAAAGGCCTGAACGCCCATGGTGATGCCGAAGAAGATGGCAAACGCGGGACGGATCAGGGTGACCAGAGGCAGGATCAGCACCGAGATAACGGTGGCGGCACGGAAGGTGCAGACGCCGTCCCAGTAGCTGTGCAGGGTGTTATAGCCCCTCTTGTAGCGCTCGGTGATGGTGAGCAGGCCGGACGCCCACAGCGGGCCGCACATGGGAACCCAGGGGGCGAACAGGGACATGATGCCGTTACGCAGGAAGCTGACCAGGTTGGAGCGGCCGGCGTCGAAGATAACGGTCTCGTCCGGGCGGGCCGCGGTGGCCTCGCTGACGACCTCCTTGGCGAGCACGAAGTCCGAGAAGGCAATGATGTAGGTGGTGAGGGCGCTGGGCAGTGCCGCCAGGAAGAAGGAGGCAGCCGGCATACCCAAACCGAAGATGGTGAAGTGCTCGAGCACAAAGCCAACGCTGAGCGGGGTGATGCCCCACTGGATGCTGGGCACCGCGATCTCACGGATGAGGAAGGGGGCCAGGATGATGGCGAAGAGCTGTGCAGGCACAACGCCCTGGTTGCGCAAGAAGTTGAGCTTGGAGTTCTTCTTGGCTGCGCGGGCAAAGCTGGGGTTAAACAGGAAGAAGTAGGACATCAGCACCGCGATGGCCACCGTGATGGGGGCCTTGGGCATACGGGCGCTGAACACGTTGATACCAGCCGTTACGCCGGCGCCAAGCACGATGCCCGCCTTGATGGAGTTGGGCACGATGTCGATCAGCTTGCGGCCCAGGCCGGTGGCGCCCATGATGAGGAAGCTCAGCGCAACCAGCATCTGCAGGGCGATCATCGCATAGATCCTGTCTACCTGGCCGGCAGCGTAATCGGGCATGGCCCACTGCTCGAGGTATTTCAGGGTCAGGGGCAGGGCGGGGGTGATCCAGCCGGGAACCACCGGGTCGCCCAGCAGCGCGGGCAGATAGTAGCAGATGGCGTTGAACACGCCAAAGGTAAGGCTCATGAGGAACGCGCCGTTCTCGGTAAGGCCAAGGGCCGCGATGGTGGCGGGATCGTCAAAGCCAAAGGTGGACATGGTGGTGGCAGTACCGGCGCCCAGGCAGGCAACGCCCAGGAACATGGCGGCGGCCATCTCGGTCCAGGACCACTCGTGGTGGATCAGCGGGATACGAAGATGGAAGGGGCCCAGCTTGATGTATGGCTGCACGCCGCCAAGCTGGCGCTTTTTGAGCGGGAACTTGCCGCTGTTAAAGCCTGCCGGTTCCAGGATCTTCGCAGAAGTTTCTTTTGCTTCAACCATGATTTTTCTCCTCTCTGCATCTGTTTTATCGCATTGTCGCCACAAATCTGTTCGATACCCCGGGAAAACATCCTTTTTGCGCATCACTGCTTTCCACAGCTTGGGGCTGCGATACTTAGATTTTATGGGACGGAATACAAAAAGTAAATAAGCCGGCGGGTTTTTCAGGAGGTTGTATAAAACTACCGGCGGCGTTTTTGTGGTTTTTTTTGGCGAATATCTACAAAAAAACCGTCCGATTCAGGCCTTAAGACTTAATTTTGACCAGAAAACCGGCGGGTTTGTTGCGATTTTGCAACAAACCCGCCGGTCCCAAAACCATTTTTTTGGCTGTAACACACGGTTTTTCACACTTTGTTCAAAAATTTTTCATATGTTGCAATTTTGCACCGCGTTTCATTTTTGCAACATCAGGCGGTCACCCCCGCGTCCCGGCCCTCCAGCTTTTTGCGCTTGCGCACATAGGTGGAGGGGTCCATGCCGAGGCTGCGGGCCGCATCCCGCACGTTGCCGTGCTTTTGGTAAGCGTTGTGGATGTATTTGAGCTCCATATCCTCCAGCATCCGCCGCAGGTCCACCGGCTCGGCCAGGCTCGCGGCCGACTCGCGCGCGGGCTTGAGCCCGGTATAGATGGCAAGGTCCTGGGGGTCGATGATATCGTCGCTGCACAGGATCATGGCCGACTCCACCACATTGCGCAGTTCCCGCAGGTTACCCGGCCAGGAATAGCCTTTGAGCGCCAGCAGGGCCATGTGGCTGAACCGCTTGCGGCGGTGGTATTTTTTGTTGATCTGGATGCAGAACTCCTCGGCAAGGGGGATGATGTCCTCCCGGCGCTGGCGCAGGGGCAGCACCTGGATGGGCAGCACGTTGAGCAGATAGTACAGGTCCTCGCGGAATTTGCGCTCGGCTACCAGCTTTTTGAGGTCGGCGCAGGTGCTGGCAAGCAGGCGCACATCCACCGTGTGGGGGGCGCTGCCGCCCACACGGCTTACCAGGTGGGTCTGCATCAGCCGCACCAGCCGCATCTGGATGCCGCCGGGCAGTTCGCTGACCTCCCGCAGCAGCACGGTACCGCCGTCCGCCAGTTCAAACAGCCCCACCCGGCCGCCCGCCGGGTCGGCCTTGGCGTCTATGCCAAACAGCTCCTGCTCCAGCATCTCCTCGGAATAGGCCGAGCAGTTTACCTCGATGAACTTGCCCTTGCGCCGGCGGCTTTTGGACACGATGTACTGGGCAAGCTCCTGCTTGCCGCAGCCGGTCTCCCCCTCCAGCAGCACGGGCACGTCCAGTTCGGCCACCTTGTCGGCCACCCGCAGCACCGCCTTCATGGCGGGGTCCTCGGCGATCACACGGGTAACGCTGTTCATCCGGCGGCGCAAAAGTTCCAGCTCGGTATAATACTGCTGGTTGCGCTCGCGGCTTTTTTCCAGTTCCTTTTGCAGGCTGTGCAGCTCGGTCACGTCCCGCACGTTGGTAACCACCATCACGATCTGGTCGTCCTCGTTAAAGATGGGGGTGCTGGTAATGATGGCCCGCTTGCCGGTTTTAAAGATCTGCTCGATGGTAACCGGCTCCCGCCGTTCCAGCGCAAGCAGGGTGCCGGACTGGGAGATCACATGCCGGTTTACAAGGTCCCGCATGCTCTGGCCCAGCATATCCTCCCGGCGCAGCCCGCTGACCGACTCGTAGCTTTTGTTGACCATCATGGTCACGGCATCCCCGTCGGTGATATAAATGCCGTCGTAGGACGCCTCAAAGATCGCCTCCAGCGCCTCGCGGGAATACGCGGGCGTCTGGGCGCCTGAGTCCGGGTTTGCAAGGTACACCCGCACACGCTTGATCGCTGCCATCCGAAACTCCCCCCTTTAGCGGCGGTTTTGGCCGCTTTTGGCCCTGGTTCAGCCGCAGCCCCAGCCGTGCCAGTCCTCAGCCGAGCTTTTGGGCGGCTCGGGGGCGCTGGCCGGGGCATCCGGCGCGGTATTGCCCTGCGCGGCGTCCGGCGCGGGGGCCGCGCTGCCCGCTTGGGTTTGCGGGGCATCCGGCGCGGCTTTGCTTTGCGGGGCGGGCTTGGCCGGCTTTGGCTTTTGGGCCGCATCGGCCGCCTTTTGCCCCCCGCCGCCCTTTTGGCGGCGGGCCTTTGCCTCGTCGGCCTCGATTTTTTCCATCTCGGCGGCGTATTTTTTGTTCAGGCTGCGGTATTCGTCGGCCAGGTCCCCGGTGATGCGCTTGAGCAGCACCATGCGGTGCTGGGGCTGCTCGAGCAAAAAGCTGTCAAAGGCGGCGCGCTTTTCCTCGGTATCAATGGTGGAAAGGTCCTCGCAGCCCCGCAAAAAGGTCTGGGCAAGCAGCAAAAGCTGGTCGATGGGCTGCTGGAACTGGGCCCGCTGGGTGCGGTTTGCGCTGGCCCGCCGGCTTACCTTGTCGGCAGCGGCGTCCGCCTGGGCAAACAGGTCCACCGAGTCCTGCTCGTTGGCCCGCTGCACGATCCGGCGCAGCGCCTCCGGCTGCTCGGCAAGGGGCAGCGGCTGCACGCCGCCGTCCGGCAGGCTGCGCACCCGCAGCCCCTCCTTGGGGGGCTTGGGGCTGATAAAGTTGGACAGCTTTACAAAGGCGAGGGCAAAATCGTTGGCCGCCCGCCGCAGGTCCTGCTGGTGGTTTTTGGAAAAAATAAAGCAGAGGATGGCCCCCACGATCATAACGCCGTAGGCAAGCCTGATAATAATTTCTCCCATAATTTGGTGTCTCCTTTTTTTCGGCCGGCAAAACCGCGCCGGAACGCTGGTTGGCGGCCGGGCCCAAAAGGCCGGCCCGGGATGGGTGATGCGCAGGTTTTATTATACAGGAATACAAAAAAAAGTGCAAACTTTGCGGGTTTTATGGGCAAAAAATGGAAAGCCGGCCCAAAATACACTTGCCCGGCCGACAGTGATGTGGTATAGTTGGGACAATATTTTTCCGGATCGTCCCGGTTTTAGGAGGTCGTCCCTTTGGAAAACACAAACCTGCCCGAGGCCAAATGCGGCACCGTTGTGGCCTGCCTGGCCGTGATCATCGCCGGCCAAGCCTGGCTTTTGCGGGGGCTTTGGGCCGCCGGGCCCTCCGGCTGGCCCGCCCCGCTTTTTGGGGAACTGCTGTTCTGCGCCGGGATGCTGGCCGCCATTGTATGGTGCTGGCTGAAGCCTCGCGGCTGGACCAACAACCGGGGCTGTGTGATCGCCTTTGCCTTTTTTGGGGCCTATATTGTGTACCAGCTGGTGTTTTTTGGCGTTTTTTCCGAGCTGTACCTTGCGGGCATTGACACCGAGTTCCCCAGCGTGAGCCGCGGGCTGGTTGCGCTGAAGATGGTGCTTGCGCTGATGTCCGCCATTGCGGGGGTGCCGGCGGCCCCGGCGCCCACCGGGCGCGAATATGCCGAAAAGCTGCGCCAGGCCGTGTACAAGCAGGAGGCCGGCTGGGCCAAGGAGAGCGCCGCCGGCGCAAAAAAGGATCTGGAAAGCGCCATGGAAAAGCTGAAGGCGAACCTTTCGCCCGAGGAGATGGAGGCCCTGATGGCCGAGCTGCGCGCCCAGAGCGCCGGGCCCGCCCCCGCGCCGCGGCCCGGCAGCGACCCTGTGGAGGACATGCACGGCTGGGGCGGCGGGGTATAAGGCCCTGCCGCGGTTTTGGCCGCAGGGCGGCGGGGTATAAGGGCCCGCCGCGATTTTGGCCGCAGGGCGGCGGCCGGCAGTGCTTTTAAAAAGCGCCTTTGGCGGGGCGTTTTGGGCCGGCAATTTTATTTCAAAATGGTTGATTATCTCAAAAAAGCCTTGATTTACGGGCATACAAGCAGGATTTCAAGCTGAATTTACTACCAATTTACTACTTTTGAGGGAAAGAGCCTTGATATGCCGCCCGGAACCCTGCAAGCCCAAACACCAGCACACAGCATTGAGAAAGAATAAATGAAAACTGAATACGACGCAAACGCGGCGTTTCTCTATCCCAACACGGGAGAACAGGAACGCCGCTTTTTTTATGCCCTCATGTTACGCAGTAGGGGCGAAAAAAGCCTTGCTATATGCGGCTTTGCGGGCGCACTTCTGCCGGGGACAGGGATTTCTACCTAACCCCGGCAAAACGGCGTTTTATCGCGTAACAAATCCACAACCAAAGGAGTGATGAAGCTATGGCAGTTTTCCGAGTGGAGCGCAACAAGGGCTATACCGTTATGAGCAACCACCATTTACGCAACAAGGAGCTGACCTTAAAGGCAAAGGGGCTTTTATCGCAAATGCTGTCACTTCCCGAAGATTGGGACTACACCCTTGCGGGGCTGTCACAGATCAACCGGGAAAAGATAGACGCTATCCGGGAAGCAATAAAGGAACTGGAACGCGCCGGGTATATCGTCCGTTCACGGGAACGCGACGAAAAGGGACGCTTGCGCGGAGCCGATTATGTGATCTATGAGCAGCCGCATACAGAACCTACGCCGGATTTACCTACATTGGAAAATCCAACATTGGATAATCCAACGCAGGAAAAACCAATGTTGGAAAAACCTATGTTGGAAAATCCAATGCAATTAAATAAAGATATACAAAAGACTGACTTACCAACAAAAGAAAAAATAAATACGGATTTACAAAGTACCC
>CAJTVI010000034.1 GCA_910579545.1 uncultured Oscillospiraceae bacterium | reverse complement strand
CCCGCCAACCCCACCCCCCCGGCCCCGCCCAAAACAAGGCGCGGGCTTAAAAGGCAAACCGCCTTCCGGCTGGCCGCCGGGCTGCTGTTCGCGCTGGCGCTGGTGCTGGGCCTTTTGCAGGCCGCCTGCCGGTACGACCTGAAAGGGGACGAGCTTTTCAGCTACGCCCTTGCCAACAACGAAAAACACTTTAAGTTTTTGGGCGATCCCTGGTCGCAGGGTACATACCATAACGGCTGGCTGTACGGCAGCGATATGCGGGCCTATTTACAGGCGGACGAGGGCGCCCGCTTTCACTACGCCATGGTGTACAAGCACCAGCGGGAGGACGTGCACCCGCCCCTTTACTATTTTTTGCTGCACACGGTCAGCAGCCTGTTTACGGGCAGCTTTTCGCCCTGGCTGGCCCTCTCGGTCAACCTCGCGGCCTACGCCGGCTGCCTTTGGCTGCTCTGGGCGCTGGCCCAAAGGCTGGTGCCCAAGGCGCGCGGGGGCGAGTGGGCGGCGCTGGCCCTGCCGCTCATCTGGGCCGTGCTGCCCTGCACCGCCCAAAACCTTGTGTTTATGCGCATGTATATGCTGCTCAGCTTTTGGGTGCTGCTGTTTGCGTATCTTGTCTGCGGCGTCCTTGTGCGCGGCGGCCTCGGGCCCAAAACCGCCCTGGCGCTGGGCCTTACCGTGTTTTTGGGCAGCCAGACCCACTACTATTTTTACGTCTACGGCGGGCTTTTGGCCCTTTTGGCCGGGCTCTGGATGCTGTTTGAGCGCTGGCCCCTCAAGGCCCTTGCCCTCTATGCGGGCAGCGGCTGCGCGGGGGTGCTGCTCTCGGTGGCGGCCTACCCGTATATCTTCCAGCACGCGGCCGACATGATGCGCACCAACGGCGGCGATACCCGCACCCTGCTCACCGGGCTGCAGCGGGCCGCCGAACTTGTGCTGGGGCAGGACCTTGGCGAAAAGCGGGCCCTTGTGCTGGCGGCGCTGGCCCTTGTGCTGGGCGCGGCGGTGCTGGTGCAGCGCCGGGGCGCGCTGCCAAAGCTCACCCGGGCCGACGGCGCGCTCCTGCTGCTGGGCGTATCGGCGGCGCTGGCCGCGCCGGTCATCATGAAGCTTTCGGCCATCCAAAGCAGCCGCTACCTCGCGCCCATCTACCCGCTGCTCACCCTCTGCGCCGGGGCGCTGGCCGGCCGGCTGCTGGCCGCCGTGCGGCTGCCGGGCGAGGGGGGCGTTTCCCTCTTTGGCCGCTCGTTCTGGCTGGCGGCGTCCCGCGGCCGCCGGCAGGCGGCCGCCTTTGTGCTGGCCGGGCTGCTGGCTCTGGCGCTCTGGGCCCCGGCCGGCCTTACCTTTTGGCGGCAGAACCGGGCCGAGCAGCGCATAGCCCGGCAGTGCGCCGAGGTGCTGGGCGATCCTGCGGGGGCCGACTGCATCTGGGCCGCCCCCGAGGTGGATTACCTTTTGGGCAACGAGTTCTGCGTCCTGGCCGGCTTTGACGAGGTCTGCCCGGTCAGTTTTGAGGAACTGGGCCGCCAGGGCCTGCAAAACCTTCTGGCCGGGCGTGCCAGCGCCGATGGGCCGGTCTGGGTCTGCATCCCGGCCGTTGGCGAGGACCCGGCCGGGCAGCTGGCCGCCGCGCTGGGCGGCGAGTTTGCCGCCCTGGAATTTGCCGCCACAAACGGCAATGGGGCATACTACCGGTATACCCCGCAGCAATAAACCTTAAAAAACCGCGCACACCGGCCCAAAACCGCCAGCCTGCCGGGCCGCGCCGGGCACAAAAAACCAGCCAAGGGGGGCACGCGCATTGAAACGGCAGCAGCCGGCCTGGTACCGGGCCTTTTGCCAAAAAACCGCCCTGTTCAGCGGGGCCGGGCCCGCGGGGATCGACCGGCCCGGCCGGGGGGCCTGGGCCGCGCTGGGCCTTTTGGGGATTTTTTGCCTCTTGACCTACTGCTACACCGACCTGCCTCTGATCGTGCGGCACAGCCTTAACCTCTGGCGGGCGCTGGGCAGGGGGGAACCCTTCTCCTTTTACCAAACCGCCACCCTGCTGCCGGTGGGCGAGACCCTGACCCAAACCGGCGAGGTTCCCTACGACATCTGGGTCTACCTGCTGCTGGCGGTCTGGAACCTGCCGGTGTTTGTGTGGGAACTTGTCAGCGGCCACACCATCGAAACCAGCCTGCTGGCCCTTTTGTGGGCAAGGCTGGGCCTTATGCTGCCCTTTGCCGGCTGCTTTTGGGCGCTGCGGGGGGTGGCCGGTACGCTGGGCTGTTCGCCGCGCCAGGCCGGGTGGGCCTGCTTTGGCTTTGCCAGTTCGCTGTTTTTAGCCAACGGGCTGTTCTGCGTGGGGCAGATCGATATTATCAGCGCCTTTTTCGCCCTCATGGGCTTTTGGGCCTTTGTGCGGCAGGACACCCCCAAGTTCATCGGCTGGTTTGCGCTGGCCGTTACCTTTAAAATGTTTGCCCTCTTTGCCTTTTTGCCGCTCCTGCTTCTGGCCGAAAAGCGCCCCCTGCGCCTGACGGGGCACACCCTCGCGGCCTGCTCGCTCAGCCTTATCTCCAAGCTGCTCTTTTTCAGGGACAAGATGGCCACCCCCACCCAGTTTGACGAACGGCGGTTTATCCGCTTTTTGCTGGCCGGCCGGCTGGATACCGGGGAGCACCTCTTTTCGGTCACGGCGGTGCTGTTCGGGGCGCTGCTTGTGCTCTGCTGGCTGGCCCGGCCCGCGCCGGACGCCCGGCCGCGCTGGGCGGCCTTTGCGCTGCTGGCGGGCTACGGCTGCCTGTTTTTGGGCGGCGCCAGCTACCCCTACTGGGCGGTGGTGCTGGCGCCCGGCGCCGGGCTGCTGCTGCTCTTTTTGCCATCGCAGGCAAATGGGGCCCTGCTGCTGGAACTGGCGGCCTCGGCCGGCTACTGGCTGCGCAGCTTCGTCCTGTACGGCCCCATTTACAGCGGCTACTTCAGCCTGCGCTGGACCCTGGCCGGCCGGCTGCTGGGCGCGCGCGCCGCGGGCGACCGGATGTGGGAGCTCCTGGGGCTCCTCTCGCCCGGGGCGCGGGCCAACCTCCAGATGCTGGCCGACAGTGCCTTCCTGCTTGGCTTTGCCGGGCTGCTGGTTTTGGCCTGGCCCGGCCGCGCGCAAAAAACGCCGGGGGAGCCGGCCCCGGCCAGCCGGTTTTTGGTCTGGCTGCGCATCGCGGCTGCCGCCGCCTTTGCGCTGCTGCCGGTGGCGGTCTGCCTGCTGTAACAAAGGGCCGGCCGCAAAAGCAGGAGGAAATCCAATGCGTGATGATGGACGCAAAGCCGGGCGCCTTTGGCCCGAAGGGCTGGCCCGCGGGGTGGTGCTGTGGGCGGGCGCTGCGGCGCTGGGGTACCTGGCTGTTACGGCGCTGGCAACCCTTGCCCACAACAGCGGCCCGGGGAAGGAGATCGTGCTGCTGGATCCCCAGGCCCCGCTGCCCGGGGCGTTGGGCGCGGCGCTGCTGTCGGCACTTTTGTGCGGCGCCGCCGGCCTTTTGGCACGCGGCGCGCCCAACGCCCGGCGGCGGCTGGACCTTGGCTGCGGGCTGGTGTGCGCCTGCTGCTTTGGCCTTGCCCTTTGGTGGGGTTTACAGAGCGATTTTATCCCGGAGGGTACCGATATGGACTGGGTCCGGCAGGCGACCCTCGATCTTCTCAATGGGCAGTACAGCGGCCTGCACAACGAATACCTGATCCGCCATCCCTACCAAATCGGCACGGCACTGTATTTTGAAGGGGTGTTCCGTCTGTTTGGCACCACCGCCACCTGGGCGGTGTCCCTCACCAACGCGTTGTGGTGGGCTGTTTCGGTCTATTGCGGCTACCGGCTTACCGGCAGCATGGCCGGCACGGCCCTGCTGCCCCAGGGCGTCTACCTGCTGCTGGCGGCTGTTTGCCTGCCGCCGCTTCTCTACTCGCCCATCTTTTATGGGGACGTTGTTGCGATCGGCTGCTCCTTTTTGGCAGTGTGGCTTTTTGTGCAGCTGCGCCAAACGCAAAGGTTCCGGTATCTGGCCGGCGTCTGCGTGGTACTGCTGGCCGGTACCCTGGTGCGCAATACCGTACTGCTCACGGCGCTGGCGATCCTGCTGATCCAGTGCTTTGCGCCTGCGTGCACGCAGGGCCCTGCCCCGGCATGGGGCAGAGCCAAAGCCTTCTATGCGGCGGCCCTGCTTGCGGCAGTGTTTTGGGCCTGCCTGCATTCCGATGCATTTTTAAACCGCTATATGCAGTTCCGCGCCGGGTTCAGTTTTGGCCCGGGCCTGCCAAAATCCACCTTCCTCGTGATGGGCTCCAAAGAAAGCAGGCGCGGCTGCGGCTGGTTCGACGGCTGGCAGGACTGGGTGGCCGAGGCCACGGATGGGGATATGGAGCTTGCAGACCTCAAAAGCCGCATCGAAGTGCGGCGGCAGTACAGGGCTTTTGCCGATGACCCGGCCTATGCCGCGGGCTTTTTCCACAAAAAGCTGGCAAGCGAATGGGCCGACCCCACCTTTGAAAGCCTGTTAAGCTATTCCAACATCTGGGATGGGGAAGGCCGCATCCAGGGCAGTGCGTTTATGGCATCGGTGTACGACGGCGCGCTCCGCCCCTGGGTCATTGCCTGGACGGATGGATATCAAAATCTCGTTTACCTTGCCGCCTTGGCCTTTGTGCTGGGGCAGTGCCTTGGCAGGCCGGCCGCGCAAAAGGCGCCGCTCTGGGCCCTTTTGCCATTGGTGGTGTTTTTGGGCGGCTTTTCCTTTTATATTTTCTGGGAGGCCAAGGGCCGCTACTGCCTGCCCTTCTTTTTAATGCTGCTGCCGCCTGCCGCCTGCGGGACGCCGGTGCTCTGGCAGGCGCTGCGGGCCGTTTTTGCCCGCGCTGCCGGCGCCGCGGGGCGG
Source organism: uncultured Oscillospiraceae bacterium (assembly GCA_910579545.1). Lineage (GTDB taxonomy): Bacteria > Bacillota > Clostridia > Oscillospirales > Ruminococcaceae > UBA7177. The sequence goes on along the minus strand of CAJTVI010000034.1, from coordinate 20,865 downwards.
CTTTTGGGCCGCAAAGCGCCCGCCAAAGATTTGGACGCCCCGCCCGGAGAAAATCAGTTGTAATTTAAAGCGGCCCGTGATAGCATGCTGCGCGTGACCGCGGCCCGGCCCGGGGAGTATGCCCTGTAAGGGGGCCGGCAGTGCGCTTTGCGCGGCTGCCCTCCCGCTGCAAAGGGTTTGTCCGGGGGCATGCCGGCACGGTGCGGCGGCACACCGGGGAGGCGGCGCAAGGCCCTGCGGCCCGCCGCACGGCCTTGCGCCCATGCGGCATGGGGCAAGCCATAGAAAAACGCGCAGCACAAGGAGAGGGAATCATGGTTAAACAAAAAACAGGCCAACTGGCCCTGTGCCTGACCGCGCTGGCATTGGCGCTTGCTGCGGCCGGCTGCGGCGGCGAACCGGCGGCCGCCGGGCAGGCCGTTGGCAACGGCGCAGACCCCGGGACAAGCTTCGATGCTCCGGCATCGCAACCCCGCGGGAGCAGTATATCGCCGATGCCTGGATCAAGGACAAGGAGGGCTTTACCTCGCTCGGCCTCGAGATCGCGAACAACGGCAGTGAGTCCGTAACGATCCAGTATGACGAATTCCTGTTTGACGGCGAGGCGGTGGAAGCCTGGCAGCCGTCTGAGCCCGCCTTCACCCTCGAACCCATGACCGGCAAGGGGAGGGGAGACCTTGCCCTGATCGGGATGCCGGCCGCCGAATTTGTCAGCCAATACGCCGAGTGGACCGTTAAAGCCACCGTGACCGCCGCCGACGGAACCGGGCTGGAGCCGGTCGTCGCCACCTTCTGCACCAGCGAACTGCTGCGCACCCAGGAGGGTGCCCCTGCCCAGGGCCCAAAGGCGGGAGATGTCGTCCTCGCAGCTCAGGAGCTTTACAGCGCAAACGGCCTGCTCGTCACCCTGCCGGAACAGACCCTCAGGGGGCTGACCACCGATGCTGAGGGCTTGCACTACGAGGACCCGCTTATCCAGTTTGAAAACCAAACCGGCGATGACCTCTTTATCCGCTTTGAGGATGCGTGCGTAAACGGGACGGCTGTGGGCGTCGAAGACGCGTTTGAAGAGGACTACTACGACGCCGCCCCGGCCGGAGGCGAAAGCTGTGAGCAGACCCTCGCGCTGGGCAGCGCGCTGACCGAGGCGGTGGTTTCCGGCGCGGCCTCGGGCGAGATCACCTTTACCCTGTACCTCAGCGCGGATATGGAGACCGCCCTCGACAAGACCGAACTCACCATCCCCTTTATGGTCGCTGCGGGCTGAGCAAACCTGCCGGCAAAACCGGTTGTAATTTCAAAACCGCTGTGATATAATATCATTCGTGACTGTGGCCCGGTATGGGGAGTATGCCCTGCCGGCAAGGTTTTTGCCTTTTTATCAAAGGGAATTGCGCCGTGCCGAACCAAAGGGAGCACCCGGTTTGCCCACGCTGAGCCGCTGCCAGATCATCTGCCCGACCGGCAAAAGAAAGAGGGAGCATATTCTCATGGAAGACAAGAAAAACATCATCGAATCCGCCCGCGTGCACGAGACCGACACCGGCTCGCCCGAGGTGCAGGTGGCGCTGCTCACCGCCCGCATCAACCACCTCACCGAGCATCTTAAGGAGAACCCGCACGACCACCACAGCCGCCGCGGCCTGCTCAAGATGGTCGGCCGCCGCCGCAACCTGCTGGCCTACCTGCAAAAGAAGGACATCGAGCGTTACCGCGCTCTGATCGCCAAGCTGGGCCTGCGCAAGTAACAAAGGTCGAATGGGCAGGCGGGCCGCGCTGTTTTGCGGCCCACCTGCTTTTTCCTGTCCCGCGGTTTTTGGGGAAAAAGGCGTGATTTTAGCAGCGAATCGGGCGCAAAAGAAGCCTTTTGCGCCGGATTCCTTGCTAAAGCCATGCCGGCGGCCCCTTAAAATACAAATCTCAAAACAGGAGGCAAAAAACATGGCACTGGAATTTTCTTCCCGCAAGGAAACCTTTGAGCGCTACAAGGTGTTCGAGACCACCCTCGGCGGCCGCCCGCTGGTGGTGGAAACCGGCAAGATGGCCGGGCTTTCCAACGGCAGCTGCCTTGTGCGCTACGGCGAAACGGTGGTGCTCTGCAACGTTGTGATGAGCGCCAAGCCCCGCGAGGGCATCGACTTTTTCCCTTTGAGCGTGGAATTTGAAGAAAAGCTCTACTCGGTGGGCCGCATCCCCGGCAGCTTTATGCGCCGCGAGGGCCGCCCGGGCGAAAAGGCGGTGCTCACCAGCCGTGTCATCGACCGGCCCATCCGCCCGCTCTTCCCCAAGGATATGCGCAACGACGTCTGCGTCACCATGACCGTGATGAGCGTCGACCAGGACTGCAGCCCCGAGATCACCGGCATGATCGGCACCTCCATTGCCCTCTCGGTCAGCGACATCCCCTGGGCCGGCCCCATCGGCGGGGTGTTCATGGGCCTGGTGGACGGCGAGCTGGTGGTCAACCCCACCCTGGAGCAGCGCGGCAGGAGCGATCTGCAGCTCACGGTGGCCGCCACCGAAAACAAGATCGTGATGATCGAGGCCGGCGCCAACGAGGTGGACGAAAAGACCATGCTCGAGGCCATCAAAAAGGCCCATGCCGAGATCAAGGAGATCATCAAGTTCATCCACACCATCGTGGACGCCATCGGCAAGCCCAAGATCAAATTTGAGCCGGTCGAGCTGGACCACGACCTCTTTGACGCGGTGATGGCCGCCCATCTGGACGACTTCAAGGCCGCCATGGACACCGACGACAAAAACGTGCGGGACGCCGCCCTGGCCCCCCTGATGGACCAGATCGCCGCCGAGCATCCCGACCTCGACGCCGCCACCCTCGACCTTATCAGCTACAAGATGCAGAAGTTTGTGGTGCGCCGCTGGCTTCTGGACGAGGGCAAGCGGGTGGACGGCCGCGGCATCAACGAGATCCGGCCGCTGGCCGCCGAGGTGGGCCTTTTGCCCCGCGCCCATGGCAGCGGCATGTTTACCCGCGGCCAGACCCAGGTGCTCACCGTCTGCACCCTGGGCAACACCAAGGACAGCCAGCTCATGGACGACCTTGGCACCGAGCCCTACAAGCGGTATATCCACCACTACAACTTCCCGCCCTACTCGGTGGGCGAGGCCCGCGCCCCCCGCAGCCCCGGCCGGCGCGAGATCGGCCACGGCGCTCTGGCCGAGCGCGCCCTGCTGCCCATGATCCCCAGCCAGGAGGAGTTCCCCTACACCATCCGGCTGGTCAGCGAGGTGCTCTCCTCCAACGGCTCCACCAGCCAGGCCTCCATCTGCGGCAGCACCCTGGCCCTCATGGACGCCGGCGTGCCCATCAAGGCCCCGGTGGCCGGCATCAGCTGCGGCCTCATCACCGAGGGCGAGCGATGGATGACCATGCTGGACATCCAGGGCGTGGAGGACTTCCACGGCGATATGGACTTTAAGGTGGGCGGCACCCACAAGGGCATCACCGCCATCCAGATGGACATCAAGATCGACGGCCTCACCTACGAGATCATCGAGGAAGCCTTTGAAAAGTGCCGCAAGGGCCGGCTGTATATCCTGGACGAGATCATGCTGCCGGTCATCCCGGCCCCGCGCGAGAGCCTGTCCAAGTACGCGCCAAAGATGCTCTCGATGGTCATCAGCGTGGACAAGATCAAGGACGTCATCGGCAAGGGCGGCAAGGTCATCCAGGAGATCTGCGCCAACTGCAACTGCAAGATCGACGTCGAGGAGGACGGCCGGGTCTTTGTGTCGGCCATCGACATCGAGGACGCCAACCGGGCCATCCACACCATCAAGACCATCGTGGAGGATCCCGAGATCGGGGCCATCTACAAGGGCCGGGTCACCCGGCTGATGAACTTTGGCGCCTTTGTGGAGATCGCCCCCGGCAAGGAGGGCCTTGTGCACATCTCCAAGCTGGACTCCAAGCGGGTCGAGCGGGTCGAGGACGTGGTCGCGGTGGGCGACGCCATCGTGGTCAAGGTCACCGAGATCGACCAGCAGGGCCGCATCAACCTCTCCCGCAAGGACGCCATTGCCGAGATCGAGGCCAAGCGCCGCAACGGCTAAGGCTTTATAAAGCGCAAGGGGCTGATCCGGGGGCCGCAGGCCCCCCGCAGCCTGGGCCGATCTGGGGGCCGCAGGCCCCCAGACCCCCAAAACCGGCCGCCGCGAATTTTTCGCGGCGGCCGGTTTGCTTTGCCGGGCAGGCGTTTTGTTTTGCCGCGGGGGGCTTTGCCGGGCGCGGGACGTTTTGCCTGCGGCAGGGCAGATGGGCGGCAGAAAAGGGACGGCGCGCTTTTTCGCGGTTTTCCATAAAAAAACACCGTCCCGCGCCCGCTTGGCCCTTGTGGAAGCGGGCGGCCATGGTTTATAATAAAAGTTACCGGCAGGCGGGTTTTTGCCTGCCGAAAAAAGAGCCGCTTATGATTTTAGGCTCGCCGCTCAGGGCGGGGCTGCGGGGCAGCTGCCCCCGGCCCTCAAAAGGGCGGTCCACACCGGGCGGAAGCAGGCGGCGCCGCCCGGTCAAAATCCTGCCGCCGGAGTGTATGGTTATGAGCATTGTTTTCAGCTGGCCCACCGCCCTTGCCATGGGCCTTGTACTTGCCGCGCTGCTGCTGGGCGCGCTGGCCGGCCGCGGGCGCGGGCTTTCCAGCCGCAGGCTGGCCCGCTGCGCCATGGTGGCCGCCGCCTATGTGGCCCTCTGCCTCATCCTGCAGCCCATCAGCTATGGGCCGGTGCAGGTGCGCCTGGCCGAGGCGCTCTGCCTTTTGCCGGTGTTTGGGCCCGAGTACATTGCCGCGCTGGGCCTGGGCTGCTTTTTGGCCAACATGTTTGGCTACGGCCTGCTGGACGCGGTGTTCGGCACCCTGGCCACCCTGCTGGCCGGCCTGGTCACCTGGAAGCTGCGCGGCGTGCGGGTGCGGGGGCTGGCGCTGCCCGCCAGCCTGCCGCCGGTGGTGTTCAACGCGGTGATCGTGGGGGCCGAGCTGGCGTACTTTTTTGCCGGCGGCAGCGCGTTTTGGCCCGCCTTTTTGTGGAACGCCCTCACGGTGGGCCTGGGCGAAGCCGTAAGCTGCTGCGCGGCCGGCACCGCGCTGGTGCGCCTGATCGAGCGCCGGCCCCAGCTGCGCCGCATCTTTTGCGAGGGGTAGCCCGGCGCAAAACGCCCGGGCGCCCCGCCCCTGTACGGCATGCCCGGGAGCCGGCCCCCGCCGCAATGCCCCGATCCTGATCAAAAAGCAAAGGTGATGCCCCGTGAAAGCGCTTGCGGTAACCGAGACGGCCTACTTAGTGGGCCTTGTGCGGCGCGCCCAGCAAAACGACAGCGACGCCTTTGCCGAACTGTATACCCTTACATACGAGCGGCAGTACGCCTTTGCCTGCCGCTACCTGCGGGACGAACGGCTTGCCCAGGACGCCCTGCAGGAGGCCTATATCGTGGTGTACCAGGGCCTGCCCGGCCTGCGGGAGCCCAAGTGCTTTACCACCTGGCTGCGCTCGATCATCCAGCGCATCTGCTACGATATGGCCGGCAAGCGCAGGCGGCAGCCCGCCGGGATGCAGGCCGAGCAGCTGGACCTCCTGCCGGACGAGCTGGCCGACCCCGATCGGGTCAACGAGATCGGGGAAATGCGGGACCTTGTAAACCGGCTGCCCTACCGGGAGCGGCAGGCCATCATCATGCGGTACTTTGCCGAGATGGAGCTGCGGGACATCGCCCAGGCCATGGACTGCAGCGTCAGCTCGGTCACCCGGTACCTGCGGCGCGGGTACGAAACGCTGCGCGGCGATTATAAGAGGGGAGGGTAGCGGCATGCAGGTACAGCACCACACAAAACCGGAGCTCTCGCAGGAGCAGGCCAGCAATACCCTGGAGCGGGTGTACAACGCCTGCCGCCTGCCCTTTGACCGCGAGGCCTACACCGCCCTTGCCCAAAGGGCCCGCAAGGGCCGCGCCGCGCGGCTTGCCGCCTGCATTTTGCTGGCCGGCCTTTTGGCCTTTGCCGTGCTGGGCGCGCTGGGGGTGTTTGCCGCCGGCTACCTGCACCATGTCATCATTCAGCCCACGCAGGTGGTCACAAGCGTAAAGCCCCCCGCCGCCACCGAGGCCTGGGTGGAAGGGGACGAACTGGTATTGCAGCTGCGCGCGGGGGAGTATGCCATCGACTATTCCCGCATTACGGCCGTTTTGCAGGGCGATGGCAAGCTGCTCCAGATCTCTGCCGACGAGCAGGCCGCACAACTGCGCCTGCCCTACGCCCAGGGGGACGCCGTGTATGAGCTGACCCTTTTTGATGCCAGCGGCGCGGACTACCAGATCGTGATCACGGTTGCGGCATAGCCAAAGCGCCGGGGCCCAAAAGGCCGGGCTGCCGCCGGGAGGCGGCAAAAGGCCGGGGCTGCGGCCCCCATATGCCGGGCCGCGGCCAAAGCGCCGGCGCCCCCCGCGGCCGCGGCAGGGCCAAAAAACGCCAGGGCGCGGGTTTTGGCCCGCTGCCACCGGCCGGGAGCCAAAAAGTATTTTTTTGCAAAAAAATGCTTTTTAAAATGAGCAATTTGCCCTTTTTAAAAAGACTTTACTTGATAGAGGGGCCTGCCAAGCGCCAAGTGTCAAGCGCCAGGTGTGCAGGGGCCCGCGGCCGCATGGCGGCCGGCGGGGCCGCAGCGCCCCCAAAAAAGTGTTATGATGCGGCCCGGAACCATCCCCCACGCCCCGGGCCGGCAGGCGGCGCGCCTGCTTGCAGCAAACAAGGAGGAATGCACCATGAACGAGCGGTTCAGCAAAAAGGCGCTTCGCCTTTTGTGCGGGATGCTGGCGTTTGTTATGCTCATGGGGTATCTGCCCAACCTGAGCGCCTTTGCTACCGAGCTGCCGGACGACCCAACCGTCGTGAGCGAGCCGTCTCCCGAACCGGAGCCGAACGAGCCGGAGGAGGAGACCCCGCCGCCGCAGCCTGAGACTCCGCCGGCTGAGACCCAGCCGGCTGAGACCCAGCAGCCCGAAACGCCGCCGGAGACCCCGGCTGCCACCGCGGCCCCGGAAACGGGCGATGGGAGCGAGCCGACCCCCGATCCCAGCGCCACCGCCGATCCGGACGCGACCGCCCAGCCGGACGCGACCCCGGATCCCAGTGCCTCGCCGGAACCCGGTGCCACCTCCGATCCCAGCGCGACTCCCGATCCCAGCGCCACCCCTGATCCCAGCGCGACCCCCGCGCCGGGCCCGATGCGCGCGCCCATGCGCCAGCCGGCCGCCGATACATATACCATTACCTGGTACGTGGAAGAGGACGGAGAGTCCATTGAAACCAGTACCCTCAAGGCCGGCGAGGAGATCGCCCTGCCGGAGGAGCCGGCCCGCGATGGATATGAGTTTGCCGGCTGGAAGGGCCTGCCGGAGGATCTGATCATGCCGGAGGAGGACCTTGCGGTCTACGCCATCTGGGAGCCGGCCGTGGTTTTGGCGGATTATAAGATCGTATACTGGGACGAGGATCCGGATTTCCCGCTTTATGAGGAGATGCGCACAGGCGCCGTGGGCAGCCTGGCAGCCTATGTTTCCAACCCCGGGGACCTGGGGCTCGACCCGGCCGGCTACGAGCTGGATACCCAAAAAACCCAGCCGGTGACCATCGCGGCCGATGGCCCCACGGTGATGAATGTCTATTTTGTCCGCCGCACCTTTACCCTCCATTTTTATAAATGGGACACCCTCCGCGGCTGGGCTGAGGACGATACCCTTAAAATCTTGCAAGAATACGATACCGTTGTGCTGGACAATCTGGGTGGCGTATACAGGGAATATACCTGGTATACGGACGAAAGCTGCATGGTCGCCACCGAGCTTCCCAAGCGGATGCCCGCCCAGGATATGCACTTTTACGCCAGCAGCGGGCAGCTGCGCGAAGTGAAGTACATGCTCCAGGAACTGGATGGAAAATACAAGTGCTGGCGGACCATCCAGCGGCCCGCGGACGGCAGCCTTGAGGACTACGCGACCCCCATTGAGGGCTTTGCGTACAAAACCTGCAACGAGCAGACGGGCGAACTGCTTTATGTCCGCCAGGGTTACACCCTTGCGTTTACAAACTGCACAGGGGCGGAGGATGGCGCGGTTTTGCTGTTTGAAGAGCCGCTCTCGCCGTTCCTGCCCACCGCCGGCCAGATCGCGCCCCCCGAGGGGGTCAGCCCCGGCGCGGTATTTGCGGGCTGGGCCCTTGAGGACGGCGGGCCGCTGCCGGCCGCCATGCCGGCCCACGAACTGACCCTTGCCGCCGTGTGGAAGGAGCCGCTTCCCGAACTCGTAAAGCCCTGGAACCTCACCGTCCGCTGCGTTGTTCAGGATGGGGATGCGATTCTGCGGGAATTTACGGCCAAGGACATCCCCGGTGATCAGGACTATACCCTCACGGTGCCGTCGATCTCCGGCTATGAGCCGCTGGTTTCGGGCAGCGTGACCGTGCCCCATGAGGAGGGAAAAACCCAGCAGGAGTACACCCTTTATTACAAGGCCAACACCGTTTACTACACCGTCCGGCTGTACGATGCCATAACCGGGAAGCCGGTGAAAACCTTCTCCCGGGAGGCTTCCGTGCCGGCCGGCCAGACGCAGGAACTGGACCTCAAGAGTTTGGACATCCCGGCGGGCTACAGCCTGGCCGTGGAAAGCGTGGAGGGCAAGGCCCTTGATCCGGAGGGCAGCACCGTTTTTGAGGTGCCGCTCCAGCCGGACCGGGTCGGCTACACGGTGCGGGCCGTTGCCCAAAGCGGGGACGGCGATGATGAGGTCGAGCTTGGCCGATACACCGAGGGCAATGAAGGCTGGTACAACTCGCCAGTATCGGCAAACGCCCCGCTGCTGGCGGGCTGGGAGCTTGCGCCGGATGAGCAGAACCCCAAAACCCTTGTTTTGGGGCTGGACAGCGGCGCCAACCTCGTCACCTTCCGGTACGAGCCCAAAAAGTTCACCCTCACGGTCAACTACCACCTGAACGATGGCAGGCAGGCCGCGGAGCCGGTCGTCCTGCAGCTCAAGCCCGGCGAGGGGTACAGCATCTCCAGCCCGGACGTCCCGGGCTACCGGCCCAACATGGGCGCTGTGGCGGGTGCGGGCATTGAAAAGGACATGACGGTCACGGTGATCTACACCCCGCGGGAGGACATCCCCTATGTGGTGCGCTGCCTGGCCGAATCCCTGGACGAGGATGGGGTTTACAACGTCCCCATCTGCGAGGACATCCATTACGCCAACGGCAGGCTGGGCGAAAAGCCGGTGATCAGGGTGCCCCAGTTCGAGGGCTACAAGTACGAGGGCAATGCCGAGCGCCTTGTGGATATGGTCCTGGCCCGGGCCAGGGAGCTCTGGAACTCCGAGCCGCTGGGCGGCACCATTGTGGCCAAAAACCCGATCCCGGCCGAGGGCACCCTCGTCATCGAGCTGTATTACAGCCGCGAGAGCTACCCGGTCACCTATCAATATGCCTGGGCGCCCGAGGGCGCGCCAAAGCTGCCTAAAACCCTCAACTTTAAAACCGGCCAGACGGTATCCCTTGCCGAGGTCGAGCCGCCCGCGGGCTATACCTTCAGCGGCTGGGCCACCCAGGATGCCGTCATCAGCGGCGGCCAGTTCTGCATGCCCGCAAAGAAGGTCGAACTCACCGGCAGCTTTAACGTGCTGGGAGAAACCTCCTACACGATCACCTACTATCGGCAGCTGGAGGACGGCTCCGGCAAATACAAGGAACTCTTTTCGATCGAGCAAAAGGGCTATGCCGGCAGCTGGGTCACCGCCCTGCCGCTGGAAGAGGCGGCCGAATTGTATGGCAAGGAGATCGACACCTCCGACCTTGTTCCCCAAAATGGGGTGCTGCCCACCGTCCAGCTTTACAGCGGCCTTGAGATCCCTGTCTATTACCAGCGTGCCGACCACACGGTACACTATCTGATCACCGGCGACCTGCCCAAGGATCAGAATGGGAATCTCACCGTATCCGGCCTGCCGCAGCCCCAGCATGCCCGCACCGGCCAGCTGGTCACCGCCTCGCGGGAGCCGGTCACCGCGCCCGGCTACAAGTTCAGCGGCTGGGAGGCGCAGGGCCTTGAGATGAAGGACGGCCAGTTTACCATGCCCGACAAGGACGTGGTCCTGACCGGCCGCTTTGAGCCCTATAAGGTGGAGAATGCCTACACGGTCGAATACTATTTCGAAAACCCGGTGCTGGGCAGCTATTCCCGCAATGATACAATGACCCAGCAGATCGACGCCTTTGCGGGCGAAAAGGTCGAGGCCCCGGTCCCGGCGGTCGATGGCTACGCCCAGACGGGCCATAACGACCAGAAACTCAGCGGCACCGTTACCTTTGACCGGGAGGGCAAGCCCGAGCTGGTGCTCAAGGTCTACTATGCCCGCCCCCGCTACAAGGTGTACTACAAGTTCGATGGCATCCTGCCCGAGGGGGCCGGCCCCGTGCCGGAGGATGAGGGCCGTTACTTCTACGGCCAGAATGCAAAGGTCCTGGCCCCGCCCGCGCTGGCTGGCTACGACTTCAGCGGCTGGTACTGGGACGGCAAGCCGCTCGAAAACGACCTTATCTCGATGCCGGACGGCAACGTTACCCTCGTTGGCCGCTATACCCCCAAACCGGATACCCCCTATACCGTGCGCTATTTCCTGATGGAGCCGGACGGCACCTATCTTGTGCGCAACCTGGATGGGGATGTTGAGATGCTGACCGGCACCACCGGGGATCTGGTGGACCTGGCCAAATTCACAAAAGAGCGGATGCCCGCCGAGGGCTTTGTGCTGGATCACTATACCATGACCGACAGCGCCCATCCCAACGAGCAGGTGCCCGCGGCGGTGGACGGCGTGCGGATCGCGGGGGATGGCAGCACCATCGCCAACATCTATTTTGCCCGCCGCAGCTACAAGGTCACCTACCGGCACGAGACCGAAAACGGCACCGTGCTGGAGGAAGAAGCCCCCGTCGAGTTCCTCTATGGCGCGCCGGTGCCCCGCAAAGGGGAGCCCGCGGCCCGCTATGGCTATGTGTTTACCGGCTGGCAGGGCGAGCCGGATACCATGCCGGCAGGGGATATTACGGTAACCGGCCTGTACCGGGCGGACCTTCTGCGCGACCCCACCGTGAACGTTGACCCGTCCCACCCCGGCCCCGGCGACGGCATCCCGGACATCTACCAGGCGGTGGTAAGCTACTCGGCCGTAAACGGCAGCGTAAGCCTGTCCAGCACGGTGGTCACCCTGCGTGACGAAAACGGCGTGCCTTCCGCGGATGGCGTGGGGCATCTGGATGTCAGCCAGCTGCCGGCCGTTACCGCCAACCGGGGCTACAGCGTCCGGCTGGCAAGCTGGGGGCCCACCCGGCCCACCACGGCCACCCGCATCACCGGCAGCACTAACTTTGTGGTGACCCTCGGCGCGCCCGCGCCGGCCGGCGGCGGCGGTGGCGGCGGAGGCCCCGCCCTTGCGCCTGCCCCCGCGCCCGCCCCCGCACCTGTGGCCGCGCCGGTGGCAGTACCGGTGCGCCGGGCCGCAGTAGCCCCGGCCGCCGAGCCGGAGGAACTTGAGGAGCCCGCTACCCCGCTGGCCGGCCCGGCCACCGCGCCGCGCATCTCGATCCAGAACCCCGGCGAGGGCGAGGAGGTAGAACTCGGCGAGGAGGCCACCCCGCTGGCCGGCCCGGCCGACCACCGCTGCTGCATCCTGCACTTTATCCTGCTGCTGGCGGCCTTTGTGCTCGAGCTTTTGTACATTTCCAAGGTCAAACAGGGCCAGCGGGACATTTTTGAGGCCCGCGCAAGGCTCGAAGAGTATACCGCCCAAGGCCGGTAACAGCCCCCCTTGCGCCGCCAAAAACCCAAGGCCCCGGCGCCGGCCCAAAGCAGGCCGACGCGCCCCCCAAGGGCGGGCCAAACCCAACAACAGGAGGGAACAAGATGTTTGCACACACCTCGTTTGGCTGGTGTTTCTGGGACCTGCCGTCCCTGATCGTGCTCATCGCCATGGTGGTGGTGTTCGTGGTGCACCGCTTCCAGCAGCACAAGCGCCAAAAAAACTTTGAGGACGAACTGGCCGACCGGATGGCCGGCGACACCCTGCGCCGGGGCTGAGGCCCCGGCCCATCCCACATCAGCAAAGCCGCCCCCTTTTGGCAAAGGGGGCGGCTTTTTACTGCCCAACAAAAGCGGCCGGCGGCAATTTTGCGGCCCTGGGTGTTTGGCGGGCGGGTCGGCTGGCAAAAATTTGAAGGGATTCCCCGCCCAATGTCGTTTTATGGGGTAAGCGCCGGGCGGCAAGCGCCCGGCTGCAACCAGCGGCAAAAAAACCGGCGGGCCTGCAAACATTTGCGGCCCCGCTTTTTGGCCCGGCCGCTGCCCAAGGGAGAGGGGAGTGCCCAAAATGCGCAGGTCAAGCGAACGACAGGGGGAAGGTTCTTTCGCCGGCAGCAGGGCGAAGGATGCAAAGAGCTGTCCCCCGTGTCGGCAGCAGCCGGTAGAGCGGTTAAACCCGCACCCGGCGGCCGGCCTTACCGCGCAGCAGGCAAGCCAGCGGGCCCAGGGCGGCTGGGCCAACACCCCGCCCCCCTCGCTTGGCAAAACCACCGCCCGCATTTTTTGGGACAATATCTTTACCTTTTATAACCTCGTGTTTGTGTTTTTGGCCGGCTGCCTGGCTGCGGTGGGGGCCTGGCGGGACATGCTGTTTTTGGGGGTGGTGGTGTGCAACGCGGGCATCGGCATCCTGCAGGAGCTGCGGGTGCGGGCGGTGCTGCAAAAGGCCGCCGTGCTCACCCAGGCCCCGGTGCGGGTGGTGCGGGACGGCCGCGAGCAGCTGCTGCCCCCGGACCAGCTGGTGCTGGACGACGTGGTGCGTTTTGCGGCGGGCGGGCAGGTCTGCGCGGACGCGGTGGTGCTTACGGGCCTTGTGGAGGTCAACGAGGCGCTGCTTACCGGCGAGGCCGACCCGGTCAAAAAACAGCCGGGGGACCCGCTGCTCTCGGGCAGCGTTGTGGTGGCGGGCGAGTGCGCCGCCCGGCTGGACCGGGTGGGCCAGCAGAGCTACGCCGCCCGCCTTACCCAAAACGCCCGGCGGCAAAAGCGGCGGCCCGCCGGCCTTGTGCGGGACCTCGACCGCTGGCTGCGGGCGGTGGGGGTGCTGCTGGCCCCTTTTGGGGTCTTTATGGGGCTGCGCCAGTGCGCGCTGCCCGGCACCAGCCTGCGCTACGCGGTAAGCAGCACGGTGGCGGCCCTCTGCGGCATGATCCCCGAGGGGCTGTACCTGCTGGTCAGCGTGGCGCTGGCGGTGGGGGTGCTGCGGCTGGCCCGGCAGCGCACCCTGGTGCACGAGATGGCCTGCATCGAAAACCTGGCCCGGGTGGACACCCTCTGTCTGGACAAGACCGGCACCCTCACCGAGGGCAGCCTGCGGGCCGAGGCGCTGCTGGCGGTGGGGAACGCCGCGCCGCAGGATAACGCGCCGGGATCCGCCATAATGGGAAACGCCGCGCCGGAAAATGCCGCGCCGGGGGATCTTGCGGCAAAAAGCGCCGCGCCAGACGCCGCCATAACAGGGGACGCCTTGGCAAAAAGCGCCGCGCCAGACGCCGCCGAGGCCCGGCTGGCGGCGCTGCTGGGGGGCTTTGCGCGGGCGGCCGCCGCCCCCAACGCCACCATCCGCGCCCTGGCCGATGCCTATAGCGCACCGCCCCTTGCCAGCACCCAACAGGTGCCCTTTTCCTCCCAGCGGGGGTGGAGCGCCCAGTTTGTGCCGGACGCGCCGGGCGCATCCGCCCCCTGCGCCCCCGCCGGCCAAAACGAGGGCGGACAAGCCGGGCCGGCCGGGCAAAATAAAGAGGGGCAAGAGGGCGCTGGCCCAAGCGCGCCGGGCGTGTGGTACCTGCTGGGCGCGCCCGAGCGGCTGGCCCCGGGGCAGAACGCCGATCTGCTCAAGCCCTGGCTTGCGGCCGGGCGGCGGGTGCTGGCCTTTGCCGCCGGGCAAAACGCGGTGTGCCGCGACGCCCTCACCGGCCGGCACACCCTGCTGGGGTACGTTGTGCTGGCCGACACCCTGCGGCCGGGGGTGCAGGACACCCTGCGCTATTTCCAGCAGCAGGGGGTGGCCGTCAAGGTGCTCTCGGGGGACGCGCCGGCCGCCGTGGGCCGCATCGCCCAGCTGGCCGGGGTGCCAAACGCCCAGCGCCAGGCGGATATGAGCGCCCTGCCCCCCCAGGGCCCGGCCGACTGGGCCGCCTTTGCCCAGCAGCACACGGTGTTTGGGCGGGTTTCGCCCGAGCAAAAGCGGCAGCTCATTGCCGGGCTGCGCAGGGCCGGGCACACGGTGGCCATGCTGGGCGATGGGGTCAACGACCTGCCCGCCCTCAAGGAGGCCGATTGCAGCATCGCCATGGCCGCCGGCAGCGAGGCCGCCCGCCAGGCCAGCCAGATCGTGCTGCTGGACTCCAACTTTGCGGCCCTGCCCGCCATCCTCTGCGAGGGGCGGCGGGTCATCCAGAACGTCGGGCGGTCGGCCTCGCTGTTTTTGGTCAAAAACATCTTTTCGTTTTTCACGGCGGCGGCCATGCTGCTCGCCGGCCGGCCCTACCCGCTCGTGCCCATCCAGATCACCCTCATCAGCGGGCTGCTCATCGGCGCGCCCTCCTTTTTGCTCACCTTCGAGCCCTGCTGCACCCGCCCCAGGGGCCGCTTTTTGCCCCAGGCCATCGGCAACGCGCTGCCGGGCGGGCTTACCGCCGCGGCGGCCATGCTGCTCGCCTCCTTTTTGGGCGGGCGCATGGGGCTGCCGGTGGCCGAGGTCTCCTCGGCCTGCACCCTGCTGGCGGGGGTCAACGGGCTGTGCGTGCTGGCCCTGCTCTGCTGGCCGCTCACCCGGCTGCGGGCGGCGGTGATCGGGCTCATGGCGCTGGGCTTTTTTGGGGCCACCAGCTTTTTGCCCGGCTTTTTTGGCATCCAGCCCTTCAGCCCCCGGGGCTGGGGCCTGGTCTGCGCCCTGGGGGCGGCGGTGCCGGCGGTGCAGTGCGCGCTGGTCTGGCTGGTCCACCTTGGCAGGACCTATTTTACAGGAAAGAGGGCGAGCGCGCGGTGAACCCCCCAAAACACCATGTCTGGCGGCCCTTTGCCCGGCTGCTGCGCCGGCTGCTGACCCTGCTGCCCGGCCGCTGGCGGCTGGTGCAGCTCTTTCCGCACCTGCCGGCCGGCCCCTGCGTGTATGTGGTGCATCACCAAAACCTGACCGGCCCGGCGGCGGCGCTGGCCCTGCTGCCCGGCCAGCCCCGCCCCTGGGTGCTCTGCCCCTTTTTGCAGCGGCGGGCCTGCTTCGACCAGTACTACGGCTACACCTTTACCCGCCGGTTTGGCTGGCCGCGCCCGCTGGCCCTGCCTGCGGCGGCGCTGGCAGCGGCGCTGGTGCCGCCGCTGCTGCGCGGCTTTGGCGCCATCCCGGTCTACCGCGCCGCCCAAAACCGCCCGGGCGACGGCCGGCTGCGGCGCACCTGGCAGCTCTCCCGCCAGGCGCTGGCCCGGGGCGAAAGCCTTATCATCTGCCCGGACGTGGCCTACGCCAGCTCCGCGGTGTGCACCGGCGCGCTCTACCAGGGGTTTTTGGCCCTCGGGCGGGACTACCAGCGCCGCCGGCAGCGCCCGCTGCCCTTTGTGCCCGCCGTGTGCGACAAGGCCGGCCGCCGGCTGCTGCTGGGCGAACCGGTGTACCTGCAGCCGGGCCAGCCGCTGGCAAGCCAAAAGGCGCAGGCCGCCGCCCTGCTGGCCAGCCGGCTCAACGGGCTGGCGGCCCTTGCGGCCGGGGGCGCGGCCGCAAACGCGCCCCGAAAGCCGGGCGGGCTTTCGCCCGCGCCGGACGGCGCCGCCTGAGCCCAAACCCCCGCAAAAAAACAAAGCCCCGCAAAACGCGTGTTTCCCTGCCGGTTTGGCACACACCGCAAAAACGCGGCAGGCCCATCCCTGGGGGCTTTTTAAGCCGGTATAAAAACAGACGGGCCGCCGGCCAAAGGCCGGCGGCCTGCTGTACATGAAAGAAGACGCCGTGCAGAAAAGCGCATGCAGAACGGGAGGTAGCCCGTTTGGGAGGATGCGCCAAACAGCGCCGATTCATGGCATGTCAGGGGCACCCGGGCAAAAAACCGCTTTTTGCCCGGCCCGCCCTGCCCGCGCCTGGGGCCCAAACCGGGCTGGCGGGGCGGCGGGCCTAACGGATGCCGCATGCCCTATTATACCACTGTACCCTGCCGGCCGCAAGGGTTTAGGGCAAAAAATTGTCGCTGACACGCCGGATAAAACCGGTATGCCAGCGGCAGCGCGTTTTTTAAGGGCCTTTTTGCCCGGCCCAAAAGTGCCATAAAGCAAGCGGATACAGGCTTTTGCGGGGGTATGCCAAACTTTTAACAGCCGCCCTTGTCGCATGATCAAAAAGGAATTTTGGGGCGCTTTAAACGCGGCTTTGGCCGCGCAAAATGATTTTTTTGGGCAGCAGTGCCCCGCGCCCGGCCTCAGCCCTGCCCGGCCAGGGCCTGCGCAAGGGCCTGCAAAAAGGCGTCCACCGCGCTGTCCTCGGTGGCCCAGCTGGTCACCAGCCGGATCTCGGCGGCATCCCCGGCGCGGGGGCCCATCTCCTCCCAGTGGAAGCGCCCGCGCAGCCGGTCCAGCACGGCGTTTGGCAGGATGGGGAACTGCTGGTTCGAGGGGCTCTCGCAGGCAAACGGAACCCCCAGCGCCCGCATGCCGTCCCGCAGGCGCAGCGCCAGCGCGGTCGAGCGGCGGCCCAGCTGCTCATACAGGCCGTCCTGCATCAGGGCCTCGTACTGGATGCCCAGCAAAAAGCCCTTGGCCAGCATGCCGCCCCGCTGCTTGAGGATGTAGCGGAAGTCGGGCTTGAGCGCATCATTGAGGATGCAGAGCGCCTCGCCAAACAGCGCCCCGTTTTTGGTGCCGCCAATGGTAAAGGCGTCGCACAAAGCTGCGCACTCGGCAAGGCCCGCGCCGCCCGCCGCCAGGGCGCTGGCCAGCCGCGCGCCGTCCAGGTAGAGGTACAGGCCCAGCTCGCTGCACACCGCCCGCAGCGCCCGCAGCTCCTCGCCGGTGTACACCGCGCCGGTCTCGGTGGTGTTGCTGATGTACACCAGCTTTGGCTGCACGTTGTGCTCGTTCGGGTGGGCGGCCACCGCCTCGCGGATGGCGCCGGGCAGCAGCTTCGCGTCCGGGCCGCAGGGCAGCGCCACGCACTTGTGGCCGGTGGCCTCCACCGCGCCGGTCTCGTGCCCGCACACATGGCCAAGGCGGCTGGTCAGCACCGCCTGGTGCGGTCGCAAAAAGGCGCAGATGGCGGTGGCGTTTACCTGGGTGCCGCCCACCAAAAAGTGCACGTCGGCGTCCGGCGCGCCAATGGCCTCCCGGATCAGCGCCTGGGCGTGCTCACAGTGGGGGTCGGTGCCGTAGCCAAAGTTGCCCTCGGTGTTGGCGGCGGCAATGGCGGCCAGCACGGCCGGGTGGCAGCCCTCGGAATAATCGTTGGTAAAACGGATCATGGCAAAAACTCCTTTGCAGCATGCGGTTTATTGTCTGGCTCTTATTGTATCACAGCCGCGCTGCGTCCGCCAGATGCGGCTGACACCGAATTTTCACACCTTTTTGCCCGGTTCCAGCCCTTTCCTTTTGTCTGCCGGCGGATTTTGTGTTATAATGGCTAAGAATCCATAAAAAAGGGGGCGGGCGGCATGCGTGTGGTGGTCAAGGTGGGCACCTCTACCCTGGCGCATCCCACCGGGCGGCTGAACATCCGCCATGTGGAGACCCTGTGCAAGGTGTTAAGCGATATCAAAAACGCCGGCCATCAGGTGATTTTGGTCTCGTCCGGGGCCATCGGCATGGGGGTGGGCAAGCTGGGGCTCGCCGCCCGGCCGGCCGATATGCCCGGCAAGCAGGCCACCGCCGCGGTGGGCCAGTGCGAGCTGATGTACACCTACGACAAGCTCTTTGGCGAATACAACCACACGGTGGCCCAGATCCTGCTGACCGGGGCGGACGTGGAGCACGCCGGCCGCCGGCAGAACTTTGTAAACACCCTGGCCCGGCTGCTGGAGTTTGGGGCGCTGCCCATCATCAACGAAAACGACACGGTGGCCACCGAGGAGATCGGCGTGGGCGACAACGACACCCTTGCCGCCATTGTAACAGCCTGCGCCCGGGCCGACCTGCTGGTGCTGCTGAGCGACATCGACGGCCTTTACACCGCCGACCCCCGGCACGACCCCGCGGCCCGGCTGATCCCGGTGATCCGGGAAATCACCCCCGAACTGCTGGCCCACGCCGGCGGCAGCGGCAGCAGCCTGGGCACCGGCGGCATGCAGACCAAGCTGCGGGCCGCCGCCATGGTCACCGCCGAGGGGGCGGACATGGTCATTACCAACGGCGGATACCCCGAGCGCCTTTACGACATTGTGGAGGGCAAAGAGGTGGGCAGCCGCTTTTTGGGCAAAAAGGAGGGGTAGGCCCTTGCGCACCACACAGGAGCTTTTGCGGGCCGCGGCCGGGGCAAAGCGCGCCCTGGCGCTCTGCGGCACCGAACAAAAAAACAGGGCCCTGCTTGCCGCGGCGGCCTCGCTGCGGGCCGCAGCGGGGGAGATTCTGGCCCAAAACGCAAAGGACCTCGCCGCCGCCCGCGGCCAGATCCCGGACACCATGCTGGACCGGCTGGCCCTGACCGAAGAGCGGGTGGAGGGCATGGCCGCCGGCCTTGAGGCGGTGGCTGCCCTGCCCGACCCGGTGGGCCGGCTGCTGGAGGAGCGGAGCCTTGCAAACGGCCTTGCGCTGCAAAAGATCGCCGTGCCCATGGGCACGGTGGCCATCATCTACGAGAGCCGCCCCAACGTTACGGCGGACGCCGCCGCCCTTGCGGTAAAAAGCGGCAACGCCTGTGTGCTGCGCGGCGGCAAGGAGGCCTTTGGCTCCAACCTTGCGGTGGCCCGGGCGCTGCGCCGGGGGCTGGCCGCGGCCGGCCTGCCCGAGGATGCGGTCTGCCTGGTGGAGGACACCAGCCGCGCCTCGGCCGCCGAGCTGATGACCGCGAATGGCCTGGTGGACCTGCTGATCCCCCGGGGCGGGGCGGGGCTGATCCGCGCCTGCATCCAGCAGGCCACCGTGCCCTGCATCCAAACCGGCACCGGCATCTGCCATGTGTATGTGGACGCTGCGGCCGACCCGGCCATGGCGCTGGATATTCTGGACAACGCCAAAACCAGCCGCCCATCGGTGTGCAACGCGGCCGAGGTCTGCCTGGTGCACCGGGAAATCGCCCCGGCCTTTCTGCCCCGGATGAAGGCCCGCCTTGTGGACGAACGGGCCGCAAAGGGCCTTGTGCCGGTGCAGCTGCGGCTTTGCAGCGAGGCGGCGGCCATCATCCCGGGCGAGGGGGCCGGCCCGGACGACTTTGACACCGAGTTTTTGGACTACATCCTCGCGGTTAAGGTGGTGGGCAGCCTGGAGGAGGCCATGGCCCACATCGCGGCCCACTCCACCGGCCACAGCGAGGCGATCGTTACCCGCAACGAGGCCGCCGCGGCCGCCTTTGCCGCCGGGGTGGACAGCGCGGCCGTTTACATCAACGCCTCCACCCGCTTTACCGACGGGGGCGAGTTCGGCCTGGGCTGCGAGATGGGCATCTCCACCCAAAAGCTGCACGCGCGGGGCCCCATGGGCCTTGCCGAGCTTACCAGCTACAAATACATCCTGCGGGGCGCCGGCCAGACCCGGTAACCCCCTGCGCCGCCGGACTGCCCTATAAGGGGCCGGCCGCGGCGGCCCATCCAAAGGAGGCCTTTTTATGCAGATGAACCCTGTTGACCGGGAGGAACACGCCCGCCGCCAGCGCCGCCGCCGCCGCCAGGTTTTGGGGCTGGTGGTTTGCGTGATGGTGCTGGTGGGGGTCGGCTCCACCCTGTTTGGGGGCTACCGCGTGGTGGCTGCCCTGTTTGACGATACCGAGCTGCGCGCCGAGTACGAGGACCGGCTGCGCACCCTTGTAATGTACGACCCCCTGCCCTTTGCCAGCCTGGACCAGCTGGACCAGACCCAGCTGCGGCAGGCCTGCATCTGGGGGGCGATCTTTAACGCCCAGCGCAGCCAGGGCAACCTGAACGGCTACGAGCGGGACCCCGAGACCGAATGCCTGATCCTGCCGGTGCTGGAGGTGGACACCTACCTGACCCAGCTGGTGGGGCCGGATTACCAGATCCAGCACGAGAGCTTTGAGTCGGACGGCATGATCTACCAGTACTCGGAGGAGCTCAAGGGCTACCTGATCCCGGTCACCAGCGAGCAGGGCCTTTACAGCCCCAGCGTGGTCAAGATCAAGCGGGAGGGCCGCACCATGCGGGTCACGGTGGGCTATGTGCCCCAGTTCAACACCACCGGCGAGTTCTCGATGACCCTGCCGGACGAGCCCACCAAGTATATGGACTATATCTTTACCAAGCCGGACAAGACCTTTTACCTCACCGCCCTGGAGGCCAGCGAGATGAAGCCGGCCAACTCGGCGGCGCAGGACCTGCCCCCGCAGGATTACCAGCAGGACTTTGACCCCAACGCCGCCCTGCGTGAAAACATGGACGAGGACCTGCTGAGCGCGGTGGACGCCGCGGCCTCCAGCTCCGTGCCCGAGGGCGGGGCTGAAGAAGGCGGCGAGGAAGGCGGCGAAGAAGGCGGCGAGGAAGGCGGCGAAGAAGGCGGCGAAGAGGGCGGCGGGGAGTAAGCCCGCAGGGCCCCGGTTTTAAAAAAGTTGGCGGGCAGGCCCCGGCGCAAACGCGCCGG